>NZ_JBTNCY010000007.1:0-314881 GCF_054511255.1 Arthrobacter monumenti | reverse complement strand
CAAGCGTCGGCATCCACGTTACGGCTGACCTGCTTCCTCAACTGCGGCAGCTGGTCGTGTCCCCATTAGCGATCACCTGGCACCTATCGACTCCCGGTGACAACACCCCCCGGATCATCAACGACTGGGGGTAAAAATCATGCCGGGACCGACAGGCCAGCAACCCCAAGTCTTGCTCAATTCGGGGATACTAAAAAGGTAACGGGGAAACTCGGGACGGATCTAACCCTTCCGGTGATCATCCGCATCGGTTACGAACACGGGCTTGTGGAGAGCACTGCGCTGAGCGTGGACAGCACCTGGTCAGCCATCAAATTCACCCACCCCAAGCCAGGAAAGACCTATCAGAACAGCTACGGCACCCTTGCCTGAGCACTGAGGTAGCGGGGAATCTGTCAGATAGACATCACAGCCGTTTCGACTGACGGCGCCCTCGTCCCGCAAGCCGATCTGCTTCGGCGATCAGTTAGCGTGCGTGCTTGGAGGACTGGGGCGTTCATGTAAAGCAGTTTCCCCAGGACGTTGCGCGAGCTTTCAAACTTAGCGGCGTAACGGGCAGTCTTCAGGGCGTCCACGCTCATCGTGACAGCTCCGGTTGTTCGTCGCGCCAGCGTTGTGAGTTGAATCACGTGTAGACTCCCCGTCTATGGACATGTTGTTGGGGGAAGCGATCGCCGAGGCCAAGCTGACCGACTGGCGCAAGCTAGCCCAGGGACTGCATGCCCGCTACGTGATTGATGACTTCGGCACCGGCGCACGGTTCGTCACCACCGTGGGCGAGGCGGGTGACACGCTCGGACACCACCCGCGCGTGTCGATCGGCAGTGGGCACGTCGACCTCAAACTGGTCACTAACGACGCCATCTACCGCGACGACGAGGGCACTGAACATGTCGTCGAATGGGTGACCCAACAGGACATCGACCTCGCGCGACGGATCACCGACATCGCCGCCGACCACAACGTAGACGCCGACCCAACCTCGGTCAGCGACATCGAGCTCGGCCTCGACACGGCGCACTCCGCGACCATCGCCCCCGTGTGGGCCGCCCTGCTGACCGGGGACGCCGAGGCCCAGGGCCGCGGGACGCCCGACGACGAGATCCGGGACGCCACGGGACGGGTGCCGAACCTGTGGTTCGGAGACGCCGACGAGCATGAGACCCCGCGTCAGCGGTTCCACGTCGAGGTCTACGTGGCACCTGAGGTGGCCGGGCAGCGGGTCGCCGCCGCCCTCGCCGCAGGAGGGACTATCGTCGATGACAGCAATGCGCCGATGCTGACCGTGATCGCCGACCAAGACGGCAACCAGGGCATCGTCTGCGTCGACGTATCCGCTGCCAGCAAGGGTTGACTGCCAGCATGGCCACGGAGTTGTCATACACCATCGCGCCGCTCAGCCCCGCGACCTGGCCCGCCTTCGAGGCCATGGTGGAGCGGCACAATGGCATCTTCGGGGGCTGCTGGTGCACCTACTTCCACCCGGACTGTGCCGAGCGAGCCCCGGGATACGACGGCAGCCGAGCGATGAAGAAGGCCTATGTCGAGCGGGGCAAGGCGCACGCCGCGCTGGTGATGCATGGCGACGAGGCCATCGCGTGGGCAGAGTACGGCGCCCTGGACGAGCTGCCCAACATCCACCACCGCAAGGAGTACGACGCCACCAAGACCGCGGACCCCGACTACCGAATCACCTGCGTCTTCGTCGACAAGCGCCACCGGCGACAGGGCGTGACCGAGCTGGCGATCACCGGTGCGCTCGACCTGATTGCGCAGGCCGGCGGCGGTCGGGTCGAGAGCTATCCCCACGACCTGACCAACCAGACCAAGAAGATGTCGTCGTCGTTCCTTTACAACGGCACCCGTTTACTCTATGAACGGCTCGGCTTCACCTATGACCGATCCAAAGGGCTAAAGAACTGCGTCATGGCGAAGACGGTCGAGCCTGCATGAGGCCGGTCACTACCAGCCGCAGAACGACGTGCCGCAGGATGTGTCAGTAGAGGATCCCCTGCGGAACACGTACGTCTCGGGAAAGGTCCCCATTTACGGGTCACTGCCAGCTTGGAGCCTCGACCGTGTCCGCCGAGCCTGAAGAGCAGCCGGGACCACCACGCAGGTCATTCGTTGATACGACTCGTCCAGTAGCCGGGCCGTCTACGCTCGTGCGCATACGCCACAATGACGACTTCGTCATTCTGGACGATGTACTTAATGTCGTATCGAAATCCCGCGACGCTCCTGGTACGAACAGCCGGTTTCCGACGCTCACCTCTGTGCAGACCCCAGCTATGTGGAGAATCCAGAACGCTGTTGATGGCGGCCTCGACAGCGTCAGCGAACTTGTCGCCCCAGCCCTCGCGTTCGTCCTCGAGGAAAAGCACAGCCTAACGGAGCTCGTCGTGGGCTGCTTCATGCTCACGCCATCGATATGTCACTTACGACGCGCGGCGAGCTCAGCGCGGATTTGAGCCAAGCCAGCGTGTCCATCTACGAGTCTGGCGTGTCCGCTGACGACCTCCGCGACACGTCGGTCGATCACGTCAGCCCAAGCGCCATCGATATCGGCCTGTTCGCTGTCGGTGTCCTGATCAACACTTAAGCGAAGCATCCGAGCGGCCTCCAACCGTTCGTCGGGCGTCAGCTCGTAACCCGCCTCGACGTACTCCGCGAACCTCTGTGTCATATCACTAGTGTACGGCAGCTCGCCGACGTCGCGGCTGCCAGCGGCTTCCGAAATGAGCATAAAGCGATCCCCCACAGGACGCCAGCTAAGACACCCGTCGCGAAGCGAATCACCAGAGTGAGGGCATAAAACGGTGACACAGCTACCAGCAGGCTCGTGACCGTATATCCGCTAAGAGCCATGACGAGCAGGCGCCGGCGGGGGCCAGCCTTTCGTCGCATTGATGATCGGGATGGACCCGGCGATCGACCAATCGCGTAGACAGTTACCGTCTGCCCCGCAGTAGCTTCAGTCACGCCCAGATCCGCACTCAGGGCCGGCAGGATGCCGGCGGGAAGTGTCTCCGGCATTGCAGTAAGGAAACCCGCGGCAGCAAGGGCAAGCAAACTACCAATAGGCAACTTTATTGGCGTTCGGGATGGCGCAGTCTCGATTTTTGGTGAGGTCATGGACCAATCGTGCAACCTTCACACAAATGGGATGTAGTTAACTGGCGGTCTTCTCTGCCGCTACATCTAGGGCTGAGTCCATTGCCTGGATGTAGCGGTTGATGGACTCGCGGTTTTGGACGAGCAGGTCGATCCTCTGGGTCATCCGGTCACCTTCCCGAAGAAGTATCTCCCGCAGCTCTGGATCCGGGTCAGTAACGACGATGGTTTGTGGTCGATCCAAGCAGGGCAGGATGTCTCCGATAACCCGGGTTGGTATGCCCGCCTCGATGAGACCACGGATTTTGCCGACGCGGTCCACGAGATATTCGTCGTAGGACCGGTAGCCGTTATCGAGCCGGCGCGGCGCCACCAGGCCCTGCTCCTCGTAATACCGCAGCATCCGAGGCGGAACACCGGACCGTTCGGACAGTTCACCAATGCGCATAAAAGTTCCCTTTCGTGACGACGATTTGACCTTCACACTAATGGAAAGGTTAACAATGGAGTTAACCACAACTTCAACGAAGGGATTCTCATGAAGATCGGCATCCTCGGAGCAGGATCCATCGGAGCAACACTGGCCACCAAGCTCAGCCGAGCAGGACACGAGGTCAAAATCGCCAATTCCCGTGGCCCGGAGACCATCGATTCAGAGATCGTGGCAGCGGGCGCCCGGGCAGTAGAGGCCCCAGACGTCGTCACCGACATCGAAGCCCTCATCATCTCCGTACCGCTGAGTCGTATCCCCGCCATCAGGTCCCTCATTGCGAACCATTCAAGCGATGCGGCCATCCTCGATACCTCGAACTACTACCCCATGCGCGATGGGCAGGTGCAGGCGCTCGATGAGGGACAGGTCGAAAGTGTATGGGTCACCGAGCAGCTCGGACGTCCCGTCACGAAGGCCTGGAACGCCATCGTAGCGGGGTCTTTCGAGGCCAAGGGCACAGCACCAGGAGACCCCGGTCGGATCGCAATTCCCGTCGCCGCGGACCGCGAGGCCGACAAGGCTGTAGCAATGCGCCTGGTGGAAGACACCGGCTTCGATGCCATCGACTCCGGCTCCCTGGCCGATTCATGGCGTCAGCAGCCCGGAGCCCCTGCGTACTGCGCCGATCTCACGCTCCAGGAAGTTCCTAGTGCTCTTGCAGCTGCGAAGAAGGATTTGATCCCGCAGCGAAGATACCTCGCAATCGCCGCGATCACAGAGAAGATCGAGAAGGGCGAGACCCTCATCTCCGACGATCTGGTCGAGCTCAACCGAGGCCTCTACAGCTAACGACACTCTCATCGCCACTTTCCTCGGCTAGATAGCTGCCGACCCAGCGCCCCTTCTTGTGGACTTGATCACTCCGCGGCGGCGTCACTTCCAGCGGCGTCCGTACGATCCGTAAGCCGAAGGTGCAGCAGGACGGCGCTCGGTCTCTGCGGGGGGCTTGTCGTGCTGTGCCGTAGCTCGTGCGGGCAATGCGTTGTACCCGCTGCGGCTGCGCATCAGCGGGCTCAGTGGTAGAACGTAAAGCATGACCGACCAGACATCCGAGCAACGCATCGTATCCGCCAGCCGCGAGATCGCCGCTCCAACCGCTACCATCTTCGAACTCATCGCCGATCCGGCACAACAACCCCGCTGGGACGGCAACGACAATCTCGCTCAGGCCGAACCCGGTCAGCGCGCACACACCGTCGGTGACGTCTTCGTGATGACGCTCACCGGCGGAAACGTGCGCGAGAACCACATCGTCGAGTTCGAGGAAGGACGCCGGATCGCCTGGATGCCGACAGAACCCGGCAAGGATCGTCCGGGCCACCTGTGGCGGTGGGAGCTGGAAGAGCTGGGACCCGGACGGACCCTTGTCACGCACACCTACGATTGGAGTGACCTTACCGACGAGTCCCGCCTCAAGCGGGCACGCAGCACGACATCAGAGCGGTTGATGGCATCCGTCGAACGACTGGCCATGCTCACCGAACAAGCGCCAAAACCCACATAGCGGTTCGTCATCCGGTTAGCTGACGCTCTCACGAGCAGCCCCGGAACGTCGTAAGTGGAACCTATTGTGGAGAAGGATGGACAGTCACGCTTGGATCGCGGGAGGTGTCCCGCATAGGGCGGCTGTGCGGGACACCTTCGCGAAGTGGATTCGGCTCAACCGTCCCATTCGGTGATGCCGGTCTTCGTGCGGATGCGCTGCCGCTCGATGGCGCGGTAGACCGTCGAGCGGCCTACGCCGAACAAATCAGCGATCTCGGCAGTGCTGTACTCGCCGCTATGCACCAGCGACACCAGGTGCGCCTCTTGCCGTAGGTTGAGCTTCGGTTGCTTGCCTCGCAGCCGCCCCTTGGCTTTGGCGACCTTCATGCCTTCTCGAGTACGCAGCCGGATCAAATCGGACTCGAACTCGGCCACCATCGCCAACACGTTGAACAGTAGTCGTCCGACTGCGTCGTTGGGGTCGTAGACCGAGCCGCCCAAGCTCAGACTGATCTGGCGGCTGGTGAGTTCGTCAGCGATTGCGCGAGCGTCGGGCAGCGATCGCGCGAGCCGGTCGAGTTTGGTGACCACGAGTGTGTCACCAGCTCGGCATGCCGCGAGAGCCTCGCGCAGCCCGGGACGTTCGCGGTTCGTGCCGGTCAGGCCGTGATCGACATAAATCCGATCGGTCTCGACACCAAGGCTCAGCAAAGCGTCGCGTTGGGCGGTCAAGTCTTGTTGGTCGGTGGAGCATCGGGCATACCCGACAAGCAGTGCACCCATGGCGCACCTCCAGAGATGAGGCCGGCTCGAGAGGACTTTCCCGGCTACCGGCAACGGCTGATTGCCGCACCTTCTACGGTTAACCAAAACCACGCTCGGTGGGCGGATTTCTGCAAGGGCCATAGCTTCAACACCGGAAGCCGATCGGCTATCGGGCCCTACGTTTCACGGACATAGGCCCCCGCGCCTGTCATTGCCGCCATTTCGAAGCTTGTACTGCGAGAAACCGCTACTGTGTAAAGGTCCGGCTTATAGGCTTCTCGCCCAAGGAAGATGGAACGTGGACAATGGCTGAGCAACCTGGCGATGACATCAAGCTGCGTGCAGCCTTCCTCCTTCCGAGCCTAGTGATTATCGTGGCCCTAGCCATCGTCGCCGGGCTTGTTCCCAGCCTTATTTATCCGGTGATCTGGACAATGCCAGTTGTGACGCTAGCCGCCTTCGGCGGCATCTTCCTGACGAGGCGGAGGCGGCGTCGCAACCGGGACTAGATGAAGTCCCCAAAAGGATCCATTACCGGATCACCCGGCATGCGTTGGGATTAATGGCCAAGAGTTAGTGACCGAATGCTAAACCATCCAATGGATACTATTGGATGTCGAGCATCATACCTCTCTTGGGCATTCAGCCAACTTGAACGATTTTCCTCGGCAGGATTCAGGGCCGCGAATCCGCTGCTTTAAGGTGGCGGTTACGTGGGCACCGGCATCT
This sequence comes from Arthrobacter monumenti, assembly GCF_054511255.1. NCBI lineage: Bacteria > Bacillati > Actinomycetota > Actinomycetes > Micrococcales > Micrococcaceae > Arthrobacter > Arthrobacter monumenti. The sequence goes on along the minus strand of NZ_JBTNCY010000007.1, from coordinate 308,295 downwards.
GTGCAGGCTAGTTATGGGGCCAACGACCCCAACAGATAGGGAAGACGTATGGGCAGAACAAGTGGTGCCGCGGGCTCCCGTCCAGAAGAATCACGAGCAAGATTGCCGCGTACTTCAGCCGCAGTTATTATGACGGTGCTTGCGGCAGTGAGTATCACCCTGATTCTCGCCCTTTCAGTGGGGACCGGCACCAACAACTCCACTATGCCCATGGTGATACTCACGATGGGGATATTCACCTTGATTCGCGCCGCACAACTCGGTTTTTCATTGAGCAGGAATGGAACTTATGAGCCAGCTTACAAAAAGTGGAAACGAATCCTTTTTGTACTTTTGGTGATCATTGGAGCCGTATGGTGTACCTACGAACTCATAACGGACGTATCTATTCTCAGCCTTGCCCTTTATCTACTTTTGGTCGCCAACTTGCTGTTCATGCTTCTTTTCGAATTCAGAGAACATCCAAGCCGACTAACGCCATCATGAGTGTTTCGGTTAGGATCGATTGCCCGGTTCCAAGGAGCTCACCGGAGACTTCGCAGATTTTCGTTACAAGGGTCAAAAATGCAGGTCCGGGGAGCCGAGGCCGGTGGTCAGGTCTGACATACTGTGCAGGTCGAAGACCGGCAGAGGATCCCTTATCAAACACTCATAGAGTGGGCTCTTTGTGCTCTGGCTGGCTCATCCGATCCGGCCGGAGCGCAGTAGCTGTAGAACTGCCCACCAGAACCCAAAAGGTACTCAATGATCGGTTCAGACATGAAAGACCAAGGTAGCCCACTGAGCAGCCGAATTGTTTCGGGGATGCTAAAGAACTGAGCCCTTATCACCTCGCCGGCTGGATCGGCAGCGACGTGCCCTATGGTCACCTCCCATTCGTCTACTTCGAAAACACAGGCGATGGAAAGCAAATCCGCAGTACGAAGCTCGATAACGTGCGCCAGGGCACCGAAGCGACGCGCTGAGATCCCACTCTCTTCAAAAATCTCGTGAGCCAGGCCGGGGAGGATCGATTCGTTTTCCTCCATAACGCCCCCGGGAAGACTCCAGTAACGGCGCCCATCCACTAGTTGGTCAACCAATAGCAATGAGTCTCCCCACCGGACAATGCCAGCGGCGACACGAATCGACTTGAAGTTCGAGTCTGGCTGGTGGGCGGGCATCCCTGCGGTTTCAATCATGTCCACAGACTATCCAGTGCCATGCCTTCTGACGTCGATGAGAGCCAAACACCGCTTTTCGACGTCTGGATGTACGGCACTCGATCACCCATATCCATCCCTCGCCGGCCATCTTCACTTGAACCTGTCTCGAACGGCTCAACGCCTATACGATGCCTGCATGGACATAGATCTCAGTTCAGGTTCGACCAAGTCGACAACGGAATCGACGGAACGTTCCATCCTTCCCTCACCACGGCATCACTGGTACATCGCCCGTGGAGTCCTGCAGTGGTCCAGGGCAGGCAGAAGGAGCCGGTCACTGTACGAAGAGCGTCTGGTCCTCATCGACGCGCCAACTCCTGCGAAGGCATTCGACGTTGCCCGGAAGGAAGCCAAGCAAGGGTGCCTCAAAGGACAGAAAAGCGTGGACATCTTTGACCTGATGTTGCCGGCCCAGCATCGCGGGCACGAGTTGTGCAGAAGCGAATACCGATCAACCGAAAGCCCGGACACGTTCGTGGCGCGTCGGTTCGAATCAGGAACGTGGCACGCCATGAAAGACAAGAACAATGTCTCCGGAAAATCTGACGACGCCGCCGGTACCGAACCGGTGCAGCATCATCCGGATCCCGGTGTGGTGGTTGTCCGGAGCCTCCACAGGTCCGGGCGGCTCCGCTTGGGCCGCGGCAAACCCGCTTATTTATGGATTGAGCGATTCTGCGCGTATGTGACCAACGATTTCGGCGAGGCGTTGCAATGGGCAGGGAACGATGATGAAACCTTCGCGCATGCTTCAGGGCTCGAAGCCTACCCTTTATGGGAGGCCTACAAGCTTCGGGAGCCACTGGGGGACAGAACCGAGCTGTTCTCCATCCTGCGGGAATCTAAAAAATCCTCCCGCAAATTCATAAAGCAGATCACCACAAAGACTGCGTAGCTTGAAACGCTTTGCACCCAGTCAAGGATCGGTATGTGAAGTCGTAGACCTCGTGGATCCGCAATAGAATCGCCTCGACTTGAGCGTTCACTCTCTTAGGATTGGTGAGGAGTGGTAGAACCGAGGGAACTGGGTAGATCTATGATGGGGCATCAAGACTCAGCCGACAGCAGCGTAGCGCCGCAACCGCGGACCTATGTTTCAACTGTCGAAGCCGACTCCACTGCGAAGGTGATCATGTGCGGTGCCGGTATCCTGATCCTGAGTTCGCTGCTGCTGGGGCTCTTTCTGCCGCCAGAAACCTCATCGACAGGCCTAGCGGTTATCTGGATACCTTTATTGGTGGTTGCTGCGGCAATGATCATTTTCCTTGGTCCGCGGTGGGCCAGGACAACAGCCAAGGTCGGCGGCGAGGGAGTATTCCTCTCCTCCGCGGGGATACGAGCCCGATTACCTCTGAATGAAATTGACTCCGTCAAAAACTCTTACTTTCCTAGTGGAGGCTACGGGTACCGGTACCTTGGCAAAGGGCATCGCGGGTTTATCAGTGGCGGCGCGCAAGTCGACATCGAGTTGAAGAACGGCCGGAAGTACACCGTCAGCGTCCAATCTGTCGACAGTTTTTGCTCGGCCGTATCGGCAGCTAAAACACCGAGATAAGCGACGCTCATGGTGCCCCGGAAGGGATTCCTCCCACGGGACATTCTGAAGTCGCGTCCTCTATCAATCGGCTGGGCTCGAATGTGAGACGATTCAGACTCGTGCTGATGATCGAAGGAGCGAATTTGAGCACCAAACATCCTCGACCTCGCATCGTCTGCATTTGCGGGTCGGTGAAGTTCTGGCCGCAGATGAATGAGCTGATACGGCGGTTATCTCTCGACGGAGATATCGTCGTTGCTCCTGTAAACTTCGAAGGTGACGGGGGCCGATTAACTGAAGACGATCGACAGCGACTCAACGCGCTGCATCTGCGCAAGATCGACGTGGCGGATAGCGTCATGGTTGTCTGCCCAGGGGACTACATCGGTGAATCCACTGCCAACGAGATTGCGTACGCCACCGCCGCAGGAAAACGGATTGACTACGTTCCGTGAACCATTTCCGTCTACCAGCGCAATAAATGAGCCAAGATATTTGGGGCTCGTCGCTCAATGGAGATGATATGCGCGTGAACGACATCGAAAACGTCAATGCTCGCCACGCCAAGCTCTTAGTTTAGACGCTCAAATGCTCGTGGAGCATGAGCCATCGACCCTCACGCTTAACCAGCGTGTTCGTGCCCCGCCCCTGGCCCTCTCTCTTCTGACCATCGATGTACCCAACCCAGCGGAACTGGTAGCGCACCACTGCCGCTTCGGGCGTCGCAACCACCCACTGCGCGTTGCTGATGGTGTAGACCTCGTCCTGAATCGCAGCGAACGTGCCCTGAACGGCGTCAACGATGTTGTCTATGCCCTCGTAGGAGCCATCGGTAAACCAGTACGTCGCATCTTCAGCGATGGTTTCCCGCCATCGCGCCATGTCTCGCGCGTTCGTTCGAGACTCGTACTCCTTCATGAAGGACTCGAGGTCGGCAATTAGTTCATCCTTGGTGTCCATCGAAGCAGGGTACCAATCAGGATCTTGGGTCACGCTGGGCTAATCGAGAATCGCAGAGACCAGTTTCCGCTTGGTATGCGCAAACAGATCGACGCGCCGGACCGCAATTGTGCACACGCGAGGTGCCGCGCTACTGAACTCTGGCTAGTATCTTGCCCAGCCAAGCACCAAGGCTCGGCAGACGGATGGTTTGCTCAGAGGAATCAACGGCAGCAATCATCCGTTGCCATGGTGCGATGCGATGCAGACTACCGAGCTGCTCAGCAGCGTCGAGGACTTCTGCGCGCTCGGAGTGGTCAATCTCCGGCCAATGCTCGGCATATGCGTCAACGAGTCGGCGCGTGGCAGAGTTCTGCGGCCATGGGTCGTTCAGTTCGACACCACCGATCCCACGGCCGGCTATATGCAACACGGCCCACGGGTGGGACCAAACGGCGTCGCCCAAGTCGAAAACCCTGCACGGTTTGCCGGGGGTGAGAGGTCGGACGGCGTTGCCCGGGTGGACGTCGTTCGGTTGCAGTGTCGGTGCCAGTTTGGTCCGTTCCAGCACCATCATGCGTTTTCGTAGTCGGGGCAGACCGCTCAGACATTGGGCTGCCAGGTCGTGGTTGATGCGTTGATGGTCGTCATACGGACGTGTCGCCAGATCGGCCACGAGTCGCTCTATCTCGTCAGCAGCGGTGGCAACCGGGTAGTGGGGAACGAGGCCGGGCACTCCGGTGTGTTCGGTGCAGGCACGTTGCAACTGGGCTACATCCGAAATGAGTGTTAGCCAGTCCCGCTCCGATGTCCAGTTGAGTGTCGGGCCTCCGTCAGGCAGGAGCGACCATCCTTGCTGAGGCTCAATTGCCCACGGAACGATGACCCGTTCGGCGGCAATCCGTCCGAGTGCCGCTAGCAGGGCACCTTCGAAGGCTTGTCCCGGATTAGCGACCTTAAAGTACGCCTGCCCAGAGTTCATCGGAACCCGGAAAACTGCCGACCAGAAGCGGACTCTGACTTCTTCCAGCGGTCCGGTTCGACGCTCCCCGCGGGCAAGCAGGGATTTATCCACCCACGTCGTCGCGTCGTCCCGGAACTCCGTGTTCGACCAGTGAGCGACAAGGGAAGCCATGATTGAGCATTATCTCACGCGCAGCAGGAAGAGTACCTGCTCCGTCCCACGGCACGATGGTCAGTGAGACACTGCCCCCTTAGATGAGCAGTGATGATCCGCGCTCACTAGCGCAGTTAGACAAGTCGCGCGTCACCTATCCGGACCGGATAGACCCTTTGACTATGGCAGGATGATTACCCTATGGAAGAGCCCACTGAAAGTATTCATCCGCTCGACCAGGATCGCGACCCGATCAGCACAGCCCTTGTCCGGGGCTTGGCCGCTGAGGTGGCGGCGCACTATGGCGGCGAACTCGCGCGAATGCGGCGAGCCAATGGGTACTCAAACGCGACGTGGGTCGGTAACGACATCGCCGTGCGGATCGCGCATACACCCGTTGACATGGCACGCCAGGCTGCGCTCGTGCGGGCTCTTCCGCGAGAGGTCGGGCACCCAGAGATCCTTGGAGAGGGCACTACCGAGGGCCACGGCTGGATAGTGAGCGCGGAGGTTCGCGGTCAGAACCTCCACGAGGCGTGGCCGACGCTGACGCCTGCGGAGCGGGAATCGGCGGTCCGTCAGCTGTGGGTTCGGGCCCAGATCGTGCACGACGCGAGCCCGTCTCTCAAGACGCTTGTGGCCCCGCACGGGGGGTTCGTACCGGCTACGCTCGACGCTGCCACCGCGGCTGCTAGCCGCGCCGAAGTCAGACTGGGACTGTCCAGCGCCCAGCGGTCGCGGCTCCATGGAGTCATCGAGGGCTACTTTCGGACTGCACCCTTGGTGGAACAGATCGTCAATCATGGTGACCTCGCGCTGATGAATGCCTTGTGGGACGGGGAGGTCGTCGCCCTGCTGGACTTTGAGTTTGCCGTGCTCGGTCCGGTCGAGATCGACCTGTGCCGGCTGGTATATGAGGCTCGCGTATCCGAAGAAGGCCATTGCGTTGATTCGGAGGCAGGCAACGCCGCGGTTGAGATCGCCGCTCGTCATATGGATCCAATTCATGGTCGAGCACTTATCCATGGAGCCGCGATTCTCGACCAGCTCCGCGACCTTGACATCTGGCTGGCCCTTGACAGTGTCGAGGACTGGCGGCCGGACCGCCTGCTCGCTGATCTGCTCGACGTCGACGGCGGCTATCTCGCACCCCTGCTCAAGTAACCGGCGCTTTCACGATGCGATGAACGTCAGCGCCATATTGGGTTAGGCGGGATAGTTCCCCCCCCCCGAGCTAGGCGCGTACAGCTGAACACAGGGCGTACAGAAACGATGAATTCCGAGACGCCGACAACTGATGTCATTTTCCGAAGTCGTCTGCACACCGTCGCGCAGGAAAACGGTTCGTGTGCAGCCGAGTGTGGACATTTTGATGTCAGAAGTCCTCTGCGCAAAACGCCGTATATCCAAAGTTGCCTGCACGAATCGTCGGTGCGGATCCATGCCGTAAGCGGATCGGTATGTCGGATCAGCGCCTCGTGTTCTTGCGGGCATGTGTCGCAGTGGTGGGGTTGTCGACGTGGCAGTTCATAGGTATCCGGTTATGGCAATGAATAAGCCGAGTGCGATAAGCAGGACTCCGAATACTCTGCTACCCCACATCAACGCGGGGACAAAACGGTCAGCGGTGCGTACGGCTATGCCAAACTCGTGGAAGGTTCGGGCTTGGAACCTCGCCAGTGACCCAGAAATGAATATCAAGGTGACACCCACCAGAGCGATGAGAATGCCGGTAACGATATGCATTCAGCTTCCCCCAAATTCCCAGATCAGACCCGCAACGATCATGGTCAGCCCCACCAGGAAGAATATGCTCGACATGACGGCTGCAAACCGAAGCTGGAAACGGTAGAGCTTGTCAGGTTGTTTAGTTGGGACCAGCCTCCCTCCCATCCTGGATAATGGCTTCCGAATCATGAATACGACGGAGACGGCGAGGCGGAGAATCACTCCAAACAGGCTCATTCCAATGGCATCGCTCACTGGGCCTGCTCCTAATTGAGAATGTAGTTGGAGTCCATCGCTGTCAAGGAATGACAGTACCGCTCGGGGTGCCCTGAATATAGGGATTCCATGAAGGACCACGTGGCAGAAATCCTGGCTTCGAAGGATCGGACGCGCTCTTCGCCCCCACGTGAGCTACCGACCCGCTGAGGGATGGGTGAGCGGACACATCTCGCCGCCGCAAGGATGGCGGACCGGGGGAATCACTGCGGGTTGATACAACCCGGTCGAATCGATCAAGTCGACCCCTCACTGAAAGCTGTCAGCGGAAGACTACTGGATATTCACTGCTTTTGGTGCCTTAGCTTAAGTTCTGACCGTTATCGGTGGTCTGTGCACCTTCTCTTCCTTCTGTCGTGCAGCGGCGTTGGGGTGAGCTCTGCCCAAAAATGTCCCTGGACATCCCCGCCGGACAAACAATCGCCCTGCTGGGCCAGACTGGTGCGGCAGTTCGGAGTACCGCGCGGACCGTGCGCTACGAGCCCACAAACACGCCAACGCTCCCGCAGTTGTTGGTTGAATAGCCGGATTTCCAGCGTTATTCAAACCATTTCTGTGGGAGCGTCCCGGGGCTATGACTGAGCTTGCCGGTCAGCGCAGCAGCACCGGTTCGGCATCGACCCGTATCCGGAACAGCGTGTAGGGCTTGGCCCGCAGGTCTTCGCCATTTTGGTAGTCCGACTGCCGGTGCAGCTGATTCGCTGTGACATAGAGGTAGCCGTCGCGGCCCAGCGAGAGTGTGTCCGGCCACAACAGCCGGGAATCGTGTGCCACCGTCTCCCAGGCTCCGTCGGAACCGGAAGCCCAACGGAGGACGGCATTGTGCTCGTAGTTCGTCGCGTAAACGTAGCCCGCCGCATCCGATTCGAGCCCGTCACCGGCGCCGCCTTTGTCCCCTTCCTCCGTGACTGTGGTAGCCACGGCATCATCGTCGAGTGAACGGTCCACGAGCGCATCGGTGGCCACACTGTACAGCCGGCGGCTGGCGAGCGGACAATAGTAGAGCCGGCCGCCGTCGCTGCCGATGGCAATACCATCGGAGCCCATCGCTATCGCGGGCCCGACAGAGCCGTCCGGTTGACGTTCCAGCACGGGCCGCCCCTCGACTACCGGCACGAAGTGAGACAATTCTTCCGCTTTCGTCGAGGGGTGATCGTGCAGCCGCCGCCAACTTTCGCCGGTGGCCAGATCGGCGACGACAATTCCGTTCGGTCCCTGGTCTGAGGAATCTGTCATGTACGCGATACCCTCCTGCCCGCGCCTGAGATCGAAACGGACATCGTTGAGATAGCTGGTCGGCAGGGCCACGTCCGTCGGAAACAGAATGGTCTTCACCACTGTGTCGGTTGCCAGGTCGACGCAGACCAGCTTGGGACCGCCATGTTCCGTCGGTTGGAACAACGGACTGCCGGTGTCCAGGATCCATAACCGGTTTGCCGGATCCACCACCACGCTTTGCACGGAGATCAAGGTGCCCGCCAGGTTATCCGGATCGCTCCGGTTGATTTCCTGGTTGGGGTAGGCAACCGCCTCGCCATCGACGACCTCGGCCACGGTGTACTCCACGTCGTCGCCCCATTTGGGATAGTTCACAAAGATCCGGCCCTCATGCGATACCGTGACGCCCGTTGGCATCGGACCGTGGAAGTAGGCAACCTCCTCCAATCGGCCCAGCGGCTGCTCGGCGGGAAGCTCCTGCATCTGATCCGTCATGACATACCTCTTCCGGTCATTTTCTGGCGGTCTCCGATCACTTGGGCGCTCAAGGGACCGCCCGCTTAGGGAAGTTTGTGGGCGATCACGTCCACGGGTTCGACGGCGGGCGCCTGGGTGAACAGCTCCTCTGCCCGGGCCATCAAAGCAGTTCCGAGGCGTCCACCAAGGTGGGCCTGCCGCGCCGCGTCATCAGGAAACGCGTCGAAGATCCCGAAACTCGAAGGACCAAACCGGACCGCGAACCACGCCACGGTCCCGGGCTCGTCGTTCACGATCGCCAACCCATCACGCAGGAACTGCTCGACCTCATCTTCCTTCCCCGGCTGCGCCTGAACCCGCACCAGCAACGCAGCGCTGACCTGGCCGCTCATGCGTTCGCCAACTCGGGCTTGATAACAACTTTGGTCCACCCGTCGTTACGCTCATCGAAGTTACGGTAGGCATCCGCCGCTCCGGTCAGCGGGACCTCATTGGAAACGATCCAGGACGGCTTCACTTTGTCTCCGGCGATCAGGTCACGCAGCTGCCGGTTGTATTTCTTCACCGGACACTGGCCGGAGCCGATGGTCTGGCCCTTAAGCCAGTGCAGGCCGTAGTCAATGGCAACCTTGCCCTGTTTGGCATCTTCGGTGGGCCCGCCTGGATCGGCTGGCAGGAAGACGCCGACGACGCCGATCCCGCCGGTGAAGCGCACTGAGGCGATCAGCCGGTTCAACGTCAGCGCCGGATCTTCGGTGCCCTGCGGGTCATGAGCCTGATACCCCACGCATTCACAGCCGCGGTCGGCACCCAACCCCATGGTCTGATCCAGCACGAACTGGACCGGGTCGGTTTTCGAATCATCAACCGGGATGGCGCCGATCTGCTCGGCAAGCCGCAGCCGGTCGGGATGTCGGTCGACCACCATCACTCTGGCGGCGCCCTTGGTGGTGGCGGACAGGGCGGCCATCAACCCCACCGGTCCGGCACCGTAAATCACCACCGTGTCCCCGGGGATGACGCCGGCCATTTCGGTGGCGTGGTAGCCGGTGGGGAAGATGTCGGAGAGCATTACATAATCGTTCTCCTTCTCCTTTGCGTCCTCGCCCAGGCGCAGACAATTGTGGTCGCCGTAGGGCACACGCAGCATTTCGGCCTGCCCGCCCGCCCAGGGTCCCATCGCCGCGAAACCATAGGCGGCGCCAGCCGCCGCAGGATCCGGCTGGGTGGTCAGACAGTAGTTGGTGTAACCGCGTTCACAGTTCTTACAGAACCCGCAGGAAATGTTGAACGGCAGCACCACGTGCTCGCCGACCTTGACCTTATCGACCCCATCGCCGACCTCGATCACCTGACCCATATTTTCGTGGCCGAAGGTGCGGCCGGATTCAAAATCGGTGCGGCCTTCATACATGTGCAGGTCTGATCCGCAGATATTCGTCGCGGTGATCTTCACCAGCACATCGGTGGGCCGTTCAATCTTGGCGTCTGGAACATCCTCAACACTGACGTCCCTCGGTCCGTTATAAACAACAGCTTTCATCGTTTTTCACCTTCCTGTTGCTAGTGGTGGGCAGCCTTGCCGCTGGGCTGCCCACGGGCTGCGCGTCTATCGCGCGGATCCCCGAAAGCGGGGGACGTGGGACGGAGAAGAGTCCCGGCATGTTATGGACAAAAGCGCCGATGAGCCGCCTGGCCTACTACACCGTTGGTTAGGGTTGGAAGACGGCTCTGACGCAGTTGTCCTTTTTGTTTTTGAAGATGTCGTAGCCCTTGGGGCCTTCCTGTAGCGGCATCACATGGGTGGCCATGTGCTCGGTTTTGAGTTCGTCGTTGGTTTCCACCACTTCCCCGATGAATCATGCTGACACTTTTTACCCTAAGCCTCCTTATAAAGCATGTCGAGGGGTCAACGGAAGTCAATCTCACGTGTTGGGCGATACGAAGGGGCAGTCGTAATTTGGCCCGGTACTTCGAGATCGTGCGTTTGACTGCGCGGGGCCTGGTCCGCACGCGACGGGCGGGCATGAGATCATGCAGGACTGCGGCCCCGATCCGGCCGGTCAGGTCAGCAGTGGCCTGCGCGATGATCCCGACGGCTTGGATGACCTGGTCACGAGCTGCCTGAAGCGCTGTGGTGAACGAGAGGCGATCAGGATCGAGTGAGCACGGCGTCCTTCTGGCCCCTGCGCTAACGGGGCGGCTCCGGAATGTGTACGCCATAGAACTCTTCAGCGTTGCGTCGCCAAAACGCGTCGGTGCTGGAAACTCCGATGGAGGTCACAAGCCGTTCGGTGAGATCGACGACGTCGGGGTATTCGAGAAGTTGACGTGAGACGGGCCAGTCGCTGCCGAACATCACGCGGTCTTCACCGAAGGCTTCGAAGATGAACTGTGCATAGGGCTCGAAGTCGGCATCCGTCCAATGCGGCCCGACTTCCGTCAGCATGCCGGAGAACTTGCAGTAGGTGCCGGGACGTGCCGCCAACCGCGTCATCCAGGTTCGCCACTGACCGTCGTCGTCCCACCGGAAGGTGGGCTTGGACAAGTGGTTGATGACTGCAGGCAGTTCCGGTACCGCGGCCAGGGCTTCGTGGACGGCGGGCATATAGTCCGGGCGGGTCAGTGCTTCAAAGCGGACGCCGTGTGAGACCAGCGCGCGGAGGCTTTCGCGGACTTGGGGCTGGGCAATCCACCGGCGGTCATCTTTGTCATGGATCATTGGCCGTACGGCCAGCAAATAGTCGTCCTTGGCGAGGTCCGCGAGCGTCTCGAGCCCTTCCGGATCGTCGAGCGGGGCCCATCCTGTGACGCCGAGTACGAATCCGGTACGGTGTGCTAGATCGAGCAGGAAGCGGGTTTCGTCAACGTTCTCAGCCGCCTGGATAACGATGGTGCCTGCCACGCCGGTGTCCTCAAGTTCCGGGCCGAGCCGGGCAGGCAGATGATCCTCCTGGAGGAGTCCCGGCGGCATCCAGGGGTAATCGCCCCGTTGTACCCGGTCTAGCGTCCAGAAGTGGTGGTGGGAATCCAATCGCGCTACGCTCATGATGTTCACTCCTTGTGGTTCCCCCGCGCACCCGGCCCCCAACGTGTTACCGAAGGGGGCCGGGCGAAGACCGGCTGGTTACATTATGGGAGTTTGTCGGCCAGTACGTCCACAGGTTCAACTGTCGGAGCACCGGTGAACAACTCGTCTGCACGGGCAATCAGCGCGCTTCTGAGCGGGCCATTGAGTCCCGTTACAGTGCGAGGGGACCGCTCTGCGCCAGGGACGGAGGTGACCTCGTTGCTCAGGAAAAGCCGGCAACTGAACCGCTGCAGGCTGGCTGCGGGGATGACCACCGCTCCGCTGGCATCTGCGTAGATATAGTCACCCGGAATAACGCATACCCCGGCGACCTCGACGGCGATGTTGGCTGCGAAAGGCATCACGGTCTCGCCTCCCCACGGATCGCTTCGCCCCGGCACCAGGTGGAGAACGGATATCCGCGCAGCTCCGCGAAATCGCGTACCGCCCGTCCGCCAGCACGCCCGCCAAGTCCAGATTCGCCACTCTGGACAGCTTCGTGCCGCTGCCGTGGGAGGCTTCGGGGTATCCGCCGCTGGACAAGACCAGCACACGTCCACCGGGTTCCTCTCCGACCGCTTGATGGAACAACGCACCGAAGCCGGTCAGTGTCTGTGGGAGATCATCCCGGTAGGGCAGGTAGGCGATGGTCGCGGCCGGTCCAAAGAGACGCCGGACCGGGTCGGGGCTGGCCAGGGGCAGGATGTGTGCGCGGTGGGTGTGTATACGGCCCATGGCGTCAACCAGTGAGGCGCAACTGAGCTGCCCGGGCATCTCGGCCGGCTGGGTGGCATTTCCTCCGCTCACCGGCTGCGTCCGTTCCGTTGCTCCCATCGGCTGGGGTGGACCTCCAGTGCGGCTCTGTCCCAGTGGCCATTGATGGCGGCAGCTTCATAGGTGCTCTGCAGGAACCCCAGCAGCGCCTGATCGGGGTCAGGTGCTGTGCGGACCGCTTCGTAGGGGAGCAGGAACTGCCCGTTCTCGGCACTGTAGAACGCCTCGGCCGGGCGGACCGGGAAATCGGCGAAGCCCTCCGGCTCGGGATACGCGTAGGCGTAAAAAGCGCCTTCGGTGCCACCACCGGGCCAGAAGCCGCAGCTGCTGAGCTCACGGGAGTAGCCTTCCTCCATCACCCAGTCAGCACAGTTCGGTGCGCCGCCGGGGTGGGTCGGTGCCCGGCGGCCGGAGAACCGGGTACAGGCCAGGTCCATGCCACCCCAGAAGAAATGCACTGGACTGACTTTGCCCATGAAATGTGATCTGAATTGCCCGATCACCCGGTCCGCCTGGACCAGCTGTTGACCGAACAGTTTCGCGGCTTCGGCGTCGTAGGAGGAGTGCACCGTGTCCTGGGCGAACGGGATCGCCGGATCGACCTCGTTGGGACGTGCCTGCTGAATCTGTACCTGGATTCCCAATCCGTCGAGTGCAGCCATGATCCGGGCGTAAAAATCGGCCACAGTCATGGGTTCCAACGCGAAGTCACGGGCGGCACCGTCGCTGCTGCGGATGCTCAGCCGGTGGTCCTGGAAGTCGAACTCGATGTCGAAGTTCCGATTTTGGTACGGGATGGCCGAGGTGGTCAGGCCGCGGGCGGTGACGTAGAGGGGGACGTGCCACCAGTGGTTGAGCAGCGGGGCTTGCGTCAGGCGGATTTTCCCGACGATCTGGGCCCACATGTGCAGGGTGTCCCGCGTATCGGTCCAGTCATCGACGCGCAGGGCCGGCCATTCGCCGGTGGTTTGGGGTGGCTGTGCGGTCACGGGCTCTCTCCTTCTGCGGTGACTTGTTACCGGTGTTCGGGGTTGTTGAAGTCGGGACGGCAGCCGGCGTCCCACTCGGAGCGCTGATTCCCGTACGCAGGGATGCCGCCGGCGCTTTTGAGCATGTGTGCCAGGTGCATCAGGTTGTACGTCATGAACGTGGTGTTGCGGTTGGTGAAGTCGTTCTCCGGGTTACCCGAGCCGGGGTCAAGATAGGAGGGGCCTGGCCCGGCCTCGCCGATCCATCCGGCGTCGGCTTGGGGAGGGATGGTGTATCCGAGGTGTTGCAGGCTGTAGAGCACGTTCATGGCACAGTGCTTGACGCCATCCTCATTGCCGGTGATCAGACAACCGCCAACCCGGCCGTAGTATGCATACTGGCCAGCCTGGTTCAGCAGCGCCGAGCACCCGTAGAGCCGTTCGATGACCCGTTTCATCACCGAGCTGTTATCGCCCAGCCAGATGGGGCCGGCCAGCACCAGAATGTCGGCCTGCATGATCCGATCGAACAGGTCCGGCCACTCATCAACTGTCCATCCCCGCTCTTTCATATCCGGCCACACCCCGGTGGCGATGTCGTGATCGACGGCCCGGATCGTTTCGACCTCGACGCCGTGGCCGGTCATGATCTGTGCGCTGTAACGGACCAGTCCGTCAGTGTTGCTCGGCTCAGGAGACGGTTTCAGGCTCGCATTCACGAACACGGCGCGCAGACCCGCGAACACGGCGCGCAGACCCGCGAAGTGCGGAGGCGTCACGCTGCCAGCTTCATCGCCGTCGCCACGTTGCTCTGTACTGTGCACCGCATCAGCCTTTCTGGGATGCTGATCATGTAGTCTTCCACCCTGCTCCCGCCGCGGTGGTTGCGCAACCGTTGGGTGGTGCTCAGAACTGGCGCGCTGCTGTGGTTGGTGCACCACTGCGCCATTCGATTTGGGTTTACCGGTGCAGGTGTTGTTTCCAGTCCGTGGGTACGCGGCCTTGCGGCCCGGGTGCCGGCTGGGATGCTGGATGGGATTGCGGTGCGGCAAGCTCGGGCCCGTCGTAGAATTGTTGTGTCTGGGCGTTCCAGAACCAGTCTTCGCCGGGCTCATAGCTGGTGATCACCGGGTGCCCTGATGCCTGGGCATGCTGGGTGCCGTGCCGGGACGGGGAACTGTCACAGCAACCGATATGGCCGCATTGGGCACAACGTCGCAGGTGCATCCACCAGCCGGGCCCGTCGCCGTCAATACACTCGACACAGCCGGGACCGCTGGGCTCCGCCGCAGGATCAACACCGGTTTCTGCTGGATTCATCATGAGCTCCTTAGGGTGCGCAGTTCCATCCGCACTTGCCTTTCCCGGCGATGGGTAATTATCGGTCGATCCAGTGCTATGGAAGGCTAGTTGGTTGCTTTGTCGGCTGCGGTCAACGCCGCCGGCGTGACCGGATCCAGGACGTCGTCGAAATCGTGATGTGTCTTCAGGTACTTGGCTACATAGGGGCACACGGCGACGATGCGCTTGCCGTCGTTGCGGGTGTCGGCCAATGCGGCTGAGACGAGGGTCCCGGCCAGGCCACGGCCGGAGAACTGTTCGCCGACTTCGGTGTGATAAAAGATCCGCTGCCCGCCGGACTCAACGTAGGCGACAAATCCGGCTCTCTCATCGTCGACGGTGATTTCGTACCGGTTACGGGATGGCTCGTTCCTCACCGTTGATTCGGGCTGGTCTGGTGCGGACGTTGCCTTGGGATCTGGCTGCTCTGTCATGGCTTCCACTATGCCCCAGGACATTCCCGCCGTACACCCCCTGCGGTAGCCGCCGGAGAGATATGTTTGACCGCGGGCCACCGCAGATCACGGTCAGCGCGGGCGTAAACCAAAGTTGCCTGTGATGGAACGCATCCCAGGGGTAGAGGAATGGTGCACGTGCACTTAGTCTGGAGGAAGAACGACACCAGCCCATGGATTGACCTCTCCCGGCTGTGTACTCTCGACGAGGAGTCCATCGATGGCCAACACATTGCCCTCGGAGCGTTTATTACTGCGGCCGTGGACCGTGGACCGTGGACGATACCGAGGCCGCGTTCGCAATACCCGTGCATGAAACGCGACTGGGCCGAATACCTCGGCGAACCCCTCGACGCCACCACCAGCCGCGTTGAGTAAGACGACAACCCGATAGCGACCAGCACCACGCTGTTGAGCTCCGTCGCGCAGAAGCAACGAAACGATAGCGATGCAATGCGGGATCTCCCCCACGCAGTCACCGCAGGCGCCGCCATCGGAATCGGTTACCTCATAGTCAACCGCGACTTAACACCGGCTTGTGAGCATCCGGGGGCATGTTCTGTTTTGGTCTTGACAGTGGTTATCAGCGGTTTTTGTTGATGCTCAGAGATTGATCATGTGGCCGGTGAGGCCGTGGAAACCTTCCTGCAGTGACTCGCTCAGGGTGGGGTGGGTGTGCACGTTGCGGGCCAGTTCGGTGGCTGTCAGGTCCCACTTTTGGGCCAGGGTGAGTTCGGGTAGCAGCTCCGAGACGTCGGCACCGATGAGGTGGCCGCCGAGAAGTTCACCGTATTGTTCGTCGGCGATGAGTTTGACGAATCCGGACGGTTCGCCGAGCCCGTGGGCTTTGCCGTTGGCCGACATGGGGAAGGTGCTCACCTTGATCTTGTGGCCCTCGTCTGTGGCCTGTTGCTCGGTCAGGCCGAAGCTGGCGATCTGTGGCTGGCAGAACGTGGCCCGTGGCATCATCCGGTAGTCGCCCAGGGCCATGGTTTCGGCTCCTCCGATGGTTTCGGCAGCCACGACGCCTTGTGCCTCGGCGACGTGGGCGAGCTGGAGTTTGGCTGTCACGTCCCCGATCGCGTAGATGTGGGAAATGTTGGTCCGCATGTAATCGTCAATGGCGATGGCACCGTCATCGGTCAGTTCAACACCGGTGTTTTCCAGCCCGAAGCCTGTCACATTTGGTGCGAAGCCGATGGAGACAAGGGCCCGGTCGGCTTCAATGCTGCCGGTGGTGCCGTTGGCTTCGGAGTAGTCGACCGAGATGGATGAGCCGTTGTCGGTGACTTTTTCGACTCTGGTGGAGGTGAGGATGTTGATGCCCAGTTTTCTGTACTGTTTAGCGATCTCTTTGGACACATCCGCGTCTTCGGTGGGCAGCGGCCGGTCGAGGAATTCGATCATCGTCACCTGAACACCGTAGTTGTGCAGGACGTAGGCGAACTCGATACCGATCACCCCGGCGCCGGCGATGACGATTGAACCGGGCAGGCTGCGGTCCAGGATCTGCTCCTCGTAGGTGAGGACGTTCTCACTCAGTTCCACCCCGGGCAGCATCCGGGCGCTGGCACCGGTGGCAATGATGGCGTTATCGAAAGTGACCGTCCGGGTTTCACCGTCGTTCAGTGACACGTCAATGCTGCGCTCGTCCCGGAACACGCCGGTGCCATTGATTTCAGTGATCTTGTTTTTCTTCATAAGGAAGTGCACGCCTTTCACCCGGCCGTCGGCCACTTGGCGGCTGCGGTCGAAAGCGGCACCGAAGTCGAAGCTCACATCGCCGGTGATGCCGAACTGTTCGGCCTGAGTGGTGAAAATGTGTGCCAGTTCCGCATTGCGCAACAGCGCCTTCGATGGGATGCAGCCGACATTGAGGCACACTCCGCCCCAATACTTGCGTTCAACCACGGCCACGGACAGCCCCTGCTGTGCCGCACGGATCGCCGCCACATAACCGCCGGGTCCGGACCCGAGAACAACAACATCGAAGTGCTCACTCATGGCAACCAACTCTCCTCACACAGCTACGGTCCCGCCGGTTCCGGGGCTATCAGCTTAGCGACCCTGGACCGGATCGTTCACCGCCCCGTCCTGGAACAACTCGTTGATCGACGTCGCGATCTGAGGGCGGATCCCGTCTCCGGCATCAGGGTCTTCCAGCACGGATTCGGGGTCGATGAGCGTGACGCGGTGCCCGTCGAGGGTGAGCCGCCGCACGGCTTCGAGCAGCATGCGCCGGGCAACGTCGTTGACCATGTGCACACGGGTGAGGTCAAAGGCCACATTCTCCTCATCGGGGGAATGATCGGTCAGGGCACGGATGATCCGCTCGGCTCCCGCGAACTGAATCGTCCCCTGCAACCTGTACACATTGATGTGCGTATCGTTGACGGATTGGATCTTTGCGGCGTCCCGGATCACGGCGCGGGCCGGTGGTGCCACTTCCATCAGGTGCAGGCCCATGTCGGCCGAGAGCCGCTCACAGGCTTTGACTCCGCGGACGCTGTTGCCGTGTTGGTCCAACCCGGGCGAGAAAGCTGCAAGACCGACCTGTCCGGGCAGGGCGCCGATGATGCCGCCGGCGACGCCGCTCTTGGCCGGGATACCAACGGTGGTGACCCAGTCACCGGCTGCGTCGTACATTCCGCAGGTTGTCATGACACTGAGTACTTGACGCACCACATCGGGGGCGATGATCCGTTCACCGGTAATGGGCTGGACTCCTCCATTGGCCAGTGTGGCTGCCATGACAGCGATGTCTGCGGCGGTGACCTTGACCGAGCACTGCCGGATGTAGCCACGGACCACGTCCGTTGGATCCTGCTCGACGATACCGTTGCTGGCCAGCATGTGGGCGATGGCCAAATTGCGGTGTGCGCTGTCCATTTCCGACCGGAAGACGGATTCGTCGACGGCTAATGTGCGGCCCGCGAAGGCTGAGAGTATGGCGACGATGCGCTCGTTGCGGTCCTTGCCAGTGCTGTCTCCGACGAGGGTATGGGCGGTGATGGCTCCGGCGTTGATCATCGGATTCAGCGGCCGGCCGGAGCCGGCCTCGAGGGACAGTTCGTTGAACGCATCACCGGACGGCTCAACTCCGACCTTCTCAAGGACGGCGTCCAACCCCTGGTCAGCGATGGCCAGGGCGTAGATGAAGGGTTTGGAGATCGATTGAATGGTGAACTCTACGTCGGTGTCTCCGGTGCGGTAGACAGTACCGTCGACCGTGGATAACGCGATACCGAATAGATCGGGTTTTGCGGCGGCCAGCTCGGGGATGTAATCCGCCGGTGCCCCGGAGGTGTCAGCGGCGCACTCTCCCAGGACTTCGGTCAGGTAATCAGGAATAGGCGACTGCACGCCATCACGCTCCTTCGGTCGGCGTCACAAGCAACAGGGCATGGATTCACGATACGGCAACGACCATGCGGGGCGGACACAGCAATTGAATCCGGTGTCGGCCCCGTTGGCGGTGGTTTACCCTGATGGGGTGACCACACAGCGCACGAAGTCCACCATGCAGACCCGCCGCCGGCAGCTCTCAGGACAGCTGTCGGCGCCACTGCGCCAGTACCTGGATACAGAGTCCGCCAGTGCGGCACTGATGATCACCGCGACCGTGCTGGCTTTACTGTGGGCCAACTCGCCATGGTCCGGTGTGTACGAGGGTCTCTGGTCCACCGGCATCTCGCTGCAAATCGGCACCATTGACCTGGGGATGGATCTGGGGCACTGGGTCAACGACGGCCTCATGGCCGTGTTCTTTTTCATTATCGGCTTGGAGGTCCGCCGCGACCTGTCGGTGGGTGAACTCACCGACCGCCGCCGGGTGAGGCTGCCGCTTCTGGCTGCCATCGGCGGGCTGGTGGTGCCCGCACTTCTGTACTTGTGGCTCGCCCCCACGGGTGAAGCCGCCCTCGGTTGGGGCATCGTGATCGGCACCGACACCGCTTTTCTACTGGGCACCCTGGCGCTGGTGGGTCCTGCGACCTCGACACAGCTGCGGGTCTTCCTGTTGACGCTGACGGTCGTTGACGACATCGTGGCCGTGTCGGTGATCGGCCTCGTGTACTCCGATTCCCTCGACGGTGGCGGATTGCTCGCCGCCGCGGCAGCCCTGGCGGTACTGGTCGTCCTGGGACGGATTGGTGTCTGGCGCACCGGCCCGTACGCGGTGACCGTGATCGTCGTGTGGGTGGCGACGCTCGCCTCCGGGTTGCACGCCTCGATCGCCGGAATGATAGCGGGACTGCTCATCCCGGCGTTCACGCCCAAGAGGGAGGCCGTCGAAGGGGCGGCGACCCGGTTCCGGGCCTTCCGCCAATCACCGATGGCCGAAGTGGGACGGACAGCCAGAGATGCCCTGGCCCGGGCGGTGCCGGTCAATGAACGGATGCAGGTCCTGCTGCGCCCGTGGGTCAGTTACGTCATTGTGCCGGTCTTCGCGCTGGCGAACGCCGGGGTCGATCTGCGCGGCGGGCTGCTCGCCGAGGCCCTGGCCTCACCGGTAACCTGGGCCGTCGTCACCGGGTTGGTGGCGGGCAAGTTCCTGGGTATCGGAAGTTTCGCCTTGACCGCGGCGAAGCTCGGGTTGGGCCGGCTGCCGCAAGGTGTGGGTCCGGGCCAAGTGATCGGTGGTGCCGCCTTATCCGGTATCGGCTTCACGGTCTCGCTGCTCATCATCGGTCTCGCCTTCGACTCCGAGCAGTTGCAGGATGAGGCAACCGTGGGCGTGTTGATCGCCCTCGTCCTCGCATCCATGCTGGGCTGGCTGACATTTCGGCTGGCCGCCATCTTCCACGGGGAAACATCGGCTAGCCTGCCCACGACCCTTGCCCGCCCTGTGGACCCCGGACGTGATCACATCCGGGGCCCTGCCACAGCACCATTGACCCTGGTCGAATACGCGGACTTCGAGTGCCCCTTCTGCGCTCGTGCCACAGGCTCGGCCAAGGAGGTGCGGGAACACTTTGGTGAGGATCTCCGGTACGTTATCCGTCACCTACCGCTGCCGGATGTGCATCAACATGCCGAGGTCGCCGCGGCAGCAGCAGAGGCGGCCGGAGCGCAAGGGCGGTTCTGGGACATGCACGATCTGCTCTTCGTCCACCAGGACCAGCTCGAGCTGGAGGACCTGGCCGGATACGCAGGTCGACTGGGACTCGACCTCGAAAAATTCCTCCACGACGTTACCGGGCAGCGCCATGCTGCACGCATCAGAGACGACGTGTCCGACGCCGAGGCCAGCGGCGCACGTGGCACCCCGACCTTCTTCATCGGCACCGAGCGTCATGTAGGCCCCCACGACGCCCAAAGCCTCATCACCGCTCTTGAGGCCACGCGGGATGGACGACCAGACACGACCCCGTAAGCGCCGCAGCGCCCCGTCAGTTCATCTCCTCATCCTTTGGCCCCGGCTGCCACCGCCTGGTCATCGGAATCGGCCAGAACCCTCCAACCATGTTGCCCGAAGTCCATGAAGAACGAGGGCATAGCACATCCACTACGCACGCCCCTTTACCAAGCGACTGTTGCTACCCGCCCGCTGGACGGGGTGCCGCCCTTCGTCTGGCACGGCGCCATCCGCACCCCCGAGGTCGTCGAACTCGCCGCATACTACGGCGACGGCTTATTCTCCAACCACATCTTCTGGCCCGCCTCGCACACCCAGCGAATGGTTGAACTGTACCGGCAACGATTTGAGCTCCATGGCCACGGCACCGCCGCCCAAGCCACCGTCGGTCTGGGCGGGCAGGTTTTCCTCCGCCCCAACAGCCAGGATGCCGTTACCGAGTTCCGGCCATACTTCGACAATGCCCCCGTCTATGGCCACGGCCCCTCCCTGGAAGACTTCACCGCCCAAACCCCCCTTACGGTCGGGTCCCCGCAACAGGTCATTGAGAAGACCCTGTCCTTCCGCGACTATGTCGGCGATTATCAGCGCCAGCTCTTCCTCGTCGACCATGCCGGTCTGCCGCTCAAAACCGTGTTGGAACAACTCGACCTGCTCGGCGAGCACGTCATCCCGGTCCTGCGCGAAGAGTTCGCCAAAAACCGTTCACCCGAAGCACCGGACGGACCTACTCACACCGCGCTCATGGAGCAACAGCGCACCACCAACCCCGCCCGCGAACAGGAGAAGAGCCATGACTGAACTCACCATTATTAGCGGTGGACTGCGCGATCCGTCCTCCACCAAACTCCTGGCGGAGCGGCTCGCCACCAGTGTCAGGAACCATTTGGGAGATCAAGGTTTAGAGACCACAGTCAACATGGTGGAACTACGCTCGCTGGGACGATCAATTTCGGATGCCATGATCTCCGGGTACTCGTCAGAGAATCTGGAGACCACTTTCAGTACGGTCAACAATAGTGATGGTTTGATCGCGGTTAGCCCGGCGTTTAATGCCAGCTACAGCGGCCTGTTCAAATCGTTCTTCGACGTCCTGCCCGAAGAAACGTTGACGGATATGCCCGTGCTCATCGGGGCAACCGGTGGCACTGACCGCCACTCACTCTTCCTCGAACACGCGATGAGGCCCATGTTCTCTTACCTGCACGCTATCGTCTCGCCCACGGGTGTGTACGCCTCCACCGACGACTTCGGAGCCACCGAACGACGCGACACACTCGGTGCCCGCATCGACAAAGCAGGAGACGACTTCGCCCGCCTCCTCTCCTCGTGTGGGCGACGCCAACCCCGTGACGCGTTCAACGAGGACCTCCAAACAATGGAAGACCTCCTCAGCCAGCGGTGAAGCCCGCAAGGGAATGGAAGGAGACCTGGTGACAACTGAGCTGCACGTCCCAGCGGCATCATCCGCCTGAAGGGTCCACAGGCGCGGCGCAGTGCATAAGCAGCCAGTTGTAACCGGTCCGGCAAAGGGCCACGAAAGGTAGTTCCCATGCGCCAGCACGCACACCGTGCCGACGACATCGCCACCGCCCTGCGCGGATCGCCGCCGAGTTCGGCTACGATCTCGTCCTTGACCACGGCACCGAAGCCCATCTCCTCGCCGACGTCATCGCCGAAAAGGGCATTCCGGTGCTGATTGGGCCGCTCTTCACCGCCCGCTCCAAAGTTGAACTGCGCCAACGTTCCCTACCAATCCGGGCAAATTGGCCGCCGCCGGCATCGAAATTTCCATCATCACCGACCACTCGGTCGGTCCCGATCCACTTTCTGGTCCACCAGACCACGCTGACGGTGAAGGAAGGGCTGGACCGGCAGAAGGCGCTCGAGGCGATCACCATCAATCCCAAGGTGATGGGTGTCGCCGACCGCGTCGGCTCGCTGAAGGTGGCAAGGATGCCGACTTGGTGCTGCGGAGCGGCGATCCGCTCGAATAATGCACCGGGCGCGGCAGGTCTTCATCGGTGGCAAGCAGGTGTTCGCCTACGACGACGACAAGCGCGAAGGAGCCGTCGCGCCCCAGGAACTAAGCCCGGACACGTGGCTGGACTCGGGGTGCACCCACCGGATTGGTGACCGAGGCTGGGCTGCAGACGTTGAACCTGGCGGACGGTTATGAAGAACCCAGTCGCTGCATGAGCATCCTCTTGCCCTGCTCGACAGCCTTTCGATTATTGTCCTGAATCTTGCGGAACCATTCAGCCAGCTCATCATCACCCTGGCGTTCGGCTTCTTGGATGAAAGGCTCCAACTTCCATGTGTTCTTCATCGAAGCTTCAAGTACCCACACCAGGTTATAGTTCTTGTCCTTCGCCAGGCTCTCGAGTGCATCATTATTCATAACTTCTTAGTCTCCTCAGCGTGTCGTCATCCTCAACGTTATGACCGCCACACCCCCTTAGCAAGGATGCTTGTTGTTCCTTGGTTCAAGCGCCTCCTCGCCCCCCGGGGCGAGGGAGAGCTCTCCCCCGTCGTCGGGATCCAGGATGCCAGCGAAGACGGGCTTGCCCCCGAGAGTCGGCAGCGGCAGCCAGTCGATGTCGCCACCGCGGCCGATCAGCGCCACGGTGTGGCCGTCCCCGATCGTCGCGTAGTCCCGCAGCGGGCGTTCGTTGCTCGGCGACTTCGATATGTTCACGACGCACCTCATTCCACGTTCTGTGGGCGTTTATACGGTCAACCGATGCCGTCTCGGGATGCCGTCTGGATGGGGCCTCCCATCGCTCCGAGGCCCCAAACAGGCAGTCGAGGCGCACGCCGAGTCAGGTAGTTGCCTCTCCAGCGGGGCCGTCGTCACCCGGCGGTGGTGATGAACTCCTTGGCAGGGGCCTCCCCGTCGCTGAAACGGTACGTGTGCTGAATGCTTGCGGGGTTCTTGAGAGATTCCGTGACCATCGCCGCGACGCTGGCTCGGGAGGTGCTCCGCGAGCCGTCGGTGTCTACGCCGACTCCGGTGGCTTCCTCGTCGGATAGCGTGGTCGGTGCGACGATCGTCCAGTCCAGGCCGGAGTCCCGCAGCACCGCGTCGGCGATCATCTTCGACTGGGCATACGCGAAGAAGCTTTCCGACTGCGGAACACCGTGCTGCAGGCTGGCTCCGGCCCAAGAGACCATCACATAACGCAAGACGCCGGCATCGATCGCAGCCTGCATCGAATAGATCGCCGCGTCACGGTCAGTGCTGTAGGTCGCCTCCATCGAGCCGCCGCCGGCGCCGGCGGCCCACACGATGGCATCGTGCCCGGTCACCAGTTCAGCCAGCTGGTCGATCGTCAGAATAGAGACGTCGGCGATGCGCGCGGTGGCTCCGAGCTGCTGGATATCGTCGGCCTGCTCTTCGCGTCGGATGACGGCCGTGACCGTGTTCCCGTCTTCGACGAGCAGCGGGATGATCCGCTGGGCCACTCTGCCGTGCCCCCCGAAAACGATGATGTTGCTCATGTGCGTGTCCTTTCTTCTCGGCCGGGTTGGCCTAGATGTATTAACCAGCAAGGTTGGTGACGCGGCTGGATGGTGATTTTCCTCCGAGCGCGGTGTGGCCTCTGTGGTGATTGTAGTGGTCGATGTAGTCCTGATAGCAAGCTGAGCGTTCGGCCTCGCTGGTGAATTCCTGGGCGTAGGCCCATTCCTCCAGCAGGGTGCGGTTGAACCGTTCGACTTTGCCGTTGGTTTGCGGCCGGTAGGGGCGGGTCCTTTTGTGCTTGATGTCTTCGCCGAGGGCGTCTTTGAAGGCGTGGGAGCGGTAGCAGGAGCCGTTATCGGTCAGCACCCGCTTTACGTCGATGCCGGCGTCGTTGAAGAACGAGTTGGCCCGGTTCCAGAACCCGGCCGCGGTCTCCTTCTTCTCATCCGGCAGCTCTTCGGAGTAGACCAGCCGGGAGTGGTCATCCACGACGTGATGCAGGTACGCGTAGCCCGGTTTACGGTTCGACGCGGTGCCGGTCTTGTTGCGGTTCCCTGCCGCCCGTCCCAGAGCCCGGTGTCCGCCGCCATCGGGAATCCGGCCGAGTTTCTTGATGTCGACGTGGACCATGTCTCCGGGATTCTCATGCTCATAACGGCGCACGGTCCTGCCGGTGGCCCGGTCCTGCCAGGATAGTTTCGCCAGCCCGTACCGGGAGAGCACGCGGTGCACCGTCGAGGGATGCATGCCCAACTTGTAGGCAATGCGGGCCGGTCCCCACCTCCGGTTGACCCGGATCCCGATGATCCGCCGCTCACGCCGGACCGGAAGCTGCCGCGGGCTCCTGTGGGGGCGGGAGGAGTGGTCTTCCATTCCGTGTTCGCCGTGCTCACGGTACCTGTGCGCCCACCGCTGAGCGGTCGGTACGGAGACCTGGAATCGTTCGGCGGCCCGGCGCAGCGGCCACCCGGAATCGACGACCCTCTGGGCCAGCAGCAGCCGCCCTTTCGGCCCGAGGATGGCGTTAGGATGGGACACGGAAACCTCCTGGGTGAATCGTTGGAACTCTTTGACAAGCTCCACCTCACCCGGAGGTTTTCTTTATGTCAGCCTCCCACGCCGACGTCACTAACCTTCATGGTTAATACACCTAGGACGTCAGTCGAGCAGTGGACCCGCCCAGCGCCAGTCGCGCTGCGCCCCGAGGTACTCGACCCGTTGCACGTCCTCGTCGTGGTCGCCGTCCCTCGCCCAGGCGAGCACTGCGGTGTGGTCCTCGAAGTCGCCCTCCTCCACCACGTCACCCATGGCGTCCAGGAACCGGTAGGAGGTCATGTCCAGGGATTCTCCCCCCAGGGCGCAGGGGGTTAAGATGAGTGGTGACCTACGACCCGAGCGACACCTTCGTGCACGTGCGGGGCGCCAGTGAGCACAACCTGCGCGACGTCGACGTCGACATCCCGCGCGACGCCATGGTCGCCTTCACCGGGGTCTCCGGATCCGGCAAGTCGTCTCTCGCGTTCGGCACGCTCTATGCCGAGGCGCAGCGCCGCTACTTCGAGTCGGTCGCGCCGTACGCCCGTCGGCTACTGCAACAGGTCGGTGCGCCGCACGTGCAGGAGATCACCGGACTCCCGCCGGCCGTGGCCCTCCAGCAGCGGCGTGGTGCGCCGAGCTCCCGGTCGACGGTCGGCACGATCACAACGCTGTCGAACCTCCTGCGGATGCTCTACTCGCGCGCCGGGACCTACCCGGAGGGTGCCGCTCACCTGGCTGCCGAGGCCTTCTCGCCCAACACCGCCGCCGGCGCCTGCCTGCGATGCCACGGGCTGGGCGTCGTGCACGACGTGGCCGAGGACCTCCTCGTCCCGGACCCGTCGCTGAGCATCCGCGACGGCGCGATCGCCGCCTGGCCCGGTGCCTGGCAGGGCGCCAACCTGCGCAGCATCGTCAGCGGTCTCGGCATCGACATCGAGAAGCCGTGGAGCAGGCTGAAGAAGAAGGACCGGGACTGGCTGCTCTACACCGACGAGCAGCCGTCCGTGCTGATCAAGCCACAACGTGACCGCGTCGACCACGGCTACTACGGCAAGTTCTGGAGCGCCCGCAAGCACGTCATGCACGTGCTCGCCGACTCCACGAGCGAGCGGATGCGCGAACGGGCGCTGCGGTTCGTGCGGAGCGTGCCCTGTCCGGAATGCCACGGCAGCGGGCTGCGGCCGGAGGCGCTCGCGATCACCGTCGCCGGCCGCTCCATCGCCGAGGTCAACGCGATGTCGTTCGCCGAAGTGGTCGCCCTCCTGCGGCCCGTCGCCGAGCTGCCCGAGGAGTCCAACGAGGTAGCGGTGCGGATCTGCGCCGACCTGGTCGCGCGGGTCGAGGTGCTGCTCGACCTCGGCCTGGGCTACCTCAGTCTCGGCCGCTCCTCGACGACCCTGTCGCCCGGCGAGGCCCAGCGCCTACGCATCGCGACCCAGCTGCGGTCCGGCCTGTTCGGCGTCGTGTACGTGCTGGACGAGCCCTCGGCCGGCCTGCACCCGGCCGATGCCGAGCCGCTGCTCGACGTGCTGGCCCGACTCAAGGCGTCGGGCAACTCGCTCTTCGTGGTCGAGCACGACATGGACGTCGTACGACGCGCCGACTGGGTCGTCGACATCGGGCCGGGCGCCGGGGAAGGCGGTGGTCGGGTGCTCTACAGCGGCCCGGTGGCCGGCCTGGAAGCCGTCAAGGAGTCCGCCACGAGCCAGTACCTGTT
The DNA here is from genome assembly GCF_054511255.1 of Arthrobacter monumenti. Taxonomy (NCBI): domain Bacteria; kingdom Bacillati; phylum Actinomycetota; class Actinomycetes; order Micrococcales; family Micrococcaceae; genus Arthrobacter; species Arthrobacter monumenti. The sequence continues at coordinate 281,616 of NZ_JBTNCY010000007.1, read as the reverse complement.
CGGGCGCACCGAGCCCCTCGACCACACCCCGCGGACCCCGCACGGCCACCTGCACCTGCGCGGCGTCTCGCGCCACAACCTCACCGACGTCTCGGTCGACATCCCGCTCTGCGTGCTGACGGCCGTCACCGGGGTCTCCGGATCCGGCAAGTCGACGCTGGTCACGCAGGTGCTCGCCGAGCTCGTGCGCTGCCACCTCGGTCTGGCCCCCGAGGACCCCGACCAGGCCGACCTCGAGGTCGACGTGGAGGACGCGTCGGGGCTCGAGTCGTTCGACCGTCTCGTCCTGGTCGACCAGCGCCCCATCGGGCGCACGCCGCGGTCCAATCTGGCGACGTACACGGGGATGTTCGACGCGGTGCGCAAGCTGTACGCCGCGACGGACGAGGCGAAGGCCCGCGGCTATGGCGCCGGTCGGTTCTCCTTCAACGTCGCCGAGGGCCGGTGCGAGACCTGTCAAGGCGAGGGCTTCGTGGCTGTCGAGCTGTTGTTCCTGCCGGGCACCTACGCGGCGTGCCCGACCTGTCATGGCTCCCGCTACAACCCCGAGACGCTGGAAGTGACCTACCAGGGCAAGACCATCGCCGACGTGCTGGCGATGACGGTCGACGACGCGGCCACGTTCCTCGCCGACGTCCCCGCGGCCTCCCGGAGCCTCGAGACGCTGCGCGAGGTGGGGCTGGGCTACTTGCGGCTGGGTCAGCCCGCGACGGAGCTCAGCGGCGGTGAGGCGCAACGCATCAAGCTGGCCACCGAGCTCCAGCGAGCACGCCGCGGCCACGCGCTGTACCTGCTCGACGAACCGACGGCAGGCCTCCACCCTGCCGACATCGCCCTGCTGCTGCGACAACTGCACCTGCTCGTCGAGGCCGGCAACACCGTCGTCCTCGTCGAGCACGACCTCGACACGATCGCCACCGCCGACTGGGTCATCGACCTCGGCCCCGGCGGCGGCGATGCGGGTGGAAGGGTGGTCGCCACCGGCACCCCCACCGACGTCGCCTCGACCGAGGGCAGTGCCACCGCGCCGTACCTTGCGCGCCGCCTGGCGCAGCAACCACAAGCAGACTCATGAGCCAGATCCCGAGCATCATCAGCGACTTCTACGCAGCGTCCGACGCCGCCCGTCTCGCCTCCCGGACTGATCGCCGCGCTCGTGATCTGACACCTCACTCCGGGAACATCTTGTTCTGAACGACGAACGCCAGGAACCGAGCGGCCGCGGGCGCCAGTTCGACGTCGTCACGCCAGGTCAGGCCGACCGTACGACGCGACGCCGGGCGTCGTGAGCGCGAGCCCGATGGTGCCGGACCGCCCGACCCACACCGAGTCTCGACGCGACCAGTCCCTCGATGGTGGCGAGGTCACCGCTTTCGAAGGAGCTGCGGCGGGCGACACCGGCCTCGGCAATGAGCCCTCGACCAGCGAGCGGTAGCCGAAGCCGACCGGCGTCGTCACGAGTTCCTTCCCGGCGAGCTCGTGGAGTCCGACCCGGCGTAGGTTGCGCAGCCGGTGGGTCGAGCGAACTGATCAGCATCAGTCGCTTCTGCTGGAGCTGGATCCAGCCGAGCGCGCCCGGTGGACGCATCGACGTGACGGCCAGCTCGGACGCGCCGGTCATCAGGTCGCGGAGAATCTTCTGCAGGCCTCCTGCCGCAGGAGCACCGCACTCCCGGGGCGTCCTGGTGGAAAGTCCGCAGGAGGCGCGGAACGACCAGGTGTGCGGTGAGCTCGGTGAGGACCTGGTCGTGGCGCGCAGTCAGCTCGCAGGCCCGCCGCCTCCGAGACGTACGGGCCGAGCACCTCGTCGCGCTGAGCAGCGCCTCGGTACATGGCGCACAGGTGTGTGCCGGGAGCGAGCTCGACTGCGCGGGAGTTCATCGGACCTCACCAACTGTTGAGGACGGCCAGTGTTACACCGCCGGTGCCCGTTGAACAGCGGCGCATGCCGGCGGGAGTTGTGCTCTCGACCCAAGTCGCCCCTTGTGACTTCGATCTGCTGTGCCCATGACTTCCCGGTGGCCCCGTTACGATGGTCGGAGGAAGACGAACCACCACCACGATCGGAGCTCACCATGAAGGCTGGCGTCTACCGAGGCCCCCGCGACATCGAGGTCGCGGATGTGCCGGACGCCAAGATCGCGAGGCCGACCGATGTCCTGGTCAGGATCACCGCCACCAACATCTGCGGCTCGGACCTGCACATGTACGAAGGGCGCACCGACTTCGAGACCGGGCGCACGCTGCGCACCCTGGCCGCCGAAGCCGGCGCCCACGCACCCGAGCAGCTCGCTTCAAGCGTGATGCTGCTGGTCGACGGAGTCATCTGCGCACGGCTGGCGACTCACGACCCCAACCCCGGGCAGCGAGCCCGCCATCCCGCCACCATCCTGATCACAGAGGCCACCACATGAGCACCGAAACCACCACTACTTCGACCCCCGGTGCCCAGCGGGTGTGGCTGCTGGGACGCGACGGATCCCCGGCCGGCTACCGGCTGCGGGACTTCCTGCAGCGCAGCGTCGTCGAGTTCGACTGGACCCAGCTGCACACCAACCACGACGCCGCCGGCTACGGGTTCACCGGTCTCGACGACCCGCGACTGCCAATGTGCGTATTGCCCGACGGAACACGCATCGAATCGGCCACCATACCCGCGGTGGCCGGCCGGCTCGGCTGGATCACCCACCCCCAAGCCCGCGAGTACGACGTATCCATCTACGGCGCGGGCCCCGCCGGGCTCTCTGCGGCGGTCTCCGCCGCCTCCGAAGGGCTACGCACCGTGCTGCTTGAACGCGACGCCGTCGGAGGCCAAGCCGCCACCAGCTCGCGCATCGAGAACTTCCTCGGCTTCCCCGGCGGCATCAGCGGGGCGGCCCTGGCCGAACGGGCCCGCCAGCAAGCCGTCGACTTCGGCGCCGAGATCCTGCTGCTACGCGAAGGCGTCAACGCCGAGTTCCACCACAACAAGATTCACGTCGACCTCGCCGACGGCACCAAAATGACCGCCGCGACGAACCTGTGCGCCACCGGCATTCAGTACCGACGCCTCGACCTGCCGCACGAAGACCAATTCCTCGGCGCCGGGCTCTACTACGGCGCCGGGGCCAGCGAAGCCCGCCTGTGCGCCGCCGAGGACGTCTACATCATCGGCGGCGGCAACTCCGCCGGCCAAGCCGCCCTCCACCTCGCCAAGACCGCCCACCAAGTCATCCTGCTCATCCGCGGCCAACACCCTGCCGCATCCATGTCCAGCTACCTGCTCGAACGACTCGCCCAAACCGACAACATCGAGCTTCACACCGGCCACCAGGTTACGGCCCTCGACGGAGACACCCAGCTGCGCGCCATCATCGTACGTGGACCCACCGGCACTGAGCAACGACTCGACACCCGCCGACTGTTCGTACTCGCCGGTGGGGCACCCAACACCGACTGGGCCAAAGACACCGGCATCATCCGCGACCCCGGCCACTACCTGATCACCGGTCCAGACTTACGCGACCACCCCGACCTTCCCACCGTCTGGCCCCTCGAACGTGACCCCTACTACCTCGAAACCAGCGTGCCCGGCTCCTTCGCCGCCGGCGACGTCCGCCACGGCGCCATCAAGCGCGTCGCCTCCGCCGTCGGCGAAGGCGCCATGGCCGTACAACTCATCCACCAACACCTCAACAACACTCACCGATAAGCAGTCCCCCGCGTCCCGTAGGAGGAACCCTCACCGGTCACACCCCGTCCTGACCTGCGACGATGCAGCGGCCGCTGCCCGTCGTGTCCGTTTAGGTAGACCGGTGAACTGACCGGTGACGGGGCCGTATATGACACATCTGTTGTTACACCCAGAGATACCGATCGGGTTGACATTGCCGTCCCATCCCAGCCTTGCCGACAACAGAACGCATCTTTATTAACCAGCGGATGCCCACTCAGCAGGACGCAATTTATACAGCTCCAGTCACGCCAACAGTACGGCGACTGGTGACACGAAATCCGGTCAGGTGGCACGCCACTGACACGAAATTGGGGACAAGTGACAACTTGCTCCGGATCCTATGCCGGCCCGTCGTAGGGGGAGCACGGCAGGCAGCATCGGTTCGATCAGGAGTTCAGGGCCTGGAAGTGAAAGAATGGGCAGGTGAATTCTGCGGAACGTGAGGCCATCGTCGATCTGGCGGCCATCCGGCATAACGTCCGGCGGTTGATTAAGGTCGCCGAACCAGCCAAGGTCATGGCGGTAGTCAAGGCCGACGGTTATGGCCATGGCGCCATTCCGGTTGCCCGCGCCGCCGTCGAAGCTGGTGCCGTCTGGCTCGGTGTTGCACATATTCCGGAGGGGATTACGCTCCGCGAGGCCGGGATCGAGGCACCGATCCTGGCTTGGCTGCACACACCTTCGAGCGATTTTGGTGCTGGCATCGAAGCCGGACTGGATCTCGGCGTCTCCGGCTGGGAGCTGGACCTCATCGCCGCGGCGGCGGAAAAGGCGGCCCGCCCGGCCCGCGTGCACCTGAAAATCGACACCGGCCTGGGGCGCAACGGCTGCCCGCCGGACAAATGGGAAACGTTCATCGGCCAGGCTCTGGAGTATCAGGAGGAGGGCCTGCTGCGCGTGGTCGGCATTTTCTCTCATCTGGCCGTCGCCGATGAACCGCAGCGGCCAGAGACCGACGAACAGATTGAGCGGTTCCGCGAGGCCGTAGCGGTGGCCTCGGATGCCGGCGTCGACGTCGAAGTCCGTCACCTGGCCAACTCTCCCGGGACCCTTTCGCGCCCGGACACGCATTTTGACCTGGTCCGGACCGGTATCGCTCTGTATGGGTTATCTCCCTTTGAGGACCAGACGTCGGCGGAGCTGCGGTTGCGGCCGGCGATGACCCTGCGCACCCGGATCGCGCACTGCAAGGAGATGCCCGCTGACCATGGCGTTTCTTACGGCTTGAGCTACCGCACCCCTGCGCCCACCACGCTTGCCCTCGTTCCGGTCGGCTATGGCGACGGTATTCCGCGGATTGCCAGCGGCGGCCCGGTGACGGTCGATGGCAGGACCTACCCGGTGGTCGGCAGGATCGCCATGGACCAGATGGTGATCGACCTCGGCACAGCGGGTATCGCCGGAACGGATCAGTCCTTGCTCGGCCATGGAGCCGTACTGTTTGGACCCGGCGACGACGGCGAGGAGTCCGTCGATGCGTGGGCGAAGGCGGCGGGCACCATCAACTACGAGATCGTGACCCGGATCAGTCCGCGGATCCCGCGGCGGTATGTCGACTCCGATGTGCCCGACGACGGGAACGACGCCGGTCTCCCGGCGTGGGAAATCGAAATCGAGACTTCCGGAGCCGAACAGACACAAGCACTTGCCGCCCGGTTGGGGGCGCAGTTAGCGGCCGGGGATCTACTGGTCCTGACCGGCGAACTGGGCGCGGGCAAGACGACGTTCACGCAGGGTCTCGGAGCCGGGATGGGAGTCCGCGAGGGAATCATCTCGCCTACCTTTGTGCTGGTGCGGATCCATCCCACCCTGGGAACCGGACCGGATCTGGTGCACGTGGATGCCTACAGGCTCGGTTCCGCGGCGGAGATTGACGATATCGATCTGGAAAACACCATGGACAGCGCCGTCACCGTCGTCGAATGGGGACGGGACCGGGTGGAACACCTGGCCGAGAGCCGGCTGGAAATCAGCATGGTCCGCGCCGTCGGTGGTGCTGGTGAACCGGAAGGGTCCAGCCGCGGTGCCATTTTGGCAGCTGCTGGCAAGGGGCCGATCAGCGGCACCGGCGGTGATGACGCCGTCGTACTGGATTTTGATGATGAGGACGACGACGAGCGCCGCCTGATCCGCATCGCCGGATTCGGACCTCGCTGGGCGGCGGAAAAGCCTGCGATCGAGGTCGATTAGGGTGGATAAGTGCTGATTCTTGCCATCGATACGTCTGCGATCGCCAGTGCCGCCTTGGTGAGCGACGACGCTCCGGCCGGCGCTGAAACTCCGGCCGGGAGCGCGGGATCATTCGCCGTTCCGCGGATAGTCGCGGCTTTCGCCACCGAAGATACCCGCAGCCACGCCGAAGTGCTCGCCCCGGGCATCGACGCCATGCTGGCAGAGGCGCACGTGACGTCCTCGGACCTGGACGCGATCGTCGTCGGAGTTGGGCCGGGGCCCTTCACTGGACTGCGCTCGGGAATCGTCACCGCACGGACATTGAGCTTCGTCTGGAAGCTGCCGCTGCACGGAATGATGAGCCTCGACGCCGTAGCCTGGTCGGTGGCTGGCAGCGCTGATCCGTACGGCAGCGAAGGCACCGTTAGCACCAACCCGGCTACGGGCGCCGAATTCCTGGTGGCCACGGATGCCCGGCGCAAAGAGGTCTACTGGGCGAAATACCGGCAGGCGGAAGGTAAGCCCGAGCTGGTCGAGGGCCCGCACGTGGGACCGGCCGCCGGGCTGCCGCCGTTGCCCGTCTACGGCGCGGGCGCCGGTCTGTATGCCGACGTCGTTAATGCCGTTCCCGAACATACGCTGACGCAGCCGGAAGCCGGAGCACTCGGTTCACTCGCCCTGCTGCGGCTGGCCGCCGGCAAACCGCTGCGCGATACGGCGCCGCTGTACCTGCGCGAATCCGACGCCAAGGTGCCCGGACCCCGGAAGCGCGCGCTGGAAACGGAGAAACGATGACTTACGGGCAGGACAGGCAGACCGGCCAGACAGGCCAGACGGGGCAGACCGGCCAAATCCGCCCGATGACGACGGCGGACGTGCCGGCCGTGAACGCGCTGGAGCAGGAGCTGTTTCCAACCGATGCGTGGCCCGAGCAGATGTTCCACGACGAATTGGGACAAGCCTCCACCCGCTACTATCTGGTCGCCGAGGACGCCTTTGGCCGTATCATCGCCTACGCCGGCCTGATGGCGGTGCAGCCCATCGCGGACGTCCAGACCATCGCCGTCGTCCCCGAGCGGGAAGGCCAGGGCATCGGCACCCGACTGCTGACCATGCTGATCGAGGCGGCCCGCGAGCGCGGCATGGCCGACGTGATGCTCGAAGTCCGCTCCGACAATCCACGGGCGCGGGCGCTGTACGAGCGATTCGGATTTGAGCAGATCCACGTCCGCCCGCGCTACTACCGCGACGGCGCGGACGCCCTGGTGATGCGGCTGATCCTCAGCATGAAGGACGGCGTCACATGGTGAATGAACCTTTGGTCCTGGGTATTGAGTCGTCCTGCGATGAAACCGGTGTCGGCATTGTCCGCGGCACGACGCTGCTGACCAACACCGTTTCCTCCTCGATGGAGGAGCACGTCCGGTTCGGCGGCGTGATTCCGGAAATCGCCTCCCGCGCGCATCTGGACGCCATCATCCCCACGCTGGAGCAGGCGCTCGCGGACGCCGGCGTGGAACTGGACGACGTCGACGCCATCGCCGTGACTTCCGGCCCCGGGCTCGCGGGCGCGCTGATGGTTGGCGTCTGCGCCGCCAAGGCCCTGGCCGTTGCCACGGGAAAACCGCTCTACGCCATCAATCACCTCGTTGCGCATGTCGGCGTCGGCCTCCTTGATTCGGACCTGTTCGACGGCGGGAAGTTGCCGGAGAACCTCGGCGCACTGCTGGTCTCCGGCGGGCATACGGAGATCCTGCGGGTGAAGCACATTACCGACGACGTCGAGCTGCTGGGCGCGACGATCGACGACGCCGCGGGTGAGGCCTACGACAAGGTCGCCCGCATTCTGGGTCTCGGCTACCCCGGCGGTCCCGCCATCGACAAGCTGGCCAAGGAAGGCAATCCGCACGCGATCAAGTTCCCCCGCGGGTTGACGGCGCCGAAGTACCTCAAGCCAAAGTCCGAAGGTGGACACCGGTACGACTTTTCCTTCAGTGGACTGAAAACGGCAGTGGCGCGGTGCGTTGAGCAGTTCGAGGCCGGCGGCGGTGAAGTTCCGGTCGCGGACATCGCAGCGTCGTTCCAGGAGGCCGTGGTCGACGTCATTACGGCCAAGGCCGTGTTGGCCTGCCGGGAGAATGGCATCACTACGCTGTTGCTGGGCGGGGGAGTCGCGGCAAATTCGCGGCTGCGCGCGCTGACCGCCGAACGCTGCGCCGAGGCGGGTATCGAGCTGCGGGTTCCCAAGCCGTCGCTGTGTACCGATAACGGAGCGATGGTGGCGGCTCTGGGTGCCCAGGTCGTCATGAGTGGTGGCACGCCATCGGGCCTCGGCTTCGCTCCGGATACTTCGCTGCCAGTCACCACCGTCAGCGTATAGCGTTTCTAATCCGGACCGGCGCTAAGCTCATTGCATGCCGGTTTCCCCGCCAGTGCTTCCGCAGCGCGATATCGCCACCAGGCTTCGCGCGGCTGGCTGCGTGTATGCCGAGGCAGAGGCGGAACTGCTGGTCTCCGCGGCCGGAACACCGGTTGAACTTGCCACCATGATCGATCGGCGCGTCGCCGGGCTGCCGCTCGAGCAGGTCGTTGGGTGGGCCGAGTTCTGCGGTTTGCGGATAGCGGTGGAACCCGGGGTCTTCGTTCCCCGGCGCCGTACTGAGTTCCTGGTAAGCCAAGCCATCGATCTTATGCGCGGGGACGACGGCGGCATCGGCGGGACCATCGACGCCGCGCAACGCTCGGACGACGGCGACATCCGTGCCAAGGTGTGGACAGTCGTCGTCGATCTCTGCTGTGGTTCCGGTGCCGTCGGCGCCGCGCTCGCTGCAGCCCTGGATCATGTGGAGCTCTATGCCGCCGACGTGGATTCGGCAGCTGTCCGGTGCACGCGGCGCAATACCGCCGCTGCAGGTGGCCGGGTGTTCCAAGGCGATCTCTACGATGCCCTGCCCGGTGAACTGCTCGGGCGCGTCGACATTTTGGCCGTGAATGCGCCGTACGTACCAGCCGACGAGATCCGGCTGATGCCTCCTGAAGCGCGCAACCACGAGCCGATATTCACCCTCTCGGGTGGACCGGACGGGCTGGATATTCAGCGCCGGGTAATTGCCGAGGCGGCACTGTGGCTTGTCCCGGGTGGTCATCTGCTGCTCGAGACGAGTGAGCGTCAGGCTTCTGAAACCGTCGACATCATGGAGCGCAACGGACTGGTCCCACGAGTGGAGCGTTCCGAGGAGCTGGACGCCACCGTCGTCGTCGGAACGTTGCCGGACCTTAGCGCGGCGCGTGCCTTATGATCACGCTCAGGACGCTGACTGCGCTCGACATGGAGGACAGCCATTTCTTCGTCCTCCTGCGGGAAGCGGCCGGACAAGACGATGATCAGCTGAGAGCTCTCATCGCCGACCGGCTGCCGGCGATGAGCATGATCGGCGCATTCGAAGACGGTTGCCTGGTCGCCTTCGCTGCTTATCAGGAAGAAGGTAATCAAGTAGTGCTCGAATACATAGCCGTCGATGCCAACCATCGGGGCCGGGGATACGGAAGTCTGCTGGTAAAAGAGATCCGCAATGCCCACACCGACGCGCCGATTCTTGCCGAGACTGACGACGACGCTGTGGAATTCTACCGCCGTTTGGGTTTTGGGATCTCCCAGCGTGCCGGCGACCCGCGGTGGCCGGGGATCCAGCGTTATAAGTGCCTCCTGCCTGGCTCGCCGGTTGACGGCCACCGTAGGCTCTAATCATGCCGATTGAATTCCGCCCGATGACCACCGCGGATACAGATGCGGTTGTCCGCTTTCTTAGTTCCAATCGCTTTCCATTTCATGTCTTGGCTGAACCTTCCGCGGAGCAGGCGCGTCCCGGCGTCGAAAAGGGGCGGTTTTGGAATGACGACTCACAGGGATACTGGATCGACGACGGCGGGGCACGCATTGGGATGGTTGCCCTACAGGATCTTCAGGACGATACGCCGATGTTTGATCTGCGCCTGGAGGAGAGCCAGCGGGGAAGGGGAAAGGGACCTGAGGTGGTCCGCGCCTTATGTGACCTGGTGTTCACCTCGATGCCCCGGATCCTGAGGTTCGAAGGCCAGACGCGCGAGGACAACATTGCCATGCGGAAAACATTCCTGCGCGCCGGATTCCTCAAAGAAGCCCATTACCGTCTTGGCTGGCCGACTCACGACGGCGGCCACGTCGCCTCAGTGGGCTACGGCATACTTCGCCACGACTGGGAGAGCGGCACCTCCACACCCATCGACTGGGAGGACATTGCAGACTAGTGCTGTTTGGCTCTTCCACCTCTGCCGTTTCTGATCGATAATCAGAGCGCACATTCAATCCAAGCGAGGAGCTCGAATCATGACCACACGTCTCAATCCGTACATTGGCTTTCGCGATACGGCCAAGCAGGCAATGGAGTTTTACCACTCAGTTTTCGGAGGCGAGCTGACCAGCAGCACCTTCGCCGAATTCCACGCCAGTGAGGATCCGGCCGAGCAGGACAAGATCATGCACTCCATGCTGATAACCGACAACGGCTTGACGCTGATGGCGGCTGACACCCCGAACGGAATGGAATACAACGGAAACGGAAACTTCTCCATATCCCTCAGCGGTGAAGCCCCGGACGAGTCCGAACTTCGCGGTTACTGGGAAAAACTTGTCGACGGCGGCACTGTCCAGGAGGACCTCGCACGGGCGCCGTGGGGTGACATCTTCGGCATGTGCACCGACCAATTCGGCATCAACTGGTTGGTGAATATCGCCGGCCCTCAGTCGTAAGTATGCCTATACGCCACTGATGCCAAAGAGGCCGATAATGAGGGCCATGACCACAAAAGTCACCAATTCGTGCACGCAGTTCAGTACAGTCAGACCGGTAGGACGGCCTTCAAAAGCATCATGCGTGATGAGCCGGGAGGCCGTGAACCCCGCCCACAAGATGATGGCGGTGATGAGGGAGTTGCCAAGAAAGCTGCCGCCATAGAATTCCTGCGCTATGGCGGCGGAACCTGCCAGGACCCATGCGCTGACGAAGCTGACCACCAAGGTGATCAGGATGGGCTTGACGGCATCCTTCGACTCGCCGCTTGGGCTGACCTTGGCGACCCGCATCCAATAGTTTCCGAACACCTTCGGGGTGTACCAGATCGACCCGACCACCATGGTGGACAACGTGGCCACTAGAACTGCCCAGACGTTTATTTCCGGAATCATCGCTTTTCCCTCTGTTTCCTTTGCTGTACCGACATCAGCAATCTAACCGTGCATTGTCGGTTCCGCCGTCACCGGATGGTGCTGAATGCAACGTGTCGGCACGCGATCGCCGTCGTTCATAAAAGCGAGCTTACCCAGCGAAATCCATGATGGCGGGGTGCAGCCGGCGCTGATTCCGCTTCGCCGACTGCCATACTCTGACCATGACCGTTTACTTCGAGTGCACCACGCGGACGGCTATGGAGAGAGCCGCGTTGTTCGATTTGTCCCGCAGCATAGATGCACATGCCGGTTCCATGTCGCGGTCGCGGGAGAAAGCGGTCGCGGGCGTTACAACGGGCCTCATTTCACTGGGGGAGCAGGTGACGTGGCGGGCGTGGCATTTCGGAGTGCCCGTGCGAATGACCAGCCGGATCACCGCTATGAAAGTTCCCGATTTTTTCGTGGACGAACAGATCAATGGACCATTCCGGCATTTCAAGCATTTACATGAGTTCAGGCACGACGGCGGCACAACAGTAATGGTGGACCGCATCGAATTCTCGGCACCCTTTGGCCTCCTCGGGGTGGCGGCAGAAAAACTGTTCCTCGCCCGCTATATGCGAAAGCTCATTGAGACGCGGAACCGATTTCTAACCTCCGAGTGAATCTGCGATGGCGTCGAGTCCGGCTTGCGCGCAGGCTTCATCCAGCGAACCCTCCGGGGCTCCGCCGACGCCGATGCCGGCAATCGAGGCTCCGTCCGCCTTTATGCTGACACCTCCGCCGAGAAAGAGCATGCCTGGAAGGTCGCTAATGGTGGGGCCATCGCCGGTGGCTGCCTCCGTCAGTTCGGACGTGTTTCTACCGAAGGCGGCAGACGTATAAGCCTTGAGCCGTGCCGACTCCATCGTATGCTCGGCGGCGTTGTCTCCCCGAAGCATGGCCTGGACCTGGCCGGATCGGTCGACGACCGCCACTGAGACGAACGGCAGGTCGTCGGATTGGCACTGTGCGAGGGCCGCTTCGGCTGCCGCAGTGGCGGCCTCGATGCTCAGACGCGGCATGTTCAAAACGGTGTCACCGCCGGAGTCGCCGGACGCGGACCCGCCGGTGGATCCGGTTCCCGATGCAGCTTGCACCGTGGTTCCATCAGGCGAACCGCAGGCGGCTAGACCAACCGTAAGCACCGCAGCGGATGCGAAAGCGAAAGATATCTGGGGCAGATTGAGCGGGGCCATGACAATCCTCAGCTGGAAGGAAAAAGAACTGACATGACTAGTGTCCTGCTGGATCTGCCCTCCGTATAGATCTCTTTGGCCCTATCTTCAGCTCGTCGGGGCCGGGGTCAGACTTCGGCTCAACCGGCTGAAGCTACAGCCTGCAGTGGAACCGCCGCGGCTGACTTCCGGCGGACAGCCAGGAAGGCGGAAATCCGGTGCACAGCCTCTTCAATGTCTTCGGTTGAGGGCAGGATAACGAAGCGGAAGTGGTCGGGTGCGCCCCAATTGAACGCTGTTCCGTGTGAGACCAGGATCTTTTGTTCCTCCAGCAAATCGAGCACGAACTGCTCGTCGTTGGCGAAGGGATAAACCCCGGGATCGAGCTTGGGGAACAGATACAGGGCGCCAGCGGCGGGTACACAACTGACTCCGGGGATGTCATTGAGCAGCTGCCACGCCAAGTCGCGTTGTTCGCGGAGCCGCCCACCGGGCTTCACCAGTTCGTCGATACTCTGGTGTCCTCCCAGTGAGGTCTGGATGGCATGCTGGGCCGGAACGTTCGCGCACAGCCGCAGGGAAGCGAGCAGCTCCAGCGACTCGCGGTAGGCCGCCGTCGCAGCCCGTGGACCGGTGACTGCCACCCAGCCGGCACGGTATCCGGGCATCCGGTAGGCCTTCGAGAGGCCGCTGAATGTCAGGCAGCAGACGTCTTCCGCCACGGAGGCGGTGTGGATGTGGACGGAATCGCCATAGAGGATCTTCTCGTAAATTTCATCGGAAAACAGCACCAGATCGTGCTTGCGTGCCAGCTTCGCGAACTGCTCGAGGATAAAACGGGGGTATACGGCTCCGGTGGGGTTGTTCGGGTTGATGATCACTATGGCGCGGGTGCGCTCGGTGATCTTTGCCTCGACGTCGGCCATGTCCGGCCACCACTGGTTGTCCTCGTCGCAGACGTAATGGACGGCGGTTCCGCCGCTAAGGGTGACGGATGCGGTCCACAGCGGATAGTCCGGAGCGGGGATAAGGACCTCATCGCCGTTTTCAAGAAAGGCCTGCAGAGTCATTGAAATAAGTTCGCTGACACCGTTGCCGACGAAGACGTCCTCGACGCCGATCTGCATTAGTCCGCGCGTCTGATAGTACTGCGAGATGGCGGTGCGCGCGGAGAAGATGCCCTTCGAATCGCTGTACCCCTGCGCGCCACGGAGGTGATGGATCATATCCATCACGATCGACTCCGGCGCCTCCAGCCCAAAGGGAGCAGTGTCGCCGAGATTCATGCGCAAAATCCGCTGACCTTCGGATTCCATCTTCTTGGCCGCATGAAGAATCGGCCCCCGCAGTTCGTAGCGGACGTTCTCAATCTTGCTGGAGTGCTGCATAGGACGCATACTCCATGTTTTCATACCCCAGCAAAATTCCTTTAGTCAGCGACCTATCTTGCGGCGCCCGGCCATGCTTTCAGCTACACCGATAAGGGCGACGGCGGCGATAACCGCCACAATGAAACCGAGGACGTTGAGCTCGAAAATGCCTCCGGTTCCCAGCAGGTTGGCGATGAGGCCGCCGATCACCGAGCCTGCCAAACCGAGAAGCAAAGTAGCAATCCAGCCCAGGTTTTGCTTACCGGGCTTAAACAGTCGTGCGAGGGCGCCGATAATGAGTCCGGCGATAATAAATCCGATCATGGCATGTTCCCTTCCTGGTCACGATTCCGACGGGCTGCCGGACGGTGCTGCAACTCGTGCAGTCCACTCCTGTCGATCCTATGCCGATCATCACCGGTTGTCGTCAACCAGTAGCGGGCCTGGTTGGGGGCGCCATAGCCGCGTGGGCCGGCGTCGTACCAGTCCTTTGGGCATGGGCTGCCATCGCTGCGGCATCAGCGCTGCCCATTTTGTTGTCGCCCATTCGGCGCTGGGAGAACTTTCCTGAGGAACTTGACGTCAATATGCCGGACTGATCGGAGGGCTTATGGGCGGAAAGGGATTGATCCGCCCAGGCTGAGCGACTGGGCGCGGCGGTCGTGTTCCGTCGTGTTCGCCATGAGGTCTAATGGCCTGATGAGCGATTTCGTTGTCCGGCGCGCTGTGGAAGCGGATGCCCGCAGTATCGCAAGGGTTCACGTCGAGGCGTGGCAGTGGGCCTACCGTGATCTGGTACCGGATGACTACCTGAACAGTTTGGATATTGATGCCCGCACCCTTATTTGGGAGGGCATGTTGCAGGATACCCGCGGTCCGCGGGCCCACGTCGCTGTGGTTAGTACCGGCGTCGTGGGTTTCGTGAGTGCCGGTCCCAGCAGGGATGAAGATGCCTCACCCGGGACAGGGGAGATTGAGGCCATCTACCTGCTTCCCGCACATATTGGTACCGGAATAGGCAGTTGCATGTGGCATTCGGCTCTTGCCCAGCTTGGTGAAGAAGGCAAAACGTCGGTCACAATTTGGGTTCTTGACTCCAACGAACGGGGACGGCGCTTCTACGAACGGGCAGGGATGTCTCCGGATGGTGCCGTGAAGGACGAGTCTTTGGACGGTTTTCCGATCACCGAAATAAGGTACCGGACAGAGCTGGACTGACTCTCGTATTTACTCGGTGATTGAGCCGGTTTTCATCCGCTCCACCAAATCCTTGACGACGGCGCGAAGGTTGCCGCCGTTGGCCAGTGCCACTTCGCGTTGATGCTGGTAGCCGGCACCGCGCTGGATGATCTTCTCGACGTCGGCAAGCTCATCCACGCAGTCAAGTTTCCTCGCAACGGGCTCGAGCCGGTTGAGCTGTTCCATCAGGTGGTCGGTCACCAGACACTCATTGCCCGCGGCGTCGAGGATGATGATGGCGTCCAGACCGTACCGCGCGGCGCGCCATTTGTTCTCCTGCACGTGCCACGGCGGCATGGTTTCGATCGTGCCACCGTTATCCAGCCGGGTGGAGAAGTCATCGACAAGGCACTGGGTCAGAGCCGCAATAGCCCCGATCTCCTCCAGCGTGGAAAGCCCGTCGCAGATCCGCATCTCGATAGTGCCCAGGTTCGGCACCGGCCGGACGTCCCAGCGGATTTCGTTTGCCACGTCGATCACACCGGTGGTGAACATGTCCGCCACGTACTGCTCGTACTCTTCCCACGTGGCGAACTGGAAGGGGAGCCCCGCCGTCGGCAGCTGCTGGAACATCAACGCCCGCTGGGAAGCGTAACCGGTGTCTTCACCATCCCAGAACGGCGACGACGCCGAGAGCGCCTGGAAATGTGGGAAATAGTTAATCAATCCATCCAGCACGGGCAGCGCCTTGGACTTCTTGTCCAGCCCGACGTGCACGTGAACGCCGTAGATCACCATCTGCCGGCCCCACCACTGGGTCCGGTCGATCAGGGTGGCGTAGCGTTCCTTGTCCGTAATGGCCTGTGCCTTGACGGCGCTGAATGGATGCGAGCCGGCACAGAAAAGTTCGACGCCGAGTGGTTCAGTGACTTCACGCACCGCATCCATTGAGCGGGTCAGGTCTGCCTTCGCTTCGGCCACGGTGGTGCAGATGCCCGTAACAAGCTCTATGGTGTTGGCCAGCAGTTCCTGCTTGATGTGCGGGTGCTCGTCGTCGTCCTGGAGTTCCGGATGCTTCTGCCGGACGCCGCGGAGTACCTCATCCGCAGCGGAAACGAGCTCGCCGGATTCGCCATCCACCAGTGCCAGTTCCCACTCAACGCCAAGGGTCGACTGGGCTGATGGTGCGAAATCAATCTTCATGAAGCTCCTGACGCGCTGTTCCGTCGGGCGTGGCCGCCGCGCTGGCGTTGGTTGGTTCGAGTCGCGTCACCGCGCAAAGTACAGGGGTCAGTCTAGTCCAGTACCCAGGGTGCGGGGGAGGCAAGGACGGGCCTCGGCGCCCAAACCGGTGGTTGGCACCTCCGTTTTGGGAGCTGAGAACCGGTTTCGGCGGTGGTTAGCGGCTTGGGCGGCTTGGGTGGCGTGGCCAGACTGGGTTAGCGGCTTGGACGACGACGACGGCGATGGCGGTCAGCGATGGTTAGCGGCTTGGGCGACGACGGCGGGCGGTCAGCCAGCGATGGTGTCGACGACGATGGCGACGCGCTCGGCCCCCATCCGGGTCAGCACGAGAGTGGCCCTCGCCGTCGCGGATTTCGCCTTGCCGGCCAGCAGCTGCTTGCGGAGTTCCTCCGGGGTGACGGACGCTCCGCGTTTCTTGATCTCGAGGGTGCCGATCCCGTTGGCCTTCACCCATGAGCGCAGCTGTTTGACGTTATAGGGAAGTACTTCCTTGACCTTATAGGCGCGGGCAAAGGGCGAATCCTCGAGGGTGTCGGCGCAGATGTACGCGATCTGCTTGTTCAACAGATGTCCGCCCAGCTCCCGCGCGAGGTCGGCCACCAGTCCGGCGCGGATAACGGCGCCGTCCGGCTCGTAGAGGTACTTGCCCGCATCGCCGGTTTCGACGTCCTGCGCCTCCGGGGCGAAATCGACGCCGCTGGTCAGCTCGGCCGCTCCGTCTGCATAGAGCACCAGGGCGGCACGCCGTACTCCGGGCCGGGCCAGCGCGTTGAACCACAGGGCGGCTTCGGTGACTTCACCGTCGGTCGAGACCCATTGGGCTTCGCAGTTTGCCGGCACCGCGTCGTGCGGGATACCGGGATTGAGCTTCACCCCGACGGCCTTGCCGGTGTCCGCCACTTTCTCCACGAAGGACAGCGGCGGCGAGAACGCCTCCGGATCGAACAGCCTCTTGGTGCCAGACGTCGACGTCGTGCGCCGCGCCGGATCCAGCCACACGCCGTCGAACCCGTCCAGGTCCAAGGATGTGGCGTCAGCGTTGACCACCTTGACCGACTGCCACGGCATCAGGTTGATGGTGGCAACTGCCGCCGTCGTCTCATCCAGCTCGACGGCGGTGACCTTCCGGTCCAGCGTGGCCAGCGCCATCGAATCCGCGCCGATACCGCATCCCAGGTCGGCGACGTGTTCCAACCCTGCAGAGGCGAAACGCTGGGCGTGGCGGGCGGCGACGTTGAGCCGGGTGGCCTGTTCCAGACCGGCCTGGGTGAAGAGCATCTGGTCGGCGAATGGTCCGAACTTGGCGCGCGCCTTCATCCGCAGCCGCGCCTGGGTCAGCACGGCGGCCACGAGTTCCGGGGGATGCCCGGCCTTGCGCAACTCCACGTTCAGGGACATGGCCTCGGACTCAAGATACGGGCCGAGGGAGTTGAGCAGTTCCCAGCCGTCGGAGGTGAGCAGGGGCGCGATGGCGTCCACGGGTGAATCCGGCATGCGTATCAGCCTAGTTCAACGAGCCCGGATGGGCGTTCCCGCCGGAGGAGCCTACGCCATCGAGTCCTCCACCTTGTCCGGCGTATCCTGCTTTTCGGCGACGGAGGCGACGCGGCCGCCCTTGACCACCATTTCGGCCTGCCGCGGAGAGAGCCGGTGCCGGAGCTTGATGGTTGTATCGCCGTACCGGACCGTGACCTCGTCGCTCTCAGGGAGTTGCGAACGGACATTCTCGAACTTCAATGTGTCGCCGGAGTTGATCTTGTCGTAGTCCGCGGGGTCGCTGAATTCGAGTGCCAGGACGCCGAAGTTGGCCAGGTTCTGCCAGTGGATGCGGGCAAACGACTTGGCGATGACCACCCGGAGGCCCATATACCGCGGCGCGATGACCGCGTGTTCGCGGGAGGATCCTTGTCCGTAGTTTTCGCCGGCTACGATCAGGTGGCCGCCCTCGGTGTCCTTGGCCCGGGAAGCGTACGTGTCGTCGACCTGGATGAACAGGAACTCGGCGATTTTCGGAATGTTGCTCCGGTAGGGCAGTACCCGGGCGCCGGCGGGAAGGATCTCGTCGGTGGAGATGTTGTCGTTAACCTTGAGCAGCACCGGCAGCTCAAGCGAGTCCGGCAGCGGATCGAATTCCGGCAGCGACTCGATGTTCGAACCCTTCACCAGTTCAACCTGCCTGGCTTCCTCCTCCGGTAACGGCGGCAGCAGCATGGCGGTGTTGACGCTGACCTGTTCCGGCAACTCCGGCCGCGGGTAATCCATGTCCAGGTCCCGCGGATCCGTGATCTTGCCGGTCAGTGCAGCGGCGGCGGCGGTCTCGGGCGAGCACAACCACACGGCGTCTTCGTCGGTGCCGGAACGGCCGGGGAAGTTGCGGGGAACGGTCCGTAGGCTGTTGCGTCCGGTCGCCGGGGCCTGGCCCATCCCGATGCAGCCCATACAGCCGGACTGGTGGATCCGGGCGCCGGCGGAAATCAGGTCGAACAACCAGCCGCCCTTGGCCATGTCCTCGAAAATCTCCCGGGATGTCGGGTTGACGTCGACGGAGACCTGATTGCTGGTCTGTTGTCCCCGGAGGATTTCGGCGACGACGGCGAAGTCCCGCAGTCCGGGGTTCGCTGACGAACCGACCACAATCTGGTAAACATCCTCGCCGGCCACCTCACGGACTGGAACAACATTGCCGGGGGAGGAGGGTTTCGCAATCAGCGGCTCCAGGCTGGACAGGTCGATGGCATCAGTGACGTCATAGGTCGCATCGTCGTCGGCCAGGATTTCCTGGAAGTCGTCCGGCCGCCCGACCGATTCGAGGAACTTCCGGACCTCCTCGTCCGCGGGGAAGATGCTCGTCGTCGCACCGAGTTCCGCTCCCATATTGGCAATAACGTGCCGGTCCATGGCGGTCAGGTTCTTCAGTCCCGGACCGTGATACTCGATGATTTTCCCGACGCCGCCTTTAACACCGTGCCTGCGAAGCATTTCGAGGATGACATCCTTGGCCGAGACCCAGTCCGGCAGGTCACCGGTCAGCTCGATGCCCCAGATTTCCGGCATCGCGACGTACAGCGGGTCGCCAGCCATAGCCATCGCCACTTCAAGACCGCCGACGCCGACGGCGAGCATTCCGATGGCGCCGGCGGCGCAGGTATGGGAGTCGGAGCCAAGCATGGTGGCGCCCGGGCGGCCGAAGCGGGCCTGGTGCACCGGGTGTGAAACGCCATTGCCGGGCTTGGAGAACCACAGACCGTAGCGCTGCGCGGCCGACTGCAGGAAGAGGTGGTCCTCCGGATTTTTCTCGTCGGTCTGCAGCAGGTTGTGGTCGACGTACTGCACGGATAACTCCGTCTTGATCCGGTCCAGGCCCATCGCCTCAAGTTCGAGCATCACCACCGTTCCGGTGGCATCCTGGGTCAGCGTCTGGTCGATCCGAAGCCCGATCTCGTTCCCGAACTCCATCTCCCCGCTGACGAGGTGCTCGCTGATGACCTTTTGCGCAACGTTCTGACCCATGACGACCTCCCGGTAGAGCCCGCGTCACCGCGGACGGTGCATACCCTCCCTATGCTAGGCCGGGACGCGGCCAAGATGCTATCCATACTTACTATTGTGTGCTTCCGGGGTTAGTGGAAGAGTTGGGAGGGTTACGAATCCGGACGGCGTCCGGCCAACGGGCGCTGGCTGACGTTAGATGCTGACTCTTTACAACTGGAGGCGCCCGATGCGATACCCATGGCTCAAGGATGTGCTGGAAGCAGATCCACCGTTTCTCAGCGTGTACGTCGACACGACGCGGACCGACCCTTCGGCTGCAGCCGAGATCGAGACACGATGGGAGCATCTGCGGGACAAGGTCCGCGCAGAAGGCGCACCTAAAGATCTGCTGAAGCGGATCGAGCGTTCCGTTCTTGAACCGGCCGGCATTGGCGGTCCCCATGGCAGGGCATACCTCGCCGCAGGCGGGCAACTCTACATTGACCGGGTACTACCCGTTCCGCCGGAAAATTACGCTTCCTGCAATCACCGGCCGCACCTGCTTCCGCTGATGCGGGTCGCCGCCAGAGCCGTGTCCCACCTGCTGGTGGAAGTCGACCGGTCGGGAGCCGACATTAGCCTGCGGGCACCGGAGGACCCGCACGTTGCCGGCAGCCAGAAGCCGTTGGGCGAGGACGCCTCAATCGAAGGCGGTCACGATGAACTTCACAAGACCGGGACCGGCTGGCGGGGACAGGACTTCGAGGCCCGGGTCGAGGATTCATGGGAGCGTAATGCCGACGCCGTGGCGCACCGGCTGGACAAGCTGGTTCGCCAGTACCGGCCGGACCTGGTGCTGCTGACGGGTGATGTCCGTGCCGCCTCGCTACTCAAGGAAGCGGTCGGGCAGGAAACCAGGCAGCGGCTGGTCGATGTTCCCGGCGGTGGACGGAATGAGGGCGTTGACCGCGCGGAATTCCGGGTACACGTAGAGGAAGCGGTGGACAACTTCATCGCTTTCCGGGAGAAGGCCGCCGTCGACCGTTTCGTGGCGGAACAATCGCGCGACGGCGAATCGCTCGCGGGTGCCGCCGAAGTGCGCGCCGCTTTGGAACGCGGACAGGTCGACGAGCTGCTGCTGACCAGCGGTTCCGAACCGGATGACATCGAGGACCTGCTGTATCTGGCCCTGAGGACAGACGCCGCCGTGCAGTCTCTCGATCCCGGTGAGATCGTGTTGCCGGACGGCATCGGTGCGCTGCTGCGCTGGCGGGACGAGGCTACGCCGTCGAACGCCGTGCCAAGCCTCAGCGATGACCGTGAACGGGAGCGTGAAGCTTCTTAAGCTGGTAGGGAAACACCGGAACCGGTGACAAAGCGGAATTGAAAGGCGCCCGGGGCGGAATGCCCCGGGCGCCGACGCGTCCACAACACACCGTTGCTGGCACTCGCCTTGACCGAGTGCTAATGGTCGACATACAGTCATTCTTGGCACTCTCACTACGAGGGTGCTAATGCCCGGAGGGGCGTTACCGGCACCGCGACGACGGTTAGCGCACCGAACGGCCCTATTGTCGAAAGTGAACAACAGTTCACTGTAAATCTCATGCAAAGGAGAGGTCCGAGTGTCGGTCTCTATTAAGCCTCTTGAGGATCGTATTGTTGTCCGCCCGCTGGAAGCGGAGCAGACCACTGCTTCCGGTCTGGTTATCCCGGACACCGCCAAGGAAAAGCCCCAGGAGGGCGAAGTTGTAGCCATCGGCCCCGGCCGCGTTGACGATAACGGCAACCGCGTCCCGATCGATGTCAATGAAGGCGATGTTGTCATCTACTCCAAGTACGGTGGCACCGAGGTCAAGTCCCGTGGCGAGGAATTCCTGGTTCTCTCGGCACGCGACGTTCTCGCCGTCGTCGTCAAGTAGAACGCTGAGTTGAACCCCGGCGCCACGCAGGCGGCCGGGGTTTTCTCAAGTCAGTTCGAAGAAAGGAACCATTCTTATGGCAAAGCAGTTGCAGTTCGACGACGCAGCCCGCCGCGCGCTGGAAGCCGGCGTCGACAAGCTCGCCGATACAGTCAAGGTCACCCTCGGCCCGCGTGGCCGCAATGTTGTCCTCGACAAGCAGTGGGGCGCACCCACCATCACCAACGACGGCGTCACGATCGCCCGCGAGGTCGAGCTCGATGACCCGTACGAAAACCTAGGCGCACAGCTGGCCAAGGAAGTTGCCACCAAGACCAACGACGTCGCCGGTGACGGTACGACGACGGCGACTGTCCTGGCACAGGCGCTGGTCAAGGAAGGGCTGCGCAACGTTGCAGCCGGCGCCGCTCCCGGAGGGCTGAAGCGCGGCATCGAGGCGGCAGTTGAAGCCGTCGCCGCCCGCCTGCTGGAGAACGCCCGCGAGGTCGAAGGCAAGCAGGTTGCCGACGTCGCCGCGATTTCCGCCCAGGACCAGTACATCGGTGAGTTGCTCGCCGAGGCCTTCGACAAGGTCGGCAAGGACGGCGTCATCACGGTGGAGGAGTCCTCCACGACGCAGACCGAACTGGTCCTGACCGAGGGCATGCAGTTCGACAAGGGCTACCTCAGCCCGCACTTCGTCACCGATGCTGAGCGCCAGGAAGCCGTCCTGGAAGATGCGCTGATCCTGATCAACAGCGGCAAGATCTCCAACATGCAGGAATTCCTGCCGCTGCTGGAAAAGGCTGTCCAGGCCGGCAAGCCGCTGTTCATCATTGCTGAAGATGTCGAGGGCGAAGCGCTCTCGACGCTGGTGGTCAACAAGATCCGCGGCACGTTGAACGTGGTTGCCGTCAAGGCTCCGGGCTTCGGCGACCGCCGCAAGGCCATGCTGCAGGACATCGCCACCCTCACCGGCGGCGAAGTTGTCTCACCTGACTTGGGTCTGAAGCTGGACCAGGTTGGTCTCGAGGTGCTGGGTTCGGCGCGCCGCGTCACCATCACCAAGGACCAGACAACGATTGTCGACGGCGCCGGTGCGGAAGAGGACGTTGCTGCACGTGTTTCGCAGATCCGCTCCGAAATCGAGCGCACCGATTCCGATTGGGATCGCGAGAAGCTGCAGGAACGTCTGGCCAAGCTGGCTGGCGGAATCGGCGTGATCAAGGTCGGCGCTGCCACCGAGGTCGAGCTGAAGGAAAAGAAGCACCGCATCGAGGACGCTGTTTCCTCCACCCGCGCCGCTCTCGAAGAGGGCATCGTGGCTGGCGGTGGCTCCGCTCTGGTGCATGCTTCCAAGGCTCTGGACGATGATCTGGGCCTCGAAGGCGACGCACTCACCGCCGTCGGACTTGTCCGTCGTGCGCTGGTCCAGCCGCTGCGCTGGATCGCCGAGAATGCGGGCCACGAGGGCTACGTCGTCGTCGACCGCGTGCGCAACCTGGAGCCGGGCAATGGCTTCAACGCGCTGACCGGTGGGTACGAGGACCTGGTTGCGGCCGGCGTCATCGATCCGGTCAAGGTCACCCGCTCGGCGCTGCAGAACGCCTCGTCGATCGCCGCTCTGGTGCTCACCACCGAAACATTGGTGACTGAGAAGCCGGAAGAGGAAGAGGACGGGCACAAGCACTAAGTGCCGTAGACGCCTAAAAGGCCCCGGTCCACAGCTGAACCAGCTGCGGGCCGGGGCCTTTGTCATGCCTGGGAGCGGCGGCAGCCTCATCGGCGGCCGCGGCGGGCCGCTCCGGCGAAATTCAACGGACGGGCCCCGCCAAAGCAGGCTCCTGGCGGCTGCCTTTCTTTGTCAGCGCGGCCCCGGCGTCGAGCACGTGGCGGCGCATGGCATCATCGGCCGCTTCGGCATCCCCGGACCTAAGAGCATCACAAACTTCCCGGTGCGCCGCCACGGAGGATCTCTTGACTTCCTCCGAGCTCCAATAGTTCTGCTTATAAGGAAGCGGGACCTCCAGTTGGCGCCGGGCGATATGCGTCAGCCTGTCGTTGCCGACAATGTCGAAGATCAGACCGTGGAAGAACTGATTCTCCTGATCGCACTCGACGGCGGCACCAACGGGGAGTGCCTCCAGCCGGTCGCAGCTGGCGTCGAGGGCGGCAAGGTGGCTGTGCGAGACGTGCAGGACGGCACGCCGTGCGACCTTTCCCTCCAGCACGCTGCGGATTTCATGAATGATTTCCACATCTTCGGGCTTATAGACACGGACGCGCGCGCCCCTGCCTGCCAGCAACTCAATGAGTCCCTCGGTCTCGAGTGCCCGGAACGCCTCGCGGACCGGAGTCCGGCTGACCCCGACCCGTTCGGCAACCTCTGCTTCCTTCAGCCGCTCACCGGGCGCGTAGGTGCCGCGCAATATGGCCGTGCGAATAAATTCCACCGCACCGTCGTTTGTTGTATCAGCCACTGGTACATCCCCCTGAAACTTCGTCGTCGAGCTGCCACCCCGCAACGAACGAAGAAGCACTATGTCTTGTGTCACACCCTATGCTACGGTGGACCGCATTGCATACAGTGTATGCAATCTCACATGCTGATCACCAAGGAACCTCATGACTCCTGAAATCATCTCAATTATTGTCCTCGCACTCCTGTTCCTCGTGGCCACCATCAGGTCCGTGAACATGGGAGTACTCGCGTTCGTTGCCGCTTTCGGGGTCGGTGTGCCCGTCGCCGGAATGACGACGGACGACGTTATAGCCGGATTTCCCGGCGATCTCTTCCTGGTGCTGGTGGGCCTGACCTTCCTCTTTGGCTTTGCCCAGCAGAACGGAAGCATAGACCTGCTGGTGCGCTGGAGTATGCGGGCTGTACGCGGCAAAGTTGCGGCGTCTCCGTGGATTTTCTTCGCACTGTCCGCCGTCCTCATTTCGGTTGGCGCTCTCTTTGCCGTCGCGGTCGTCGCTCCGCTGGCCATTCCTTTCGCCCGGCGCTACAAGATTAACCAGCTCATGATGGGCATGATGGTCGTGCACGGTGCGCTGGCTGGAGCCTTCTCCCCGATCAGCGTGTACGGGGCATTCATCAACGGCTACCTCGAAAAGGAAGGGCTGCCGGTCAGCCCGCTTGCTCTCTTCTTCGTTCCGATGATCTTCAACACGATCATCGCCTGCATTGTCTACTTCACCATGGGCGGCCGGAAGCTCAAGGGGCTGCGCGTCTCCGACACCGGAGAACCGCTCGAGGGAAGCGCCGGGACCGGCTCAACGACGTCGTCGGCTCCGTCCGGTGGAACCCCGGCTCCGTCCGGTGGAACCCCGGCTCCCTCGGGTGGATCCCCGGTTGCCTCCGGTGGCACGCCTGCTCCGTCAGGCGGAAGCCCAGCTGGCCAAGGCGGCGGTACCGCCCTGTTGACCCGTGAGGATGCGCCTGCCGTCGCCGAGAAGGCCACGCCCTATCAGCAGCTGACGCTGGCCGGTCTGGCCGCGCTCGCCGTCGGCACCGCAGTGTTCGGCATCGACGTCGGCATCCTCTCGTTCAGCATTGCCGCCGTGCTGGCCATCTTTTCTCCGAAGGCCGCCAAGGAAGCGATGAACAAGGTGAGCTGGGCGACGGTCATCCTGATCACCGGTGTGCTCACTTACGTCAGCGTTCTCCAAGCCGCCGGCACGATCGAATATGTGAGTGCCGGAATTGCCGCAATCGGTATTCCGCTGGTGGCCGCCCTGCTGCTGTGTTACCTGGCCGGAATCACCTCCGCCATGGCTTCGTCCGTTGGTATCATCGGCGTCGCCATCGCCTTGGCTGTGCCGTTCCTCCAGTCCGGAGCCATCGATCCGATCGGTTTCGTCGTCGCCCTGGCCATCGCCGCCACCGTCGTCGACGTCAGTCCGTTCTCGACCAACGGCGCGCTGGTCCTGGCCAATGTCGACGAGCGTGACCGGGACAAGTTCTACCGCCAGATGCTGGTTTACGCGGGGATCGTTGTCGCCGCCGGCCCCGGTATCGCCTGGCTCACAGTCCTCGTTCCCGGCTGGCTCTAGGTCCTAGGCTTTAGCTGAGGGAAACTGCACGACGGCGGCAGGGTTGGTCCAGGATCAGCCCGGTCGCCGTCCCGCGCGGGGAAGGCAAAATGGCAGCTCGAAAGTACCGTCCCGGTGTCCGGGCCACGGTCATGGCCGCGTTCACGACGGTGATCGCGGTCCTTCCTGTGTTCCTGGTCGGCGGACTGGCGGTCCAGTTGGAGGAAGACCTTGGCATGACGGCCACGGTCCTCGGTGCCGCCGTCGCCGTCTACTGGGCGGTGTCCGCGGTGCTTTCGACCACCGGCGGTTATGCCGCACAACGCCTCGGCGCCCGGCAGGGCATGCTGCTGTCGACCGCTTTCGGGCTGGTATCGCTGCTGGGTATTGCTCTGGCGACGCCAAACTGGGCGTGGCTTTTCCTCTGGCTGACCATCGGCGGCGCGGCCAACGCGCTCAGCCACCCGCTCTCGAACGGTCTGATCGTGCGGGAGGTCGCCACCCGGAACCGTGCCTTCGCCTTTGGCCTTAAACAGGCAGCGATTCCGGCGGCAACATTCATCGCGGGCGTCTCGGTTCCGATCCTCGCCCTGACGGTCGGCTGGGAGTGGACGTTTGCCGCTGCGGCGGCGTTTGCCGTCGTACTCCTTCCTGCGCTGGCCCGCACCGTTCCGAAACGGCAGCGGACAGAGGCTTCGAAGACGAACTCCGACCTGGCCAAGGCGCCGCTGCCTCGCAGGTTGAAGTCATTCTTGATTGCGACGGCCATAGCCGCCGGGATGGGATCGGCCCAGGCGAACGCGCTCGGTGCCTTTACCGTCATTTCGGCTTCCAACGCCGGTTTTGATATCGGTACGGCGGGATTGTTGCTGGGCTTGGGCAGCGCCGCGGGATGCCTGGCGCGGCCGCTGGTGGGGATAGCGGCCGACCGGGGGATCGGCGGATCGATGGCGACGGTGGCACTGATGCTGGCCGTTGGCTGTGCGGGCCTGCTGGCTATGGCGTGGGGCAACTCGGCAGCTTTCGCCGTCGGTTGTGTGCTCGGTTTCGGCTTCGGCTGGGGATGGAACGGTCTGGTTCATTACGTCGTCTCGCACCGTTCCCACCCGTTTACGGCCAGGGCCACCGGCATCACCCAGAGCGGGACGTACATTGGCGGAACGGTTGGCCCGTTTGGCTTTGGCTTTGCATATGCGGCCTTCGGTCCGACTGCGGCCTGGACGATGGCGGCTTCGGTCGCCGCGATGGGCGCGCTCGCGGCACTCGTCGCCTACCGGCTGGAGAAAAGCCTGTCCGCAGAGCAGGTGGAGGGTGCGGCTGGTAAGCCTGCTCATGAGATTCTGGAGTCATGACGAACTTCAGCCAACCGGCTTCCGGCGAGCCGCGGCGTCCGCACGGTCCGCGTGATCCGGGTGACGCGTGGGTTGACGGGGAGCGGGGCAAGTTCTGGGGACGGTTCGGGGCCGCCGGCGTCCTCGTCCACGATGCCGGCCGGGGCATTCTGCTCCAACACCGCGCCACGTGGAGCGACCAGGGCGGGACCTGGGGACTGCCGGGCGGCGCCTTGCACCAAGGCGAAGATGCTGTGACCGGAGCGCTCCGCGAGGCAGAGGAAGAGGCCGCGGTGCCGCCGTCGCAGGTCCGGATTCTTTTCACTTCCGTTTTCGACGTCGGCTACTGGTCCTACACCACGGTCGCCACCCGGGTGACGCGGCCGTTCGACCCGGTCATTTCCGATCCTGAGAGCATCGAGCTTCAATGGGTCCCGGTGGACGAGGTCGGGCAGAAGCCGCTGCATTCCGGTTTTGCCGCCGCCTGGCCGGCGCTGCGCGAGGCGTTGACCAGGAAGGTCGTGCTCGTGGTGGACGGTGCCAACGTCGTCGGATCCCGGCCGGACGGCTGGTGGCGGGACCGCCGGGGAGCCGCGCAGAAACTCATTGATGGCCTGTCCTCGGTGGCACTGCATGGGCTGCCCGACTGGAACGGTGCCGCGCGCATCTGGCCGGAGATCGTCGTCGTCACCGAAGGCAAGGCCAATGGGGCGGCGGATGAACAGGGGAGGGTGCAGGTCGTGGCCGCTGACCGCGACGGCGATCAAACCATCGTCGACGCCGTCCGTCAGCTGAGGCGGGCCGACTGCACAGTACACGTGGTGACAGCGGACCGCGGACTCCGGAGCCGGGTTGAAGAGCTGGGTGCCGAGGTTGCCGGTCCTGGCTGGTTGCTGTCCCATCTCGAAGGGCGGGAGTAGCCGGGAGTAGGCGGGGGCTGCCTGGCCGCGGCGGAACCGGGAGACCGCCGTCACGTGTGGTAGGCGGAATAGGGTGCAGGCCGCATTCGTTTTAGACTGGTAATACACCCTCCGTCAGGCCCGTGCCGAGCCGACTTGCCACCATCGAAGCAAACCCCGCGAAAGAGGCGTATCTGTGAGCCAATTTTCCCAGCAAGAGCAGACCCGGGAACCTGAGAACCACGATCCGTTTGCGCTGGTTGGTTTGACGTACGACGACGTGTTGCTGCTGCCCGGCCACACCGACGTCATCCCGAGTGACGCGGACACCACGTCGCGCATCTCCAAGCGGATCACCGTACAGACCCCGTTGCTTTCGGCGGCCATGGATACCGTCACAGAAGCGCGGATGGCCATCGCGATGGCACGCCAGGGCGGTCTCGGCGTCGTGCACCGCAATCTTTCCATCGCCGACCAGGCCGAGCAGGTGGACCGGGTCAAGCGCAGCGAATCCGGCATGATCACCAATCCGGTCACCATCGGCCCGGACGCCACGCTGGCCGAACTCGATGACCTGTGCGGACACTACCGCGTCTCCGGCCTGCCCGTGGTCGACGACGGCGGCAAGCTGCTGGGCATCGTCACGAACCGGGACACGCGCTTTGTGCCGGACGGCGATTTTCCCACCCGCCTGGTGCACCAGGTAATGACCAAGATGCCGCTGGTGACCGGGAAGGTCGGGATCAGCCGCGAGGACGCCAGCGACCTGCTGGCCACCCACAAAATCGAGAAGCTGCCGCTGGTCGACGACGCCGGCGTGCTGCGCGGGCTGATCACGGTCAAGGACTTCACTAAAGCCGAGCAGTACCCGCTGGCCACGAAGGATGATGAGGGCCGGCTCCGGGTTGGAGCCGCCATCGGATTCTTTGGTGACGGCTGGGAGCGGGCGATGGCGCTCGTCGACGCCGGTGTGGACGCTCTGTTCGTCGACACCGCCAACGGACACAGCTCCGGAGTGCTGCAGATGATCGCCAAGCTCAAGGCCGAAAAATCCGCCGAGCATGTGGACATTATCGGTGGCCAGGCCGCGACCCGCGAAGGCGCGCAAGCCCTGATCGACGCCGGTGCGGACGGCATCAAGGTCGGCGTTGGTCCCGGTTCCATCTGCACCACCCGCGTGGTAGCCGGCGTCGGCGTTCCCCAGGTGACGGCCATCTACGAATCCGCCAAGGCAGCCATCCCCGCCGGCGTTCCACTGATTGGCGACGGCGGCCTGCAGTATTCGGGCGACATCGGCAAGGCGCTGGTTGCCGGCGCCGACACCGTGATGCTCGGCTCCCTGCTGGCCGGTTGCGACGAGAGCCCGGGTGAACTCGTGTTCGTTAACGGCAAGCAGTACAAGACCTACCGGGGGATGGGTTCGCTCGGAGCGATGCAGACCCGCGGCAAGAACACCTCCTACTCGAAGGATCGGTACTTCCAAGCCGACGTCAGCGGCGACGACAAGCTGATCCCCGAAGGCATCGAAGGACAGGTTCCGTACCGCGGCCCACTCTCGGCCGTGTCGCACCAGCTGATCGGTGGACTGCGCCAGACCATGTTCTATGTCGGTGGGGCGACTATTCCCGACCTGAAGCGCAAGGGCAAGTTTGTCCGGATCACCGCGGCGGGGCTGAAGGAATCGCATCCGCATGACATCCAGATGACGGTCGAAGCGCCAAACTACGGCACCCGATAGGTTCTGCAGGGGCACGTAAAGGGCAGGTCCTGCAGGGGCCACGCCGTTACCCGTGGGATAGCATGGTTCGGTGACTTACGAGATTGAAATTGGCCGTGGCAAAAGGGGACACCGCGCGTATTCGCTGGACGACGTGGCGGTGGTTCCATCACGCCGGACCAGGGACCCAGCAGACGTGTCGGTGTCTTGGCAGATCGACGCGTACCAGTTCGATGTACCCGTCCTGGCGGCCCCGATGGATTCCGTCATGTCGCCCGAAACTGCTATCGCTTTTGGCCGGCTCGGCGGACTCGGCGTGCTCAATCTCGAGGGCCTGTGGACCCGCTACGAGGACCCCGAGCCGATGCTCGATGAGATCGCGGGCCTGAGCGCGGAGCACTTCAGTCCCGCCGCGACCAAACGCATGCAGGAGATTTACCGGGCGCCGATCCAGCCTGAACTGATCACCGCCCGGCTGGCCGAAATCCGCGACGCCGGTGTCCCGGTGGCCGGGTCGCTCACCCCGCAGCGCACCCAGGAGCACTACCAGACGGTGCTCGACGCCGGCGTGGACGTCTTCGTCATCCGCGGCACCACCGTTTCGGCCGAGCACGTTTCCAAAGAGAGCGAACCGCTGAACCTCAAGCAGTTCATCTACGAACTCGATGTCCCCGTTATCGTGGGCGGCGCCGCCGGTTACACCCCGGCACTGCACCTGATGCGTACCGGCGCAGCCGGCGTCCTGGTCGGTTTCGGCGGGGGAGCGTCCTCGACCACCCGGCGCGCGCTGGGAATCCATTCGCCGATGGCCAGCGCCATTTCCGACGTCGCCGCCGCACGCCGCGACTATATGGATGAATCCGGAGGCCGCTACGTCCACGTGATAGCCGACGGCGGACTGGGCACCAGTGGCGAGATCATCAAGGCCTTCGCGATGGGCGCCGACGCCGTGATGCTCGGTTCCGCCTTGGCCCGCGCCGAGGAAGCACCGGGGCAAGGCTGGCACTGGGGCCAGGAGGCACACCACGATCAGCTTCCCCGCGGCGACCGGGTCCGGCTGGAAACTGTTGGACCGATGGAGGAAGTCCTCTTCGGGCCGTCCCACCATACGAACGGAACGTCCAACCTGGTGGGTGCGCTCCGGCGGACGATGGCGACGACAGGCTATTCGGATCTCAAGGAGTTCCAGCGGATCGAAGTTGTGGTCTCACCGTACATCGCCAACAGCTAGGGCCTTGGCCAGGATCTACATAACGGCAGGCGGACGAAGTATCGTGGTTGGTACGTGTCCCGGTCTAGGAGGATGGTCTTAAATGTCTGAACTGCATGCCACTGGAGCTCTCAGTCCGGAAAAACGCGAGGAGTCCCTGGCTGCACTCAAGGCGACTTCGGAACGCGGCAAGGAACTGGACATCCTGATCGTCGGCGGCGGCGTGGTCGGTGCCGGAGCGGCCCTGGACGCCGTCACCCGCGGACTGAATGTAGGCATCGTCGAGGCCCGCGACTGGGCCTCGGGAACGTCGTCGCGCTCCTCCAAACTGATCCATGGCGGCCTGCGCTACCTCGAGATGCTGGACTTTGGACTCGTGCAGGAGGCGCTGCAGGAAAGGGGCTTGCTGCTGCAGCGGATCGCCCCGCACCTGGTACGTCCGGTGCCGTTCCTCTACCCACTGACCAAACGGTTTGTGGAAAGGCCCTACGTCGGCGCCGGAATTCTGCTCTATGACACGCTCGGCATCACCTCGGGCAACAGCCGCGGCGTACCGATGCACAAACACCTCACCCGGCGGGCGATGCTGCGGTCAGCACCAAGTCTGAAGGACGACGCCTTCGTCGGTGCTATCCGCTACTACGATGCGAAAGTCGACGACGCCCGGTTGGTGGTCGACGCCGTCCGCACCTCCGTCCAGTACGGCGCCCATGCCGCCAACCGGTTGCGCGTTGTCGACTTCCTGCGTGAGGGCGAACGCGTGGTCGGCGCCCGGGTGAAAAACCAGGAAGACGGCAGCGAGTTCGAGATCCGCGCTAAACAGGTGGTCAACGCGACCGGCGTCTGGACCGACGAAACCCAGGCGATGGTGACCGAACGCGGCCAACTCAAGGTCCGCGCGTCGAAGGGTATCCACTTGGTGGTTCCCAAGGACCGCTTCCAATCCACCGTTGGTTTGATCCTGCGGACGGAGAAGTCCGTGCTGTTCGTCATTCCGTGGGGGCGGCACTGGATCATCGGAACCACGGACACCGACTGGCATCTGGACAAGGCGCACCCGGCAGCCTCATCGAAGGACATCGACTACGTGCTCGAACACGTCAATAAGGTGCTGAAGCGGCCACTGACCCGCGAGGACGTTGAGGGCGTCTATGCCGGTCTGCGTCCGCTGCTGGCAGGCGAGAACGACTCGACCGCGAAGCTTTCCCGGGAACACGTCGTCGCCCATCCCGTGCCCGGACTGGTGGTTGTGGCCGGAGGGAAGTACACCACCTACCGGGTAATGGCCAAGGACGCGGTGGACGAAGCCGCGCGTGCGCTCGACTTCCGGGTTGCTCCGAGCTGCACCGACACGATCCCGCTGGCCGGTGCCGTCGGGTACCGTGCCGCATGGAACCGACGCGCGCGCACGGCCGAGGAATCGGGTGTGCATGTCGCCCGGATTGAGCACCTGCTGGAGCGTTACGGGTCCATGACCTCTGAAGTGCTGGCACTGATCGAACAGAGGCCCGAGCTGGCCGAACCGTTGCCTGGCGCCGACGATTATCTGCAGGCCGAAGCGGTCTATGCCGCCAGCCACGAAGGCGCCCGCCATGTGCATGACGTACTGACCAGACGGACCCGCATCTCCATCGAGGCGTGGGACCGTGGCGTGTCTGCTGCCCCTGTCGTCGCACGGCTGGTCGGCGAAGTGCTGGGCTGGAGCGAGGAACAGATTGAGGCCGAGGTCAACCACTACAACGCTCGCGTGCAGGCCGAGCGGCTCAGCCAGGAACAGCCCGACGACGTCTCCGCGGACAGCGCGCGGATGGGCGTTGACGAGATCGTGCCGCTGCGTTGATGATGACTGAAGGATCTCTGGAACTGTCCGAGGCAGGACTCACGACTCCCGAGCTGGTCATCCTCGAAATGGAGGCCACCGACAAGGAGGACGCGGCTGCCCAGCTGGCGGCCAAGATGCACGAGCAGGGCAGGATCTCCGACCTGGATGGCTTCCTGGCGCAGGTGAATTCCCGCGAGCACCAGATGGCGACCGGCCTGCCGGGCGGAGTCGGAATTCCGCACGCCCGCAGCAAGTTCGTGAGCCAGACAAGCATCGCCGTCGGGATCACCAGGTTCGGCCACAATATCGACTTCGGCGCGATCGACGGCAAGGCGGACCTGATCCTGCTGATCGCCACTCCGGCCGAATCGTTCTCCGTCCACCTCGAGGTGCTGTCCACGCTGGCGCGCTCGTTGTTCAAGGAAAACTTCCGCGAATCGCTGCGCCGTGCCAACGACGAGGAAGTCATCGCCGAACTGATCAACTCCTCGCTGGTGTTCTTCAACCACTGAGCCGTCTTCCACCGCTGACCGGTTCCGCGCCGTCCGCCCGGCGGCGTTGTCGAATCCCCGGTGAGGGGATAGGCGTCACCGCAAAGGGCTACGCGTCGGTGCGCCAGGACCTCCACAGGGCGGCGTAGGAACCACCAGCCGCTAGCAATTCATCATGCGAGCCGAGTTCGGAGATGTTTCCATCCTCGACCACGGCAATCCTGTCCGCATCATGGGCAGTGTGCAGGCGGTGGGCAATGGCGATGACGGTCCGCCCCTCAAGTACGGCACTCAGAGAGCGCTCCAGGTCCCGGGCGGCCTGCGGGTCAATCAGCGAAGTCGCCTCGTCCAGGACCAGAGTGTGCGGATCGGCGAGGATCAACCGGGCCAGCGCGAGTTCCTGCGCCTGGGCAGGCGTCAGATTATGCGCGCCGGAACCGATCTCGGTCTCGAGCCCCTCGGGCAACGTCCGCGCCCAATCCAGCGCGCCGACGTCGTCCAATGCTGCTTCAATCTCTGCAACGCTGGCATTGTCCTTCCCGAGGCGCACGTTATCGATGAGCGAGCCGACGAAGACATGGTGCTCTTGCGATACCAGGGCCACTTCGCGGCGGAGATCGTTCAGGGGCCGGTCCACCAGCGGCACGCCACCGACGGTCACTGAACCGTTCGACGGCGGGTGGATGCCCGCGATCAGGCGGCCCAGCGTCGACTTGCCGGCGCCGGAAGGGCCCACCATCGCGAGCCGCTCTCCGCGCTTGAGCTCCAGGTTCACGCCGTGCAGCACGTCGTGCCCGGGACGGTAAGCGTAGCGGACGTCCTTGACCAGGATGTCCTCGTTCAGCGGCTCGGCATCGGTGGCTGTCCGGTCCGCCGCGACGTTCTTGATCCCGATGATGCGCGCCAGCGACGACGCTCCGACCTGGATCTCGTCGATCCACATGATCAGCAGGTCAATCGGGTCGATCAGCCGCACGGCATAGAGCGCGACGGTGGCAATCACGCCGGGCGTCACCAGCCCCTGCGAGGCCAGCCAGCCGCCCCAAAGCAGGACCCCGGCGACCGGAATCCAGAAGGAGAAATCGGCGAACGGGAACAACACCGTCCGCAGCCGCAGGGTGTACCGCTCGGCCTTGTAGCTGCCGTCGATGGACTCGTCGATCCGCCGGCGCCTGCGCGCACCGAGGCTGAGCGCGTCGACCGTGCGGGCACCTTCAACCGTCTCGGTCAGGGCGCCATTGAAGACGGCGTAGCTTTCCCGTTCGCGCAGATACCCGGCGGTGGCGCGCTTAAGATACCAACGGGTGGCCGGGATCAGCAGCGGCACGCCAATCAGCAGGGCCAGCGCAAGGATTGGCGAGGTCAGGACGGCGGCCAGCACCGTGAAGACGATCTGGGCCACCGAGACCAGCACCTGCGGAACGCCGAAACGAACCGTGTGGGAAACGGCTTCGACGTCGTTGGTCGTGCGGGAAACCAGGTCGCCGGTGCCGGCTTTCTCGACCGTCGACAGCGGCAGTGACGTGACCTGTTCCATGAAGTCCTCGCGGAGCTGGGCGAAGACCTGCTCGCCCAGCACCATGCCGGATTTGGTGGCAAACCGGGTCAGTATTGCCTGCGCGGTGATGAATCCCAGCAGGGTCAGGGCAACCCACATGATGTGCGTCGACGTTGTGCCGACGACGACGGCGTCCACCATGCGTCCCAGCAGGAAGGGCCCAGCGAGGCCGGCGATCGCGGCGAGCACGTAAAGCCCGACGACGCGGCCAAGACCGCCCCGGTGCTGGCGCATCAACCGCACGGCTTCCGTCTTAACCTGTGAGCCGTCAGCGACCGGCAGCTTACCGTCCACGACGGATTCGGCCGGAGCGTCGGTGCGCACGGTCGTATCCTCACTCACTGCGGATCACCACCCTTCGGTAGTCAGGATAAGAGGCCAGCAATTCCTGGTGGGTTCCCTCGGCGCGGAAGGTTTCTCCGTCGAGGAAGATGACCCTGTCCATCGCGCCGAGCATCAGCGGGCTGGCGGTAACGATCACGGTGGTGCGCTGACCGCCATCAGGCAACCGACCGCCATCAGGCAGCCGACCGCCGTCGGACTTCCCGCCGCCGTCGGACACTGAGCCATCACTCTGCTGGTGATCGCGCGCCCCGTGCAGCCGCTGTGCGATCCGCGCCTCGGTGTGGGCATCGACGGCGCTGGTGGGTTCGACCAGGACGAGCGTTTCCGCTTCGGTCAGCAGGGCGCGGGTCAGGGCCAGGCGCTGGCGTTGCCCGCCGGAAAAACTGCGGCCCTTTTCAGCCACCTGATGATCCAGACCGCCGTCCAACCCTTCGAGAATGTCGGTGGCGCTCGCGGCTTCCAATGTGGCGCGGATGGACCGGTCGCTGTGCTTGGTGAGTGGATCGAGCTCGTCGCGCAGGGCACCGGTGAACAGCTCCGGATCCGCGCCGCTGACAACAATACGACGCCGGATCTCGTCCAGCGGGATCTCGTGCAGCAGCGTGCCGCCCCAGTACACCGGAGCCGCGTGGAGGACGTCGTCGTCGAACCGTCCCAGCCGGTGCGCGAGCCGGGCCGATGCGGCGGGGTCCGAGGAGACGACCGCCGTCATAATTCCGGGGGC
The DNA here is from genome assembly GCF_054511255.1 of Arthrobacter monumenti. NCBI lineage: Bacteria > Bacillati > Actinomycetota > Actinomycetes > Micrococcales > Micrococcaceae > Arthrobacter > Arthrobacter monumenti. The sequence goes on along the minus strand of NZ_JBTNCY010000007.1, from coordinate 246,008 downwards.
GATGGTGACCGATGAAGTGGTATCGACCAGGACGCTGCCGGCCGGGGGAGCGGGCGTCGTGCCGGCGTCGTCGACATCCGGCTCAGTGGTCATGACGCCGATGATCCGGCCTGCTCCGACCCGGGCGCGGATGAAGCGGGAGACGGCATCGGCGGCGATGCGGATGGGCCCGACCAGGAAGATTGAGTAGCCGAACAGCGCGACCAGTTGACCGGGTTCGATGCTGCCGGAGAGCACCATGTTGGCGCCGAGCCAGACGAACAGCACGCCGAAAGCGCCCGCGATGAAGACCTGGGCGGCGGCGAGGTCGGCCAGCGAGAAGGCCACCCGCGTTCCGGTGTCCCGGGTGACGGCGGAGCGCCCACGGTAACGGTTTACGAAAATGTGTTCGCCGCCAATGCCGCGCAACACACGCAGGCCGGCGACCGTATCGGCGCCGACGGCGGTCATCTTCCCGGCCGCCTCACGTTGCTGGCTCTGGCGTTCCTGCAGCGGGCGGATCACGAACAACAGCGCCAGACAGGCCAGCGGGACGCCGAAAAAGACCAGCAAACCAAGGGTCAGCGAGATGATGGAAACGAGCACCGACACGGCAAAGTATGCCACCACCGCACCGAAAAGCCGGGTGACGACGACGTAAATCTCGCCGAGTCGCTGGGCATCGGAGGCGCCGGTGGAGACCACCTCTCCGGTGGAGAACTTCCGTGGGACGGCGTCGCCGGTGTATGTGACTTTGTGCCCCACCAACTGCGACGACCGGTACGTGGCCTGCATCCAGTTGCTGACCGACGCGCGGTGGCCGAGGACGGAGGCGGCGGCCTGGACGGCGGTCAAGAAGACGAGCACCCACACCCACCACACAAGCTGGTCCCAGGAACCGGTGACAATCCCGGTGTCGATGGCCCGGCCGATGACGAACGGAATCAGGGCTTGAGAAAGCATCCACGCAGACTCCAGCAGCACGCTGAGGGTCAGCGTGCCTTTTTGCTGCCGTGCCAGCCACCACAGATACCGGTTCGGTGAACGCAGATCGGGGGTGCCGGCGCCGGGGTAGGGGAACGTGCGCACAAGGATAAATCCTATTACTTATTGAGGCTTCTGTGGGGCTTTCCGGTAAAGTAATTGGGAAAATTCAATGACTTGTCCGGAACCGGACTTCGGGGTTGGCATGAACCGCCAGCATTGGGATTTCTACACAGGTACGAAGTACCGTTAACCTGTGCTGAAAACCGCCCTCAAACCCCGTTGGATCGCCGCGCTGTTTTTGGCGTTGGTGCTGTCCACAGTGTTTGTGCTTTTAAGTCAGTGGCAGTTCTCCAGCGCCCAGGATGTTGCCCCGCCACGGCCCTCGTCCACCGAGCAGGTGAAACCGCTGACAGAGGTCTTCGAACCCGGCACCCCTATGCTCGCTGGCGCCGCTGACCAGATGGTCGCGATGTCAGGCCATTACCTCACGGACAAACAGGTCCTGGTGGAGGGCCGGCTGCAGGACGACGAGACCGGATACTGGGTGGTGACAGCATTCGCCGTCGACGGCGCGCCGGCGCTGGAAGGCAAGGGCGGCGGCGCGAATCCCGTGATTCCCGTCGCCCGCGGCTGGATCGAGGAGTCCGCGCAGGCCGGGCAGGCTCCGGGTGGTGAGCTCGAGCTGACCGGACGGTTGTTGCCCACAGAGGCGCCGATCGTGGACGAGGCGAAGGGCAGCCCGCTGCCGAGCCTCTCCATCTCCGAACTGATCAACATCTGGGATGTCGCCAGCTACTCCGGTTTCGTCGTCGCGGACGAAACGCTCGCGGGTGGAACGCCGGCGGGTGCCGCGTCGGGCGGAAACGTGCTGGAGGAAATCCAGGTTTCGGCCCAGCCGCAGGATACGCCGGTGAACTGGCTCAACATCTTCTACGCCATCGAATGGTTTATCTTCGGCGGCTTCGCCTTTTTCCTTTGGTGGCGGCTGGTCGCCGACGACTACCGCCGCGGACTGGAAGAAGATGAGTACGACGACGACAGCGACCGACCAACCGGTTCCGGTCACCCGGCCCGAACCCCAACCAGTGAGGTAACCCAGTGAGTGAACCCAGCCAGAAGCAACGGCCGAAGAAGCGCCGTTTCGGCGGAACCGAGCAGCAGATCCGCTCGGCGCTCGGTTTCTATAAGGTCCTGGCCTACGCCACCGGTGTGATGCTGCTGCTGGTCGTCGTCGAGATGATCGCGAAATACGGATTCGGTTCGGACATTATCGCCGGGGGCACCAGCGTCGAGACCGGCGAATCCGTCATCCTCGGTTTCAACGACGTCGTGGAACAGACCATCACCGGCGGGTTCAACCTCTCCACTGCGGTACTGATTGTGCACGGCTGGATGTACGTGGTCTATCTGATCGCGGACTTCCGTCTCTGGTCGCTGATGCGCTGGCCCTTCGGGAAGTTCATCCTGATCGCGCTCGGCGGCGTCGTTCCGCTGCTGTCCTTCATTGTTGAGAAGCGCATGCACCGCGAAGTCGAGGCCGAGCTCGCAGCGCATCCGGAGGCATCAGCACGCTACTGAGGGGTAAGGCGACCCGCTAACCTGAGCGGAGGGCGACCCGCTGGCCTGATGGGGGCGCGTCACCAACTAGCCTGAGGGAGTGCGCAACGGAGAATTCAATCACCCCAGCCTCGTAGCCGTGTACGACGTCGAATGTCTGTGGTCCCGCGACGACGACTTTTTCCTCGACACGGTCGGTGAAACGCCCGCCGCGCGCGTGCTCGACTTCGGATGCGGAACCGGGCGTCTGACATTGGGGTTGGCCGGTGCAGGGCATGCCGTGACGGGAATAGATCCCGCCGGCGCATCGATCGCTGCGGCCCGACAGAAACCAGGTGCAGACAATGTCACCTGGATAGTCGGCTTGTCCAATGACGCTTCAACGCTGGATTTCGACGCGGTGGTCATGACCAGCCATGTGGCGCAGTTCCTTGTCGCCGACTCCGAATGGGCAGAAGTCCTCGCTGACCTGAGGCGTGCTCTCGTCCCAGGCGGGCGGCTGATCTTCGATTCCCGCGATCCGAAGGACCGTAAATGGGAGCAGTGGAATCGGAAGGATTCCAGCCATCAAATCGTGCTGCCGGACGGAACCGAAGTCGATATTTGGACCGAGGTCACGCAGGTTCAGGGCCGGATCGTGGACTTTGACCATCACTATCGTTTTTCGGACGGACGGGATCTGCTCAGCTCATCCACGCTTCGTTTCCGTACGGAGGAAGAACTGCGTCGTTCCCTTCCGGATCAGGGATTCGCCGTCGACCATATTTATGGCGGCTGGAAGCGCGAACCAGTCGGCGCCGGAGACGGCGAATTCCTCGTCATTGCCCGGGCGGTCTAAGTGAAAGCTGCTTGAGTGGAATCAGGCCTTGGGGATGACAATCCACAGCACGATGTAGGCGAGTTCCCCGACACCAACCAATCCGAAAATGACGAATCCGATACGGACGAGCGCCTTCGAAATACCAAAGCGGTTGGCGAGGGCAGCGCAGACACCGGCGATTAACTTGCCATCGCGGGGGCGGACCAAAGTAGAAGCCATGGCCGACACTTTACCAGCGGCAGCGGCCTAATTGGCGGTTTCACCTGCGCTTTATTCGCAGGATTCCCGGGATGATCATGCGGTCCGGCAGGGCGCTGCCACGGGCGAAGTCGGCCCACACCATGCGGACTGCTTTGCCCGCCTGGTCCACCTGTTTCCAGGTCGCGCCGCTAAGGAGCGGCGCATCCCGCCAGACGTCTTCGTCGCCGAGCAGGAGCGGCAGGTCGATGGTGTGTGGGCTGCCGAAACTGTTGCCGGGCGCCGACCAGGTAATGGTGTACCGGTGGGCGGAACCACCACCGCGGGCATGGCGGCGCGCGAATCGGTCCGCTCCTGCGCCGTAGACGATGTGCGACAGGATTCCGGTTAATGCCGCGATGAGGGCGTTGCCCAGAAGCGGAATCCGGGAGACGGAGTGGAGTAGTGGGACCGCCGGAACGAAGAACCGGGTCTCTTGTGCGGTGGTGCCGATCAGCAGCGGCACATCGACCGCGGCGTCCCAGGCGGCTTCGACCTCGGCTTCGTCGGGGAGCGGTGGATGTCCGTACTGGATGCCAAACGGCATGGTGGAACGCAGGCCGTGCCGCGCCCCGGCGCGGATGACGTTCCGTTCAAGCTCGAGGACCGCAGAAGCGGGGAGAGCCGGATCGAGGTCCCGGGCTGCACGCAGCATCGCGGCCGTCATCCGCTGCCGTCCGCGGGCGATGCCTAATGGCGCGCTCTGCACAATCGCCTTATGGAAAAGGCGTTCGCCCTTCGCAGCTGCGAGGAGGTGCAGGATGGCATCTCCGCCGGCTGACTGCCCAAACGCGGTGACATTGCCGCCGTCGCCACCGAAGGCGTCTATGTTGCGCAGCACCCACCGGAAGGCCTCGGCCTGATCGAGAAGCCCAAGGTTCGCCGGCCGACCATCACCACCGAGGTAACCGAAAAGACCGAGCCGGTACGTGATGGAGACGACGACGACGCGCTGCTCCTTCACAAGCCGGATCGGATCCGTCAGGGGCATATCACCGGCACCCGCGACGTAGGAACCGCCATGGATCCACACCATTACCGGCAGCCGGTCCCCGGGTCGTGTGCCGGCTGGCATGGTGATGGACAGACGCTGGCAGTTCTCGTCCTGTTGCAGGCTTTCGGGGCCGCCGCCAAGCATGTATTCCGTCAGGCGGGTCTCGTTTTGCGGGCAGGCCGGGGACCAGCTTGTCGCCGCAAACACTTCACTCCGGTCGGCGGCGGGAACCGGCTGCTGGAAGCGCTCCGCCGTCGCATAGGGAATCCCGGTGACACGGATGACGCCGCCGTCGGCCCAGCCCTGAACCGGCCCGCACGGCGGTGCGAATGTTGGCCCATCGACGGTTGCCGTCAAGGTGGTCTCCATCGTTCGGGCGGAATGTCGAGGCAGCCGTGAGGAATGACGCCGACACCATTGTCCTCCCTCCAATGGCCGCCCTGCCCGAGGTGACTTTTCCGCCGTCGTCAAATGTGCGGTGGATGGGCCGGACGATTACCCTTGTAGGGTGACTGAACTCGCTCCTGCCCACCGGCCTGTCCTCGTTGTTGACTACGGCGCCCAGTACGCCCAGCTGATCGCCCGCCGGGTGCGCGAGGCCAACGTTTATTCCGAGATCGTTCCGCATACGTACTCGACGGAGCAGCTGCTCGCCAAGAACCCGGTGGCCATCATCCTTTCCGGTGGTCCGTCCAGCGTTTATGCTGACGATGCCCCGGGAATCCATGAGGACCTGCTCGACGCCGGTGTGCCCATGCTGGGCATCTGCTACGGCTTCCAGGCGATGGCGAACGCCCTCGGCGGAACCGTTGCCAAAACCGGTCTGCGTGAATACGGCTCGACCGACATCAGCGGCGTCGGCGAGAGTCGCTCCATCCTGGCCGGGACGCCGAGCCAGCAAAAAGTGTGGATGAGCCACGGTGACAGTGTCGAGCAGGCACCGGACGGATTCGAGGTCCTCGCCAGCACCGGCAGCGCACCGGTCGCCGCGTTCGCCAACGAGGCCCGTGCCCTGTTCGGCGTGCAGTGGCATCCAGAGGTCAACCACACCGATTTCGGTCAGAAAGTCCTCGAAAACTTCCTCTTCAACGGCGCCAAGCTGGAACCGAACTGGGACACCACCAACGTCATCGACGAGCAGGTCGAGGTGATCCGTAACCAGGTCGGCGACGCCCGCGTAATCTGCGGACTGTCCGGCGGTGTCGACTCCGCCGTGGCCGCAGCACTGGTGCAGAAGGCGGTGGGGGATCAGCTCACCTGCGTCTTCGTCGATCACGGTCTGCTGCGTGAAGGCGAAGCGGAACAGGTAGAGCGGGATTTCGTCGCGGCCACCGGCGTCAACCTCTACGTGGCACACGAAACCGACAGGTTCCTCGACGCGCTCGCCGGCGTTTCCGATCCGGAGCAGAAGCGTAAGATCATCGGCCGCGAGTTCATCCGGGCCTTCGAGAATGCCGAACGCGCCCTGGTAGCCGAAGCCGGTGCCGAAGGCCAGCCGATCAAGTTCCTCGTCCAGGGCACCCTGTATCCCGACGTCGTCGAATCCGGCGGGGGCGAAGGCGCGGCCAATATCAAGAGCCACCACAATGTCGGCGGACTGCCCGAGGACCTGCAGTTCGAGCTGGTTGAGCCGCTGCGGGCACTGTTCAAGGACGAAGTCCGTGCTGTTGGCGCCGAGCTCGGGCTGCCGCACGAAATTGTCGGACGCCAGCCCTTCCCCGGACCAGGCCTCGGGATCCGCATCATCGGCGAGGTCACGGAGGAGCGGCTGAATCTACTCCGCAAGGCCGACGCCATTGCGCGTGCGGAATTGACCGCGGCAGGACTTGACGACGCCGTGTGGCAGATGCCGGTCGTATTGTTGGCCGACGTCCGCAGCGTCGGCGTCCAGGGCGATGGCCGCACCTACGGTCACCCGATTGTGCTGCGTCCGGTCTCCAGTGAGGACGCCATGACCGCCGACTGGTCGCGTCTGCCGTACGACCTGCTGGCCAGGATCTCGAACCGCATTACCAACGAGGTCGATGGCGTCAACCGGGTCACGCTCGACGTCACCAGCAAACCACCGGGCACCATCGAATGGGAGTAGCAGCAACCGTCCCCGGCCTTTCCGGAGCCAATATGCTCCTTTTTCGGCCGTATACGTGTTGCGTTGACCCAATTCCGGGGAGGCAGCAGATAGCCTCAAGAGCATGCCACTTTGGTCGAAAACGTCGCGCATGAGTGCAGAAGAGAGGGCACCTGTGCCAACGCAGGAAAGCCATGAGTTGGATACCGAGACCGATGCGTTGTACGCATGGCTCGAGCAGCTGGGCCCCTTTGCGGGGGCGCAAACCATGCTGCGCTTCCGCCCTGCCCCGGGCGGCACCATTGACCTGACGCATGCCCACCCGTCCGGTCTGGCCCAGTTGCTGGCTGGACGCCGGACGCGTTTGTCGACCCTGATCCGGGACCAGGACCAGTACTCCATCGCTCTGGCGGCGGCACGCACCCTTCGCGCCAAGATTTTCGAGCTTGGTTCCGACCGCGGGCTCGACGCTGGTTATCTCGCTGCCGGCACCGCATCGTGGCGTTCACCGGCGGCGGGGGTAGCCGAACAGCTCACCGCACCGGTCCTGCTCACAGCCGTGTCGCTGACCGGGCGGCCCGGCCAGGACGACTACGAACTGCAGGTCACCGAACAGGCGCGGCTCAATCCGGCGCTGGTCCGTTTCCTGGCCCGCGAGTACGAAATAGAACTCGACGTCCCGGCCATTGAACGGATGGCCTACAGCACTGCCCGCTTCGATCCTTACCCCGTCCTCGACCGGCTGCGGACATTGACTGGCGGTATTGGTGGCATGGTTGTCGAACACCACCTGCTCGTCTCCACGTTCGCTGACCTTGAAGAGCACATGTACGACGGCGCCATCTCACCGGACAGTCGTGTGATCAGCGCTTTGGTTGAGGAGGCCCGCAAAGGCAGCGCCGCCCCGGTGTCGACACCGCCTGAACGCTTTACTCCCATTGACGAGCGGAACCCGGCCGACGAGCTGCTGCTGCTGGATGCCGATTCGTCCCAGCAGGAGGTGCTCGATCTCATCAATGCAGGCACCTCCCTTGCTGTCGACGCCCCTCCTGGCACCGGACAGACGCAGACGGCTGTCAACGCCGTCGCGGCCCTCGCCGCCGAAGGGAAAAGAGTCCTCGTCGTCGCCGAACGACGCAATACGATCAACGATTTCATCAACCGGCTCGACGAGATGCAGCTTGGCTCGTTGGTCCTGCAGCTGAACACCGGCGTCGACGGCGACCGCCTCAAGGAACAACTGGTCCGGGCCATCGTACGCAATGAGAGGTCCGCCGAACCTCAGCTGCGGAACCTGCACCAGACCCTTATGGAGCACCGCCACGCGCTGCAGGATCACGTGAGTTCGCTGCACAATGTTCGCCAGCGCTGGGGCTGTTCCCCGTACCAGGCTATGCAGTCGCTGGCGAAACTCACTTCGATCCAGCCCGCTCCGGCCACCACCGTACGGCTCAAGCGCAGTGTCCTCGACAGCATCACCGACCGCGCGGAGCTGACGAACCGACTGCGGCGCGCGGCCGAGCTCGACAGCTTCAGCAAGGCTCGTTGGCAGAGCCCGTGGTACGGGGCGCGGCTGGTGAACCGGCAGGAAACCGAGGAAGCCTACGAGCTCGCCGTTGAGCTGGCCGGCGATCTTCCTCAGCTGCACAGCAAGATGGTCACCATGGCCGACTTCTCGCAGATCTCGCTGGGCGCATCGTTCGAGGAGTGGGGCCGGCAGCTGGATCTGTTGGTCTCGATCCGCGCCAGCCTGGACAAGTTCACCCCCGATATTTTCGACCGCCCGGTCACGGACCTGATTTCAGCGACGGCTCCCTCTGCGTGGCGCCGCGAACACAATGTCGACATGACGTCGATGACGCGCTCCCGGCTGCGCCGCGTCGCCAAGGAATACATCCGTCCCGGTGTTCATATCTCGGACCTGCATGGGTCGCTGCTCGACGTCCAGCGCCAGCACAGTGCCTGGAACGAGTACGCCACCAGCCAACGGCATCCCTCAATCCCCTCCGGACTGGCAGAGATCAACGAGTACTACCGCGGAGTGCATAAGAAACTCAACGCCCTCGGCGCGACCTTGGTCGATACCGACGCCGGTGGTGACCTGAGATCCCTCCCGTACGCCACGCTGCTGGAGCGCCTGAGGATGCTGGCTGCGGACAAGCAGACGCTTGTGTCCCTGCCGGAACGGACGTTGCTGCTGGAGAACATGCGCGAGCATGGTTTGGCGGAACTGCTCGACGATTTGGCAGAGCGGGAAGTCGGGCCCGAGCAGGTCGGGTCCGAATTGGAACTGGCCTGGTGGCAGTCCGCACTCGAGGCCATGATCAGCGGTGATGACTATCTGGCCATGTCCGACGGTGAAAGCCTGCGCCGCCTGGAGGCGGAGTACCGGCTGGCCGATAAGGCCCACATCGCCTCAGGTGCTTCCCGGCTTCGCTGGGAGCTTTCCCGGCGCTGGCGCAATGGTGTGGCCCACCATGCGGGAGAAGCACATTCGCTGCGGGAGTTGATCAAGGGTGGAGATCCGACAGTGGCCGGCCTGGGACATGAATCCCGGCAGCTGGTGCAGTCGCTTCTTCCCATCTGGACTGCCAGCCCGCTGGTGCTGCCGTCGCTGCTGGAAGACTCACAGCAGTTCGACACCGTCATCATCCTCGACGCTGAATCCACTTCGCTGCAATCAGCGCTGCCCGCGATCGGCCGCGCTGAACAGGTGATCGCCTTCGGCGACGACCGGCTGGGAGCACCCAGGCGGTTCTCGGTGAGAGTAGAATCGGCTGCTGCGGACGGCGACGACGAAAACAAACCGCTGACCAGTGCCGCCAGTGCGCTGGGGCGCGTCCTGCCGCAACGGACGCTGACGGTGACGTACCGGAGTGTCGACGAGGATCTGGTGCAGCATCTGAGCCAGTCCTTCTACGATGGAATGCTGTCACGCCTTCCGGACGGTCATGCCGCTGCCGGTGCCAGACGTTCCCTGGTCGTTGAGTACCTGCCCGATGGCACGGGAATGCCAAGCGCCGGCCAGGATGCCGTCGAAAGCGTCGTTGCTGAAGTGAACCGGGTAGTCGACCTGGTCTTTGAACACGCCCGGCGGCAGCCGCGGCAGTCGCTTGCTGTCATTACGGCGAGCAAGCGGCACGCCGGACGCGTTGCCGAGGCGATCCGGATGCAGATGCCCAATTACCCGGCCCTGGCGGATTTCTTCAATCCCGGCGCAGAATCGTTCCGGGTTGTTCCCCTCGAGCGTGCCTCGGGACTGGTGCGCGACAGCGTCATTTTCTCGCTCGGCTTCGGCCGTACACCGCATGGTCGGGCACTGCACAGTTTCGGACCGCTGTCGGGGCCCTCCGGCAGTGGAAGGTTCATCACTGCGATGACCCGTGCCCGTTCCAACCTGCATATCCTGACGTGCTTCAAGCCGCAGGATCTGGACCCTTCCCGGCTCAGCCACGGTGCGCTCGACTTCTACGAGCTGATCAACCGCGAACTGGGCGGGTCGGCAACGGTGTCGTCGAATACGGCCACTGCAGCTGAAGGCGGCCAGGCGCGGGATCTGGCCGATGATCCGCTGGTCGCCGATCTGGTGGACCGGCTCCGTAACCGCGGTGCCAACGTTTGGCACCATTACGACGGCGAGATCGATATTGTTGCTGCCGCCGATCCGCTGCAACTGCCCGTCTCACCTGGCCGGGACACCGACTTGCCCAGGCCGGTCGCAATTGAATCGGACGGTACGGAAAAGTACGGACAGATGAGCGTACGCGAACGCAGCCGGCTCCGTCCGCAGATGCTTGAGCGCCTCGGCTGGCGGTATATGCCGTTGTGGACGATCGAGGTCTTTACCGATCCTGTGGCTTGTACGGACCTGATCGGCGCCCACCTCGGTTTGGACGCTCCCAGCGACAACGCAGGCAGCGATTGGTGGGACGAAGCTACTTCCGGGCTGGAGGATGGGAGCGACATGGAAAACGAAGTGGAATGGCCGCTGACTGACGGCGCCGAAGAAGGAAGTGACGCTGTCGCTGCTTCGAACGGAACGCAGCAGGATGCCGGCGAAGGCACGGAGGCCACGACCGGGAACTACCGTGATAGTGGCCGGGTGCTTCCGAACAAGGCAGCAGAAGACCAGGACGGGTCCTGGGGCGGAAGTGAAGGGTCCGACCACGACCAATGGCTCCGGGAGCAGAAACCGCCGCACTGGGGGTAACGGGACCGGGGATCGAAAGCTGCATCAGCGGACGCCCGGCACGCAACTACCCGGTGCCAGTAGGCCCGACCATGACGAGAGACACTTTGCCGCGGGCGGACGCTCCCGCCAGTGATTTCGCCTGACCGGGTGCCGCAGCAATGACGACCAGCCCTTCAGCTTCGCTGGTGCCCAGCCAACCTCCACCGCCGCCGGTACTGCTGCTTTGGGCAGCACTGCCTGCGGCCGATGTCCAGAGAACCACAACATCCTCGGCGGCTACTTCACTCTCTATGGCCCGTTCGTATCCATTGCCGGTGCTGACGACAACATTGACGCGCTCTCCCGGCCGGACCAGCTTGACGGTGCCCGGGTCCGTGACGCGCAGCGGAACCGCCACTGTTCCCGGCGGTGCACCGATCAGCAGACCGGGCCCCAGCAAGGCCGCATCGGTCAGGATTTCGCCGCTGCGGACCGGCGCTCCCAGCTGTTTCCCTATGAGTTGCTCGACTGAACTGTAGGCGGAGCCGGGCGCTATTCCAGGCGGAACATCGGCAAGGGTCAGGGCCGAGGGCCGCAGCACCTGCCCGGCGGCCAGATCACTTCCGGCGACCACAACTTTGACCCGGGCAGCATCGGCTGGCGTCAGTTGGTGGACAGCGAGACCCGCGGCACAACAAAACAGCAGCGCGGCGAGCAGGCGCCGGTTACGGATGATCCAGCGGGGAACGGCCCCTGACGGCTGGCCTGTCGAGGTCCGCCGTGGGCGCCGGGATGTACTTGTACGTCGGAACATGCCTCCACGCTAGGCACCCCGCCTTCAAGGGTGAACGGCACGGGCGGGGAATGTGGACACTCCGCGGCCGGCGCGATCCTGTGGAGGACTAGTGGGCGCTTAGTTCGAGGCGGACTTGGCGGAACCTGCTCCGGCACCAACCGGCGTCGACGAAGAGTTGGAGGAGCTGGAGTCTCCACTGCCGGAGGTGCTTGATCCGGAACTGGAATCAGCCGGCTTGGAGCCGTTGCTTCCGGCGTCCGTGGACGAGTTGCCATTGGCGGAACCGGAATCCTTCTTTGCCGCCGACGTCGACGTTTTCGCATCGCGTGAATCGTTGCGGTAGAAGCCCGAGCCCTTGAAGACGACACCGACGCTGTTGAACTTTTTGCGCAGCGAGCCGTCGCATTCAGGGCAGGAGGTCAGCGAATCCTCGCTAAAGGACTGATGGATGTCGAACGCGTGATCGCAGTCCTTGCAGGCGTAGGCATAGGTAGGCACGGTACTTCCTTCACGTCTGGGCGGCAGTCTTCAAGCACCGCACACCAACAACAGTGGCGGGAACTTCGAGTGGGGACAGAAGTCCCGCATTGGCACTCTCGGTTTCCGAGTGCTAATTCTACACTGTTTTCGTGGTGCTTTCGTGCCACCGGACCGGGGTAAAGACACCATCAACCGGGATATCCAGCGACGTATGGTCGAATGCACCGGACCCCAGGAGCTCGTGATCATAAACGACGGCGGCAGTGAGCGGCTTCCGCTGGACCTGCGACAAGGAGGCAAGGAACCTGTCGTAGTAACCTCCGCCTTGACCCAGCCGATTTCCTGCAGTGTCGGCCGCCAGCGCGGGCAGGAGGACGACGTCGACATCCTCCATGATCTGTACCGTTTTCCGTTCGCCCACAGGCTCCAGCACCGGCGCAAGACTGCTCCGCACCAGCTCGGTTCCCGGGGTCCATCGGATCCAGGCGAGTTGGTACTGCGGTTCGCAGACAGGCAACAACACGGAATGTCCGGCAGCTTCGAGCCGGTCGAGCAGAACATCAGTGGAGAGCTCGACGCCGACACCCAGATACGCTGCAACGGTGACGTGGCCGCCGTCGTACTTTTGATCGAGCCAGTCGAGAACCTGTTCCGCCAGCGAAACCGCGGCCGCTTGCCTGTCGTCCGCGGACATTGACCGGCGCCGTTCGCGAAGCCGCCGCCGGGAGTCCTGCTTGGTACTTTTGGTATCCGTCATCTTTTCCCCATCCATGAAGCGGCTTAGTGCGTTCGATTCTCCTTGGGTTAGCCTAGACAAATGAGCACAGAATCGTCAGCCGCAGATGCTTCACCAATCCATGCGCCGGGCCAGCACAACGTCCGCAAGGCCGTGATTCCCGCCGCAGGGCTGGGAACACGCTTCCTTCCCGCCACCAAGGCAATGCCGAAGGAAATGTTGCCCGTGGTGGATAAACCCGCCATCCAGTATGTCGTCGAAGAGGCTGTACGGGCCGGGCTCGAAAACGTTCTGATGATTACCGGGCGGAATAAGCGCCCGCTTGAGGACCACTTCGACCGCGTGCCGCTGCTGGAGCAGACCCTGGAGCAGAAGGGCGACACCGAACGTCTGGCTGCCGTCCGGGAAGCGTCCGAACTGGCGGACATCCACTATCTGCGCCAGGGCGATGCCAAGGGACTGGGCCACGCTGTACTGCGTGGAAAGCTCTATGTGGGCGACGAACCGTTCGCGGTCCTGCTGGGTGACGACCTCATCGACGAACGCGACGAACTGCTCAGCCGCATGATCGAAGTCCAGGCCAAAACGGGCGGGTCCGTCGTCGCACTGATCGAGGTCGATCCCTCGGAGGTCAGCTCCTACGGTTGCGCCGACATCTCAGTCATTGACGGCGAGGACTACGTCCGGATCAACGAGCTCGTGGAGAAGCCTGCACCGGCCGATGCACCCTCTAACCTGGCCATTATCGGCCGCTATGTCCTGCACCAGTCGGTTTTTGATGTGCTTGAAAAGACAGGGCCGGGCCGTGGTGGGGAAATTCAGCTGACGGACGCGTTGCAGACCCTTGCGACTTCCGAGGGCGAGGGTGCCGGAGTCTACGGCGTTGTCTTCCGTGGCAACCGTTATGACACCGGCGACAAACTCAGCTACCTTAAAGCAGTGGTGAAACTGGCTTCCGAGCGTGAAGACCTGGGACCGGACCTGCGGGCCTGGCTCAAGGAATTTACCGACTCGGGGGCCTAGAAAAGCCTTCGGCATGCGCGGGACAAGCCGCTGGCCGGTTACGCTGACCAGCGGAGACCTGAGTCTGCGGCCCATCCGCTACCGAGACCAGCGGCAATGGGACGACGTGCGCCGCCGAAATGCCGCATGGTTGACGCCCTGGGAGGCGTCCAACCCGGCGCCCGGTGGCTATCTACCCACATTCACCGAGCTGGTTCGTTATCTGCATCAGCAAGCCCGTTCAGGAGTGGCGCTACCGTTCATCATCACAGAACGGCGGCCGGAACACAGCAAGCCCATGTTGATTGGCCAGCTCACCGTCTCCACGATCGTGTGGGGATCGGCCATGACGGCGACGCTGGGGTACTGGGTGGACCGGGACCGTGCCGGCAGGGGAGTGGCGCCAACCGCCGTCGCCCTGGCCACTGACCACTGTTTCAACGTCCTGGGGCTGCATCGGATGGAAGTGAATATCCGTCCCGAAAACAAAGCCAGTCTCCGGGTGGTTGAAAAACTCGGGTTCCGTGACGAAGGGATGCGGGTGAATTATCTGCATATCAACGGCAGCTGGGCAGACCACCGCAGCTTCGCACTGACATCTGAGGAAGTACCCCCGGAAGGCCTGCTCAACCGCTGGCTCACTCCGGGTGCCGTGCAGTAGGAATCTAACAAGATTCCAACAATCCAGCCTCAGTATTCCGACACACCGGCACTAATACCGCCAACGGAATGTTTCAGCTTCTACGGTTTTGTACGTGGACATCTCACTTAACAGCTCAGCGATCCTTGTGGTCATTGTGGGGCTCTGGCTGGTGTGGGTCGTCCCGTATTTTCTGCGGCGCCAGGAGAGTCCAACGATGCAGGATTTGGCCCTCGCCCAGGCAATGCCCGCGGTCACGTCACCCTCTCTAACGGAGGACTCCAGTTCTCAGGGGAACATCATGGAAAATACTTCAAATCCCACACCTTCCGCCAAGCCGGCAGCGGCCAGCCCAAAGGCGCAAAGCGCCAGCCGCAACGACGCCGGGAGCAGCGCCAGTGCGAAGCCTGCGGGCGCCACGGGCGCACGCCTCCCGGTGGAACGCCCGGGAAGCCAGGTTGCTGGCAAGGCCCCGGCTCCTGCCTTCAAGATCCGCTACGGCCGTACGGCACTGGCCGTTGCAGGACTGGCGGCACTGTTGACTGCGGTTATCGCCGGCGCCCTGAGCCTGGCCGGTATCGCACCTGCTTATCTGCCGATCGTGTCCTTCCTGGTTGCCGTTACCAGTGTCGCTGCCCTGAGGACCTTGGCCATACGCGACCGGAGCAAGCGATCTGCCCGCCGGGTGGATAACGCGTTCCGTGCGGCGATGAACCCCGGAACGACCGCCGCACATGCCGTGCCTGCGGCCAAACCGGGCGCGGCCGGTCCGGCCCAGCAGCAGGCCGCCACGAAGGCCGCCGCACCGAAGCGCGATACTAAACTTTTTGACGCCGAGAGCGTCAACGGTGAGGCCGGAGAGGGTAAAGCCGTCGCCAATAGCAGCACGAGCGAAGCCAAGACCGGTCAGGCCGCGCTCACGGCCGAAGACCTCCGTAAGGCGGCTTTAGAAGTCGCCGCAGAGTCCGGTGAAACACCGGCTGAAGGGCCCAAGCCAGCTGAAGAACCGAAGCCGACGTGGCAGCCGGTTGAGCTTCCCAAACCCAAGTACGTTGAGTCCGCCAAGGCAGAACGCCCGGTCCCGGAGCCGCTGGACCTGCCGGCAGAGCCGAAGCCGGAGGGCAAGCCGTCCATCAAATCCGGAGCCGTGGCCCCCAAGGTTGAGGTCAAGGTCAGCCAGGACAAGACGACTGATGGTGAGAACGCGTCATCGAAGCAGAGCACGACATCCAAAACGGAGGGCGCCAAGCCGGGCACCGGGCTGAATAACCTGGACGACGTCCTGCAGCGCCGTCGGGCCTAGCCGCCGCGTTAGAAAGTTCCCACCGGCCACATAAGGGCCGGATAGCATAGCCTGATGCAGATACACCCTGACCCGCGCCGATACAGCAATAGGGCGCTGGCCATCACGGGTGGTTCCTTTCTCGCCGCGTTCGGGGTGCTCGCCCTGATGGCAGCGCTTGGCAGCGGACCTGCGGTATTCCAGCCAGTTGATGCTGCTTGGTATGGCTTTATCCAGGAGCATCGGAACCAGTTTTTGCTTCAGCTGTCACAGTTGCTGGATTGGGTCGGCTACGACGGAATCTTCATCTTTCAGGGTGCGGTTTTCGTGCTGTTGCTGAAAAACCACCTGCAGTGTGCCTTGTTCGCGGCCTCCGCCACCATCAGCGTGTTGTTCATGAGCAGATTGATGAAGTTCATCGTCGACCGTGCCCGGCCGGAGGGGCAATTGGCCAGTACGCACACTCCAGCCTTCCCTTCCGGCCACACCACGGCGACTGTTGCCGCCGTCGTTGCGGCGGGTTTCATCTTTGCCCGGGTGTGGATCTGGGTGCTCGGCGCGTGCCTGATTGTACTGGTGATGTTCAGCCGGACGTACTTGCAGGTGCATTGGCTGTTCGACACGGTGGCCGGGCTGTTGCTTGCCGCGGGCATCGTCGCCCTGCTGTGGGTGTGGTTCCAGACAAAGTGCGCTCCGGCTGATAGCAGCAGGCATGCGGTGGAACCCTCCGTTTGACCAAGTAGGCGAAACCTTGGCCGATAGACTTCGATCATGGAACGCATATTGGTGGCCGGTGGTACCGGTTTGGCCGGTCGGGACGTCGTTACTGAAGCATTGAAGCGCGGCTACCAGGTGCGGGTGCTGAGCAGGCGCATTCCAACACCGGATCAACCAGCCTTCCGCAACGGAGTTGAGTATGTCCGCGCGGACGTCGTCTCCGGAGAAGGGCTGAGCCAGGCGTTGGATGGCGTCGACGTCGTTATCGACACGCTCGACGGCAGGACCGGCAAAGCGCGTAAATTACTGCCCACTGGCGCGGCGAAACTGACAGCCACTGCCGCAGAGGCAGGCATTAAACGCGTGGTGCTGCTCTCGATCGTCAACGTTGATCAGGGGCCGCTGGCGTATTACCGCGCTAAGGCGGCCCAGGAGAGGGCCTACAGCAATTCCGCAGCACACACAGTCATCGTGCGCGCGGCGCAGTTCCACAATCTCGTGGCGGGGATGGCCTGCGCCGCTTCGAAGGCGCGCTTGTTCATCTCCCTCCGCGGGGTCTCCTTCCAGCCAATTGCCACGACCGACGTCGCGCGGGCGCTGCTGGACTCGGCGACAGCTGCCGGGCTGCCCGATGGCGGCATGGTGACCGTCGGAGGACCTGAAGTCATCCCGGCGCGGGAGGTCGCCGAGGTCTGCAGGAACCATGCTGGCGGGAAGGGACGGATCATTACCGTTCCGGTGCCCGGGCGGGTCGGCCGGTTCTTCCGGGAAGGGCGGATGCTGACACCGGGCAACTCGTTTGGGACGGTGACGTTCAAGGAGTGGCTGGAACTTCGGCAGGCTCCCAACGAAGCAAATCGCCCGGCTGACAGTTGAGCGTTTCACACAGCGCCTCCAGCGTGGTGAACCGAATTGCCTTGGCACGGCCGTTCTTGAGCACTGCCAAGTTGGCGGGTGTAATCCCAACGCGTTCGGCCAGCACGCCAACCGGCATCTTGCGCTTGGCCAGCATTACGTCGATGTCAATGATGATCGGCATTAGATCACCTCGTCGAGTTCGGTCCGCAAATGGTTCGCCTCGGCATCGCGGTCAACTGCTTTGGAGAGCAGGGTCCGAAGCACGAGGACAATCAGCGCCATCCCCGCAATCAACAGGGAGGCCCCGCAGATCAGCAGGACAATGCCAGGGGCGGTCCCGCCGGGTGCGAGTGCAACGGCAAGACCGAACATGATTGCTGAAGCGGCCGCTACGGCACCGAAGATGATGTCCACGTAGCGGAAGGCGCCGTGTGAAAACACCGTTCCCCGGCGAACCATGGTCAGCAGCCGCCAGACACATACCAAAGTGATCTGGACGGTCACGATGCCCAGCAGCACGAGAATGACGAGTGCCACGCTCAAACCGGTGGGCGCGCCGGCCTCCTCCAGATCGATAGCCAGCAGCGGCACAATCCATGTCTGTACAAAGAGCGAGCCGGCAAGCACCAGCGCGAGCACGATGCGCAGCGCGAGGATGGTCAGTTTTCCCATCAGGGACTCCTTCGATTGAATAACAGTTAAAAGATATCGATAATCGATAGGTCAAGCAATCGCATTATGTCCCGATGGATAGTCTGGTAACCGGTTCGCCCCGGAGAGATGTGGAATCTGTGCGGTGACTAACGGATGGTGCTTCTCAGTTGCCCCGAATTGGCTCGATCTCTTGTGCGAAATCATTCAATGTGGCCGCTACCGCCTCCGGATTGCTCAGCGCGGCGTAGTGTCCACCAGGAATTTCCACTGGTTCGATTCCCAGGCGGGTGCGGATCTGGTGCCTCATGAACGCTGCGGGAAAGAAGCGATCCTCCCGGCACAAAACCGCCCTCGTGGGGACGCATGGGTACCGATCCGCCGGCCACGCGCGCGACATCCATTCGCCCTGCTGATCCCGCCCGCGCTCACGTGCTTCGCGGGCGAGATGGTCAGGAACGCCATTGAAAAACGTCACGTCCTCATCGTCATCGATGGCCTCGCTGTCATGGCCGGTGTTCGTCCACCAGTCGCCGAAGGCCTCACCCGGCTGTGGGATCATCGCGGTGAGATAGACGAGGCCGTCCGCCTGAAGCTCTCCGCAGACCAACGGCGCCGTGAACCCTCCCAGCGAGTGACCGACCACGATCACGTCCGGGGCGTTTCCCACGGCCTCGGCCACGGTGCGGACATAGTCCTCCAGCCCTGCATTGTTGTCCTCAATCGGCAGGTCGACCGCGACCACATCGTGTCCCGAGCTCTTGAGTAGTGGGGAGACGAGATTCCAGTCCCAAGCGGTGGAACCGCCTCCATGTATCAGCACAAAAGTCGCCATGATTTCCGCTCCTTGGACAATGGAAGTGTGGGTGGCACCGCTTATGCAAGGGTAGACGGAGGCAGAAGCGAAAAGTCATCGGCCGATGTGCGCAAGGATCCGGACTGAACGGAAAGGACTCTATGTCCAACGCAGACACTGTGAAAGCCTTGTTCGAGGCCTACCTCGACCAAGACCGTGCCAGGGCCGAAGGCCTCGTGGCCGACATATTGGTCTTCACAAGTCCGCAAGACGACCATATCGACAGAGACGCCTACTTCGAGCGATGTTTCCCGACCGCGCACCGGCTGAGATCACAGCATCTCCTTCACGTCGTGGAGTTGAATGCAAGTACGGTGTTCATCGCCTACGAGTATGAATTGACGACCGGTGCGCGACACCGCAACACTGAGATCATCACGATCCAGGATGGAAAAGCTATCGAAATCCAAGTCTTCTTCGGCGGGCCCGTGTAAACAGTTATGTAATGTAAATGGATTACGGGGTGCTGGCTCAGTGCTCAGGAAGTTTCGAGGCGTGGGGATGCCTCCAGCAGGCGCTGGGTGTATGGGTGCTCGGGGGCGGTGAAGATCTGCTCCGAATCGGCCTGCTCGACGATCCGGCCGCGCTGCATCACGGCGACATGGTCGCTCATGTGCCTGACGACGCCTAGGTCGTGGGAGATGAACAGGTAGCTGAGGCCGAATTCGCGCTGCAGTTCGTCGAGAAGGTCCAGCACCTGCGCCTGGATCGAGACGTCCAGCGACGACGCCGGTTCGTCACACACAACAATCCGCGGTTCGGGTGCGAGGGCACGGGCGATCGCCACCCGCTGGCGTTGACCTCCTGAGAGGTTCAGGGGTCCGCGGGCGGCTATCGTGACAGGCAGGCCAACCATATCCAGCAGCCGGGCCGTTTCGGACCGGCGGGCGCCGGCGCGTACGGTGCGTCCGCCGCTGACGGCATCGGTGAGGATTTGTTCCACGGTCCTACGCGGATCGAAGGAGCTGAGCGGATCCTGGTAGACCGCACCAATCAGGGGCCGCCGCCGTCGTCGTTCCTTCTCGCTGATACCGCTCCACGGCTCGCCGAAAAGCCGCACATCGCCGCCATCGGGGGCTGCAAGGCCGAGTGCCAGACGCGCCACCGTTGTCTTGCCGGAACCTGATTCGCCGACCAGGCCCAGGGTACGGCCGGCGGAGAGGGTGAAGGAGACGTCGTCGACGGCGGTAAACGGGCCGTTGCTGGTGGAGAACCTTTTCGACAGGTTCGTGGCTTCCAAGACCGCTTCGCCGGCAGCAATCCTGTCGGGACGGGCCACCTCAGCGGCGGACACGCCTGTGCCCGTGGGCCCGGTTGGTTCCAGCCCCGGATCAGCCCTGGCAGCGCCGGCCTGCTCGTGGACGTGGAGTCTTTCTGCGGAGAGGCGCGAACCCCGGGGATGTCCGGACGGGACTGCCTTCAACAGCCGTTTGGTGTACTCATCCTGCGGGTCGCCGAGTACGGAGGCTGTTGGTCCCTGCTCGACGATGCGCCCGCCGTTCATGACCGCCACATGCTGGGCAACCCGGCTGACGACGGCGAGATCGTGACTGATCAGCAGGAGACCGGTACCGGCGTCCCGGAGCGATTCCAGCAGCTCGAGAACCTGCGCCTGGATGGTGGCGTCCAACGCTGTTGTGGGCTCGTCGGCGATGAGCAGGGGCGGGTTGAGCGCAATCGCCGAGGCGATCAACGCGCGTTGCCGCAATCCACCGGAAAGTTCGCCGGAACGCTGGCCAGCGCGGAGCGCAGGATCGTCCATGCCGACGTCGTGCAGCAGTTCGAGGACGCGTGCCTGTCGGTCGTTCCGGCTCAAGTTGGTCCGCAACCGTAAAGCGTCGTCAATTTCGCGGCCGACGGTGCGCAACGGGTCGAGGGAGACCAGCGCATCCTGCAGGACGAAGCCGATATCCTTGCCGCGGACGGTGCGCCACTGACGCGGGTTCAGGTCCTTCAGGTTCCGGTCACCCAGTGCCATGGCGCCGGCGCTGACGTGAGCAGAGCCGCCCGCCAAGCCCATCAGGGCCCGCGCGGTGACGCTCTTGCCGGAGCCGGATTCGCCGACCAGGGCCAGGCATTCCCCGGCGGCGATGGAGAAGGAGACGTCGCTGACCACCGGACCGGCACCGAATCCCACCGTCAGGTCTTCGACCTGCAAGAGGACATCATCGCCGGTGCGCGGATTGACCCCCGGCTGCCCGTCGTCGTCGTTGTTCCGCCAAAAACCGCCCATTAGCGCACCGTCCTGCGCTGCAGCCCGCGGCCGAGAACGGTGCTGGCGGCGGCGGTGAAAACGATGAACAGGCCCGGGAAGAACGTCATCCACCACGCGGTGGTCAGATACGTCCGCCCGGCGGCGAGCATCGCGCCCCACTCAGCGGCAGGCGGCGGCTCACCCAGTCCCAAAAAGCTCAGCGAAGCGGCCCACACCACTGCCTGCCCCAGTCCCAGAGTGGCGATCACGAACACCGGCGACAATGCATTGGGTAGCAAATGGCGGCGAACTACCTGCCAGCGGGTCCGGCCGAGGACGACGGCGGCTTCGACCATGCCGGAGCCGCGGACCTGGATGATTTGGCCGCGGATAATCCGCGCGTAACCGGGCGCCGTCGAGAGGCCGACCGCGACCGTGGAGGTGACGACGCCGGGTCCGGCGATGGCGATGAAGACCAGCGCGAGCAGCAGACCGGGCAGGGCAAACAGGACTTCCAGCAGCCGCCCGACACCGAAGTCCAGTACGCGCCCGCCGAGTCCCGCCAGCGAGCCCAACGCCAGGGCCAGTCCGACGCCGATCGCCGTCGCCGCCGCCCCAATCAGCAGCGAGGGCCGGGCCCCGAAGATCACCCTGGAGTAGATGTCGCGGCCGGATTCGTCAGTGCCGAACCAGTGCTCCAGTGATGGTCCCTGGAACGCGTCCGGAGGATTGATCGCGAGCGGATTGTACGGAGCCAGCAAGGCGGGAAACGCCACGGCAGCCAGCAGGAAAAGTACGACGGCGCCGGCCAGCATCTCCGGGACCGTCACCTTCAGGCGTGTGTGGGCAGCGGGGCCGGGGACCCGGCGTCGAAAATTGGCCATGATGGTCACGACGCACGCACCCTGGGGTCTGCAATCCGTTCGGCAAGGTCGCTGAGGGTCATCACCAGCACGTACGCCAGGGCCGAAACGAGGGCAACGCCGGTCACCAGCGGGATGTCGCGCAGGGTGACCGCATTGAGCAGCGTCCGGCCAAGTCCGGGGCGGGCGAAGATGGTTTCAACGACGACGGCGCCACTGATCAGCGAGCCGAAGGCCCAGCCGGAGAGGGCGATACCGGGGATGGCGGCATGGCGCAGTGAATGCCGGAAGAGCACCCCGCCTTCGGTCTCGCTCCGGGCCCGGGCCGAGAGCGCGAACGGCGAGGTAGTCGCCGTGAGCATGGACTCGCGCATCACCTGTCCGAGGAAACCAGCCAGTGGCAGCGCCAGCGTCACCACCGGAAGGATGAGCCCTTCGGCGGAACCTGTGTTCACCGGCGGAAGCCAGCCCAGGTTGATGCTGAAGAGCAGGATCAACACACTGGCGAGCCAGAAGTGCGGCACGGCGGCGCCGACAATCTCCAGACCTGAAGACACCAGGGACGCGCTGCGGCCGGACAGCGTGGACCAAGTGGCAAGGCCGAGGGCGATAATCCATGCCAGCACCAGTGAGAGCAAGGCCAGGGTCAGCGTTGCGGGCAGCTGTTCGCCAAGCAGGGAAGAGACCGGCATCCGGAGCGAGTAGGAGTTCCCGAGGTCGCCCTGGACCAGGCGGCCCAGCTGGGCAAAATACTGCACTACCAACGGCTGGTCGAGTCCGTACTCCGCCCGGACCTGCGCCAGTGCCTCGGCCGAAGCCTGTGATCCCGGTCCGCCAAGAATCGCCTCAGCGGGGTCTCCCGGAATCATCCTGATACCGAAGAAGATCAGCGTAATGACGGCCCACAGCACAAATACGGCGCCCAGCGTTTTGGCAAGCAGCCAGCGGGCAGCTTCTAACAGCCGCCCGCCAATGCCGGCCGGACGCGTCACCGATTGAGCCACACATCATAGAACGTCGGGGTGGACACGGTTGGCAGTGCACGGAGGCCCTCGACGCTGGAGCGGTAGAGGAAATGGTTCTGCTGGTCGTAGAGCGGCAGGATGTAGTAGCCCTCCAGGATCAGCTTCTGCGCTTCCTCATACAGGGCGGCGCGCCGTTCCGGCTCCGTTTCCCTGCTGGCCTCGGTCAGCAGCTTGTCGAGTTTGGCACTGTCGACCTGCGCCAGGTTGGCGAAGTACCCGCTGGGAGCTGGTTCAATTCCATCCGAGTGGTAGAGAATCCGCAGCACGTCCGGTCCGACCTTGGTGTACGGAGCGCTGACCAGGTCATAGTTGTTCTGCGCCAGTGCGCCGTACCAGCTGGACAAATCCAGCAGGTTGAGGTTGATCTCGAAGCCGACGTCCTTGGCCGTGGCCTGGATCTGCTCGAACAGGGACACCTCGGCGGGAATCGACTGATTGGTGCTGACCGGGAATTCAAGGCTCAGGCGCTTGCCGTCCTTGACCCGGTAGCCCTGGGCGTCGCGCTGGTCCCAGCCGGCCTTGTCCAGGAGCCGGTTGGCTTCCTCCGGATCGTAGGTGAACAGCTCCGGATCCTCGTAGCCGAGCTCTTCGACGCTGGACAGCGGGGAGTAAGAACGTTCGGCCGTATCGAAGAACAGGCTGGAAATGCCGGCGTCCACGTTGGCGGAGTGGATGAACGCCTCACGGACCAGCGGATCGTTGAACGGTGGCTTGCTGGAATTGAGCTCGATCCGGTTCGAAGCACCGGGACGCGGAGCGTCGAGGTGCTCAATGGAATCGATCTTTCCGGCGGCGGAAATGGTATCGGGCTGGGCATTGTCGATGACGTCGACCTCACCCGCCTGCAACGCGGCGTAGCGCGACGCGGAGTCAGGAATGAACCGCCAGGTGATTGATTCCAGGTAGGCAGGACTCTTGTGGCCGGCGTCGGCCGGCGGGGAGTTGTAATCCTCATTGCGAACCAGGGTGATCGAGTTCTGTTTGACCCACTCGTCCACGATGAATGGACCGGTGCCAACCGGCGATTCACAGTTCTCTGCCTTTGACCGTTCGAGGGCGGTGGGGGACTGGATCGCGAGCCATGGCTGCGAGAGCGACTCCATCAACGCACTGTCCGGTTCACTCAGGTTGAGCCGGATGGTGTGCTCGTCGACGATTTCGGTGCCGGTGACCTTCTCCAGGGCCAGGAATCCGGTGGAGGACGCCGTCTCCGGATCCTTCAGATGTTCAATGTTGGCGCGGACGGCCTCCGCGTTCAACGGCGTGCCGTCGGTGAACTTCACGTCGTCGCGCACAGTGATTGTCCAGCTCAGCCCGTTTTCGGCTTCTTCCCAGCCGGTGGCGAGCCAGGGGATGATCTCGCCGTCGTCGTTCAGCGATACCAGCGGTTCGAGGTACTGCGTGGAGACAAGCGCCTGCGGGTAGTTTCCGCCGACATGAGGATCGAGGCAGGTAGGTTCGGCGTCGCCCGTTGCGTACACGAGATTGCCGCCGGAGACCGGTGTCTGGCTGGTCTGGTTCGATTCGGGCTCTGCCGTGCTGCAGCCGGTCAGCAGCAGTGCAGCCACGGAAATGGCGCCCACCGCCGTCGAAAACCGCGCGCGGGCAGGCCTGGGTGGAGTGGACATAGCTCATCATCCTGAAAATACTGGGGGAACAGCGGGCCACGGTCATCGGGGCTGCTGCGGGCCGAACGGCTCTTCCTTACCTCCAAACTCTAGAAGTGTTCGACCGCTGGTCCAAGTTGTATGACTTATTCAGATGAGAAAGCTCTCATGTGTCGCTCATACGGCCATCATGCTGCCCTGTTCAAATGGTGCTATGGAAAACTCGCGCCTGAAGGCATTTCCGGGGGAAGAAGCAGACATCGCCCTGCTCGAGAGCGCCGCGATGCACACGCCACTGCAGCTCGCGCTGGAAACAGCTGGCTTGCGGCTGACTGAGTGGAAACTTGTCCAGACCCATCACCGGCCGCACGCCGGCGTCACCGCCATCTACGAAACAGTGCACATCAATGCGGCGGGGGAGTCGGGAACAGATTTTGTCTGCGCGACGACGGCTAAGGTCCCAGCGACGACGACGAAGCCGGTGGTCCGGCTGAGCGCTCCGGCAACAGTTGATCGGACCGAGAGCGGGGAGCAACCTGAATTAACCCTGTGGCGCCACCCGCTCGACCCGCTGCTGCCCGGACTGGCCTGGGCCTGCGATTCCGCCGCCGTGGCCGAGGCGGTTTTCGGAAAGCCCGGAGCAGATATCCAATTGCGCACCATCAGCTATCGTCCACTGCGACGGGCGGTCATCGCCGCCACGTTCGAGGGCGAGGAAGCCTTCCTGAAGGTCGTCCGGTCCGGGCGTGCCGACGTGATGTACCGGCGGCACAGGATGCTCACCGAAGCTGGAATTCCGGCCCCGGAACCTTACGCACCGCCACAGCACGACGTCTTGGCTCTCCGCAAGGTCACCGGCACACCGCTGGCGCAGGATCTGCTGGACAACGGCGCAATGGCCATGGCCCCGGAGACGCTGATTGACCTGCTCCGGCGTATCCCCGCCGAAGCCATGGAGCTGCCCGCCCGTCCATCGTGGGCCAGCCGGGCGGGCGACTACGCGATGGCAGCGGCCGCGGCCCTGCCTGCCGAACGCAGCCGGATTATGGATGTCGCCGCGCGGATCATGGGCCTGCTGCCCTCGACCGATCCGGGGCCCGTGGTGCCCAGCCACGGGGATTTCTATGAGGCGAACCTGCTGGTCGACGGCGGCAAGATCACCGGAGTACTCGATGTCGACGCCGTCGGGCCCGGGTTGCTTGTGGATGACCTTGCCTGCTTCATCGGCCATCTGGCGGTGCTGCCAGCCGTGGATGCCCGCTATGTTCGCGTGCCGTCTGCCATGCAGAGATTCCTGGCAGGCTTCGATACCGCCGTGGATCCCGCGGGACTGCGGATCCGGGCTGCCGGCGTCGCTTTGTCCCTGATCGCCGGGGCGAAGCGCAGCGGTACCGACGACTGGTATGACGATGCACTCGGACGACTGGAGGCAACGGAAAAATTGGCCGATGCCGCCGTCGGAATTGCCCGCTATGTCGATTCTGAGAACTCTCTCATCCCCGGCTCAAAGACCTCTCACATTGAACCGGCAGTCTAGACATATCAGCAACCCGCTGTTACTCGAAAGGAAAGATCATGAATAAGCGAAACGTCTGGATTGTCACCGGATCACTCGGCGTCGTCGCACTTGGCGCATCCGCAGCGGCGGCTGACTACGGCCAGATGCAGACCAACCTGGGACCGGCGATCATCCAGACGGGAACTCAGGCAGCGGAACGAGGCTCGGACGACAGCACTAAGGTTGTATCGGCCGAGAACTTCAATTCCGATGACTGGATGGTGAAGGCGTCCTCCGGGAACACTGCCAACACACCGAATACGGCGAATACACCGAACACTGCTCCCTCCCCGGTCAGTGCGCAATCGGCGAACACGCCCAATACGCCGAACACCCCCAACACGGCGAACACGCCCAACACTCCGAACACTCCCAACACCCCGAACACCCCGAACACGCCAAATACGCCGGCCTCAGCTCCGACCGCCGTCTCAGCCGTATCTCCGTTGACCCCGCCTTCGGCGCCGTCACCGGTGTCGGCCCAAAGTGCACAGTCAGCTCCCAGCGCTGACTAGGCGACTAACCCCCAAAGTCGCCGCCAAAAGGGCGGGCGGGCCGTTTCCCCAGCGGCCCGTCCGCCTTCTTTATGCGCCGCTCAGATTCGGCATTTTGCTGTCAAATCCTTCTGTCTGAGTGCCGGGGCGTTCCTTGTCAAAATGTAAAATGCGCTTTACATGGCACTCTCGGCGAATGTAAAGTTCATCATACATTTTGGTTTCCAAGGAGAGGTGTCATGGCGAAGAGGAAACAGTACGTCCCTGTAGGTGCAAGCGCGTTGGCTGGTGGAGCCATCATTGGCGTGAGCGCCGGCCTTTTCGAACCGGTCAACGATTTTGCCTGGCTCGCAGGGTTGGCGTTCGGAACTCTAGGTTTCCTTGCGGCGGGACTTGTCGCCTGGGTGGTACTCGTCGCCGGCAAGGATCCAAAAATCGTTCGGACCGAGAACGCGAACTCCATTGAACAATCATGGATCAGGCGCGCGGCATCTTCGGCCTTTTTTGACCTCATCGTTCTTCTGTCATTGGTCGTGCTTTTCTTCTCAATCACCCGTTTCGAAGCGCCGTTGCAGTTTGTGCTTGCTCCTGTCGTCTTTATGGCCTTGGCCGACATGGGAATACGGCGGGCGATTCTCGCCAAACGGGAG
The DNA here is from genome assembly GCF_054511255.1 of Arthrobacter monumenti. NCBI lineage: Bacteria > Bacillati > Actinomycetota > Actinomycetes > Micrococcales > Micrococcaceae > Arthrobacter > Arthrobacter monumenti. The sequence goes on along the minus strand of NZ_JBTNCY010000007.1, from coordinate 218,786 downwards.
AGCTGATGCGCAATTTGGTGAAAGAGCGACGCAGGGAGGCAGGCTTGTCCCAGGAACAGCTTGCCTCGCGGCTAGGCGTGAGCCGCCAGACCATCATTTCCATCGAACGCGAGCGGTTTGATCCAAGCCTGGACCTGGCATTCCGCCTGGCCGGTATTTTCGATGCTCAGATTGAGGAGCTTTTCCTACCACCCAGCCAGGAGCTTTCCGGGACTTAAGCGGTGAAACCAGGTGAAATGACTTCCCACTTGCCGAACAAGGTCAGGTCCGCCGCCACGGCCACGGACCGGGAGGCGTGATTGTCCAACTGGCAGCGGTACTGAGGTTCGTATCCATGCTCATAGGCGTGCCTGCTGATAGAACGCACGACTCTGCGGGCATGGCCCTTTTTCCTGAATTGCGGCAGCGTCAGTATGCCGATATCCGCTATCTCAGAATCCCTCCACGGATACATGCTGGCAGCGCTGACCAGTCGATTGTTTTCGAAGGAACCGAAGACTGCCCAATGGCCGAGCTCCACATAGGCATCATCCAGATCCTGTTCGGACGCGGCTGCTTGAAACTCCTCGAATGCTGTCCGGTCCTGCTCCGTCAGTTGACGCAATGCATTCACGGGACTCTCTTGCAACAGGTCAGGTCGTGCAGCTTGAGAAAAATAAAAAAGACAATCCGCATCGTGCAGAACGACTCCCGCGTTCTTCAAAGATTGCCGGAAGCTCGGCTCGGACAATTCCTGCCGCTGATGAAGGCCGAGATGATTGGCCACTTCAGGAGTCAGAGCGGCCATCACTTTGCCGTCCAGGGTGTCTAAGACCATGAGCCGGCGGTCATCGCTGAGGTCGGGATTGGTGACGACGACGAACGACTCGTCTTCATATACGACCTCGCCATTCGCAAATGGCGCACGCCAGAAATCACGTATTGAATGGGCAAAGGATGACAACTTGTTCACTCCAGGATCGTGGGTCGGCCGTCGGGTCACCGGATGCGGCTATTCGCCGTCGACCAGCCGGTATCCCATGCCGCGTACGGTGACGAAATGGGCGGCACCGAGTTTGTTGCGGAGGTAGCGGACGTAGACGTCGACGACGTTGGATCCCGGATCGAAGTCGTAACCCCAGACGCGGGACAGTAGCTGCTCACGGCTCAGCACCTGGCCTGGGTTGCGCAGGAATGCCTCGGCCAAGGCGAATTCACGGGCTGAGAGGTCAATTTCCCGACCGTCGACGGCGGCCCGCCGCGTGCGGAGGTCAAGCTTGAGCTTGCCGTGGGTCAGCGTGGTGGTTTCACCGCTGTTGCTGTCGACCCGAAGCCGGAGCCGGATCCGGGCGAGAAGCTCTTCGAACCGGAACGGCTTGGCCATGTAGTCATCGGCGCCGCCCTCCAGCCCTGCGACGGTGTCGTCGACAGAGCTGCGCGCCGTCAGGATGATGACCGGACTGTTGTTCCGGTTTTCCCTCAGCCGCCGCAGCACGGTAAACCCGTCCTGATCCGGCAATCCGAGGTCGAGCACGATCAGTTCGAAGTCACCTGTTTGGGCCAGGTCGTATCCCTCACGGCCGGTGCTGGCCACCGTTGGCACATATCCAGCTGAGCGCAATCCCTTGGCGACGAAGGAGCTAATCCGGTCTTCGTCTTCAATAAGGAGGATCTGGCTCATCGGGCTCTCTCTCGATCTGAAACGGCGGAATCTGGTTGGCGGTCGGGCTTAATCGGAACAGACACCCGTTCTGTTGCCTGCGTGGAACGTTCCAGTTTGGCCGGCTGTCCTTTGGCAGCGCTGCCCGGCGCTTGGACGGGAATCTGTTGGGTAATCGGTCCCGCGAACAGCCCGGACCTGGAGCCCTCCGCCGCGTGGCGGAAGACCGGCAGGTCCAGAGTGAAAATGGAACCGACACCCGACGCGGATTCCAGCCCGACGCTACCACCGTGCGCCCGCGCAATGGCGCTGACGATGGTCAGGCCCAGTCCGGATCCTTCGCTGCGGCTCGTCCGGCTGCCACGGTTGAAGCGCTCGAAGATCCGGGATTGGTCCGCAGGGGCGACACCGATTCCTTCGTCGCGGACCCACAGTTTCAATCGGTCGTCAACAACCTGAGAACCCAGGGCGATCGTGGAACCAGGTTCCGAGAATTTCACCGCATTCGCGGCCAGCTGCAGCCAGGCCTGGGTGATTCTGCGAGGGTCCACCGAACAGGTCCGGGAGGTGCGGGCGTCAATAATCCAGCGACGCTTGCCAAGTGGCCGTGCCTTGTCGAGGACGTCGTCGGTGAGTTTGCCGACGTCGAGCTCCTGCTCCCGTACAAAGTCCGGCCGGTCGACATTGGCCAGGGTCACCAGATCGTCGACCAGCAGGTGCATCCGGTCGAGTTCGTCGAGCGCGATGGTCTGTGCCGAGCCGACATCCTCCGGATCGTTCACATCCAGCAACTCCATATGGCCACGGACAATGGTGATTGGCGTACGCAACTCATGGCCGACGTCGTCAAGCAGCTGCCGTTGTGAGCCGAAGGCGTTCTGCAGCCGGTCCAGCATGGCATTGACCGTACGCGTCAGCTCCGACAGATCGTCATTTCCAGTCACAGGGATGCGCTGGGAGAGGTCGGATTCGCCAATATGTTGGGCGGTTTCGCGGACCAGGCGGATGGGTCGAAGCAGCCGCCCGGCAACCAGCCAGCTGACGACGGAGATCAGCAACAGGGAGCCCAGGCCCACGAGAGAGTACGTAAAGAACGTCTCATTGATCCGGCTGAGTTCGGCACTGCGGTCGAAGGCAAGGACGAACAGTCCAGGTGTGGGGTCGGAGGAGAGCTGGACCGGAACGACCACCATTCGATAGTCGGTGGTGGATGTTTCCACGGTTTGGATCCGGATGGTGTCCTGGGGGTCGTACGCCTCGATCCAGTTGACGAGTTCGGTGTCGTCTTCAAGCCGCACGGGAACGGGGGCGGGGGCGACAAACCGGAGTTCACCGGCGCTGAACCCGAGCATGCCTTCATTCCGGGCCGGAACCGTCCGCTGCATGGCGACCGAAACCAGTCCGTCGGCGGTGGTGAATCTTTCCAGCGTGGACGGGTCAATGCCGTCCTCCGCCAGCGCGCGGAACTCGGTCACCGAGCGGCCGAGGGAGTCGTTGATGATCTCATCAACTTGATTGCGCTGCAGCAAATACGCGGTACCACCCGCAACAATCAGTCCGACCGTTACCAGTGACATGACGGCGGCGAGCACACGGGCTCGGACTGTCAGGGGCCTGCGCCAACGCTGCCTAATCGCTTCCATTAGCCGTCATCACCTTCTTCGCGGTCCTCATCCTCGTCGCGATCGCCGCCGCTGTCATCCCTTTCCTGCCTATCAGCGCGGTCGTCGACTCGATCCTCTTTAGCGTCTGCCAGGTCGTCCCTGCGGTCCTCCCTTGCGTCCCTGGCATCCTCGGCGGAATCACGGTCTTGGGCCCTGTCATTGCTGTCGTCGCCGGTGCCGCTCTCGTTTGAGTCGTCCTCGCTTGAGTCGTCCGGGCCGTCATCACTGAGACCCTCGTCGCGGTCCCCGCCATGATCATCGCCGTCGTCGTCATCATCATCGTCCAGCGACTCCGGCTCTGCGGGCTGGACGGGAACGGGCGTCTGTGCCGTCGGTTTTGGCTTAGGCTCCGGTTTCGGATCGGGAGTCGGGCTCGACGTCGGGGAGGGAGGGGACTGGCCGGAATCTTTATCTTCGGCGGTGGGCTTCGGTGTGGCGCTCGCCTGCGGCGATGGAGATGTCGAGACGGTGATGGATTCACCGAGATCGACGGGCCCGGGCCCTTGAAACGTTCCTGCAACCAGCAGGGCAGCGACGAGCGCGCCGGCCGTTGAGACGCCGGCGAAGGCTGCCTTGCCCCAGCGCGAGTGCTCCATACAACTATTATGCTGCCCGATAATGAGACGTTTGTGAGAAAACTACAACGATCTGTGCAGTCCTGGCTACCGGAGGCCCAAAGGGGCCTGTGACCGGCGCCATATGGCATCGACCCCGCCTGCCGATGTAGCCTAGAGATTCCAAGGGGCTATGGCGCAGTTGGTAGCGCGTCTCGTTCGCAATGAGAAGGTCCGGGGTTCGAATCCCCGTAGCTCCACCATGATTCGTTCATGCAGTTTAGCCCGGAGGGTCTGGACCAGTGGCGCTCCCGGGTCCCGTTACCGGGTTGCGAGCCCGAGATGGCCCCGCGTGATAGTGGCACGCCCACTATGGTGAGCAGGATACCACCGGACCTGCACTTTGAACGCTAGTGTCCGACGCCGGAGTACCCGCAGTCCCTCCGCCCCGTCAGTTATCCAAGTGATAGCGACTGTGGGCAAAAGCAATCCGATGAGGGTGGCAGCGATGAGGAACGGCTCGGCTGGAAGATCCACATCGTAAGCAATTCGAGCGACGAAGTAGTCACCGTGCGGTTTATCCGCAACGCGGACATCGCTACGAGCCCGTTTGAGCCTGGAGGGTTGGCAAAACCACAGGATTCCGGTGGAAGGTGCTAGACGCGATCCATCCGCCACTAACTGCAATGAGCAGAGCCCCGATGGATTGCGTCGGCAGGCTGGCACCGGTGGTCGCCATTCCCAGGACTACGCCCAGGACGTAGAAAACCAGCGTCGCCGCTATCCATGATGCCCCGGCCCACCGGGGCAGGCTGCCGGAGCGCCAAATAGCCACACCCAGGAACAGGTTGCCGACAAGTGCGAGCAGGAGCCCCAGCATGAAGGTCAACGTCATGGCGTCGGAGAATTCCACCTGCATGACGCCTGATATTCCTGAAAGGTACGCCCTGCCGAGCGCGGGTGTAGCGAAGGTCGAGATCACGGCCGGAACCAGCAACAGTGCATGGCCGGCAGCCGCGACCACCATCGCCGCGAGTGCCAGTCGGCCGCTCTTGCCGCCGGCCAGGTAGGCGCCTAAGGAAATAGTCGCGAAGATTGCCAGGATAGTTCCGCCCGTACTTCCGATCAGGTGACTGATGAGGTACGAGGATGAACTGACGAATTCTGCCCAGCCTTGGGGGTCAGTCGTCTGATCAGGCTGGGGCTTGAATGAAGACCATGCGGTCAGCAGGCCATATACGGGCAGGGCAATCAGACCGGCCCGGATCCAGTTTGTTGTGGTTTGGGAGTTCATCTTGAAGCACTTTTCCTTCGGACTGGCTTAATTCCGTGTAGTGGAAAAATGCTCCATTACCATCTGAGTTTGCGCCTTGCTGACCGGCAGGCTCTAGAGTCCAAAGTCATCTATTACTTCCTGGCAAGGGTGGATGAGAAACGGACTTCGGTCACGCTAAACCATGCCCCGGTTGGATGAACCGCCAACGAGAAGGAAGGAACCCCTTAGAGGTCGCCTAAGCAGCCCGGTGGCTCCAGTTGCCGTGGTCGATCTCCAGAAGGTTGCCGTTGGCGTCGCAGCAGATGTTCACGGGCTCGCCGTAGTGCTCGCAGTCCTGATCTTCGCAGAGATCCGAAAGGTCTCCCGAATAGATATCGGCGTAGCGCTGTTCCCATTCGTCGACCTTTTCCATGGCCCAGGCGCTGCCCTGGTCAGCCAGGATTTTCAGCTCCTCGATGGAATACCTGCCGCCCTGCTGAATCCGCTGGTCGGCAGCCGTGCTTGCTGTGGCGGTGTTCGTTCGCATCATGAGGCCAACGTACTGCGCCCTACCGACAAAATTCGTAAAACCCGGCAGCGTGTCGAATATTTGCGCCTGTGTCAGTCGTCCCATCCGCTTTGCGGCGTGGCGCAGGTGCCCCGGAAGACGTACTGCGAGGGGCGTTTCCGTTGCCGGCTGGACCAGTCGATAGCCGGCCGGCGCTGCTCCGCCGGGAGGTAGCCAAGCCGGTAGACCGCCATCAGCTCCAGCTCATCCGGCACCTCCAGCAGTTCAACAATCTTTGCCCAGTTTTCCGGCACTTCCATCGGGAAGGACACGAACTGGATGCCCATCTTCAGTTCCACCGTGGTCAACCACAGATTCTCCATCGCCGCACCCATGCTGAACACCGAGTAAAACCCGGACAGCTGGTTCGGCCGGTATTCGCCCCGGTCCAGGAGCACGCCCAGCAGCAGCGGTGATCCTTCAACGAGCTTCCGGTTATCGGCTCCCAGCTTCTGCGGAACGCGCAGCTTGTTCATTAGGGTCTGACCCGACGGCGTGAACACCCGCTTGGTGAAAGGCCTGAGCAGCGAAGGCAGCTGGTCGAAAAGCATGCCGTCCCGCCGCTCGTCCATTTCCTCCTCGCTGAAGCGGAAGTAGCGCTTGTACCGTTCGAAGAACGTACCCTCCGCCATCACCTGGGTCATGCTTTCGCCGCTGATTTCGGCGATCTTGTCAATGGTGCCGCGGTCCTCGATCACCACGAACCGCCACGGCTGGCTGTTCAACTGGGATGGCGCCATCCCTGCGGCAGTCAGGAGCAGCCGCTGATGCTCCTCGGAAACCGGATCCGGCAGGAACGGTCCATTGGTTGTCTTGCGGCCACGGATGACGTCGAGGAACTCCATTTTTACCTCCAGGAGACGATGAGACTGACAATATAGAACGGCGCCGCACTGAGGGCGAGGTACACGTGGTTGTTCGAGTGGGAACTGATATAGGGAATGGCGGCAAGTGGAAGCAGCCCCGGCAGCAAGTACCAGCCGGCCGTTCCCGGTATCCAGAAAACGGTGGAAACAGCCAGCGCGGTGAGGATGAACGTACAGATATAGAACGCGTGATGGAGCCAGTGGACGCGGCTGGAATCAAACAGCCGGAATTTGACGACGGCGCCCAGGCCGCAGCTCGCGGCATAACTCGCCGAGGCCACCGCCACCCAGAAAAACGACGTCATCACGAGCCTGCCCCCGGTAGATACTGGCTGTAGTCTTTCACAGGCAGGAACGGGCGAGCGGGAAGGAGACGGATAGATGGCAGAGTTTTCCTTCGACGAACTCAGCCGGTTTCCGGATGTCCAGGCGGACAATCTCTTCGCTTCCGACGCCGCAGACCGGCTTCTCCTGGCGGAAGCAGCCGCTGACCTGGAGGTGGCTGGCGATAACGACGTCGTGATCATCGGTGACCGCTACGGTGCACTGACGCTTGGGGCGGCCACGATGCTCAATCCCGGGGAAATCCGCGTCCATCAGGACAGCATCACAGGCGAACTGGCGCTGGACAGCAACGCCCAGCGGCTTGGTCCGGATGTCGATTACAGGCACTCCGGATTAGGGGAGGAGTTGCTGATGGGCGCGCGGATCGTGCTGCTCCAGCTGCCCCGCAGTCTCGAAGCGCTCGCCGAAATTGCCGACGCCGTGGCACGCTACGCTGCGGACGACGTCGTTCTCTATGCCGGCGGGCAGGTCAAGCACATGAGTCTGGCGATGAACGATGTGCTGAAGCGGCATTTCGGTTCGGTGCGGGCAGGTCTGGGCAAACGGAAGGCGCGTGTGCTGACGGCCAGAGAGGTCCAGCGGCCCGAGGGCCCCTCTGATTACCCAGCGCGGCAATTCCACCCGGAGCTTGGCCTCTGGATCTATGCCCATGGTGCGGCGTTCGCGGGTACCAAGGTCGACCTCGGAACCCGGTTTTTATTGGAATTCCTGCCGCAAATCGGTATGGAGTCCGGCATCGCCGTCGATTTGGGCTGCGGCACCGGTCTGATTGCGGCGGAACTGGCCAGGCTCAAACCCGGGCTGGAAGTGATCGCGACGGACCAATCTGCGGCAGCCGTGGATTCGGCGGCGGCGACGGCCGAGGCCAACGGATTGTCGGCGCAGATTCGCGCCGTCCGGGATGATGCGATGTCCTCATTCGACGATGCGTCGGCGGACCTGGTCGTCTGCAATCCGCCATTCCATATTGGGGCGTCGGTCCATGCCGGAGCAGCTTTGAAACTGTTCGATGCCGCAGCCCGGGTGCTGCGCCCCGGCGGCGAATTGTGGACGGTGTATAACTCGCACCTGCGCTATCGGCCGGGGCTGGAGAAGACGGTCGGACCCACGGAACAACTGGGGCGCAATCCCAAATTCACCGTGACCCGCAGCGTCCGCCGCTGAGCCGATGAGTTTCGTCTGGCCGATCCGTCTTTACTGTGTTGGATATTTCACGCACTTCGAATCACGGCCTGAGGAGAAACAAGATGACGGAATTCACCACTACAGCCCGCGGCGACCGGGTCGCCTATGACCTTTATGGTTCCGGCCCGGCGATTATCTTCGTGGCGGGCGCCGGCCCGTTCCGCGCCACCGACCAGTCGACCACCGAAACCGCCAAACGGGCGGCAGAGCACGGCGTGACGACGCTGGTCTTTGACCGGCTGGGCCGCGGTGAAAGCGCCGCTGAAGGGCCGCTGACTCTTGAACGCGAACTCGACGCCATCGCTGCCCTGCTCGACGTCGTCGGCGGTTCCGCCGTGCTCTGCGGGCACTCTTCCGGATGTTCCATCTCGCTTAAGGCAGCCGCTGAGGGCTTGCCGGTCGAAGGCCTTGCGCTGTGGGAAGCTCCGCTGGCAGGCAGTGCTGCCGAAACCCAGGCGTGGTCCGACGAAATAGAGCGGCTCATCGACGCCGGCGATTTCGAAGGCGCGAAGGAGCACTACATGAAGGACATGCCGCCGGAATGGTTGGCTGGAGCGAAAGCATCGCCGGAATGGCCGCAAATTGCCGCAGGGGTCGTCAGTACGCGCGCCGACGCACAATCCATGGCGTGGGCGGTGGCCGGACTTGAGGAGCGGAGCCTCGGTGGTATCCGTGTGCCGGCGCTGGCCATGTATGGAACCGAGACTTTCCCGGAAATGACGACGGCGGCCGAACGCATCGTCCAAGTACTGCCCAACGCGGCGAAGAAGGAAATGCCGGGAGCACAGCACACTTGGGAACCGGCGCCTATGGCGGCCGAACTCGCCGCGTTCGCAAAAGTCGCTGTAGCGGCTCTGTAATGTCCTGGCCGATAATTTTCTCTATGGAGATGTCGATCCGGGACTGTTTCGTTCGACGCTTTAGTAGAGGGACGCATCCGGCGCCTTCCTGAACAAGGAGAACATCATGAAATACATGCTGATTATGCGGGCAACAGCGGCGGCAGCGGAGGCCTACAAGGACGTGGACTTCGAACAGATCATCAACGCGATGGGCCAGTACAACGAGTCGATGATTAAGGCAGGGGTGCTGCTGGCGGGTGAAGGATTGTCCGACGCCGATGAGGGCTTCGTCGTCGATTTTGACGCCGAGCAGCCGATCGTCACGGACGGCCCGTACGGGGAAACCCATGAGCTGTTCAACGGTTTCTGGATTATCCAGGTCTCGAGCAAGGAGGAGGCCGCCGAATGGGCGAGCCGCGCGCCCCTCGGCCCGGGCAGCAAGCTGGAGGTCCGCCGCGTGACTGACGAGAGTGACTTCGAAGATTTCGCTGACAATGAGTACGTGAAGAAGGAAAGCGAGTGGCGCGAACAGCTCGGCACCAAGTGACCGGCTGATCGTCAGGAATGGCTGATGACCAACATCCAAGCCACGCTGGACGCCATTTGGCGGATTGAGGGCGCCCGCATCGTCGCCACCCTTGCCAAGATGACTGGCGACGTCGGCCTGGCGGAGGATCTCGCCCAGGAGGCCTTGGTGGATGCGCTGAGCCAATGGCCGGAGTCAGGTGTTCCGCGGAATGCGGGCGCCTGGCTCACGGCTGTGGCCAAGCGCAAGGCCATTGACGGGTGGCGGCGGCGTGAACGCCTGGATGAGCGGTACCGCGCCATCGCCTACGACCTTGAGGAAGCAGCCGAGGATGAATGGCAGCCGATTCCCGACGACGTCCTGCGATTGATCTTTGCGGCCTGCCATCCGGTGCTCTCACGTGAGGCGCAGGTTGCGCTGACACTGCGTGTCGTCGGCGGGCTCACCACAGAGGAGATCGCCCGCATGCTGCTCGTGCCGGTAGCGACAGTCCAGCAGCGCATCGTCCGGGCGAAGAAGACCCTCTCGGCGGCGCGGGTTCCGTTCGAGGTCCCCGACCCCAATGAGTGGAGCGCCAGGCTGGGAGCAGTCCTCGGCGTCGTCTATTTGATATTCACCGAAGGGTACGCCGCCACAGCCGGCGACCGCTGGATCCGTACTGAGCTCGCCAACGAGGCGCTCCGGCTGGGGCGGGTGGTGGCGGGAATGCTGCCGCGCGAACCTGAAGCGCATGGTCTCGTGGCACTGATGGAGTTTCAAGCTTCACGGTTCGCCGCCCGGGTCGCCAGCAACGGCAGTCCGATACTGCTGGCCGACCAGGACCGCTCGCGATGGGACCGCAACCAGATTGGCCGCGGCCAAGCAGCGCTCAACCGCGCCGATGCTGTGGGACGAGGCCGCGGCAGCTACTCGCTCCAGGCGGCCATTGCCCAATGCCACGCACTCGCTCCAACCTTCGACGACACCGACTGGGACCGCATCGTGCTGCTCTATGAGGCGCTGGGTCGTATCGCTCCCAGCCCCGTCGTCGAGCTCAACCGGGCTGTCGCGGTGTCCATGGCCACAGGTCCGGAAAGCGCGCTGCGTATCGTCGACCAACTTGAGTCTCAGGGCGTCCTGCGCGGCTCACACCTGCTGCCGAGTGTCCGCGGCGAATTGCTCGCCCGGCTCGGACGGATCGTTGAAGCCCGTTCCGAGCTGCTTACTGCTGCCGGGCTCACGGCCAATGAGCGCGAGAGAGCCGTCCTGCGGGCCAAGGCGGACTCGATCAGGGGCAAGTAGCATCAAGGAGCGGGCGTCGCCGTCGTCGCCATGCGCAGCACAGCGGTGCCGTCAACATCTTCGGTGGATAACGAGACTTGCAGCGACGAGACCTCGGCCAGCGATTTCAGATGCGTGCCGCCACACGGAATACTCACCGTCTGTTCGGGAAGTTCACAGACCCAGAAGCGCCGGTCGGTGAGGGTCTCGCCGTCGCGGTCAATCCGGACCGCGGCGCGGGTGCCGACCCATTCGACCAGGGCCGCATTGACGGCGTCCTCGATGGCCGGCAGGTCCTGCTGCAATCCGTCGACGATGAAGCCCTTGCGCCGAAGTGACTTGCCGAGCCGGTAGGTGTCGACGGAACCGTTTTCGGCGACCTTCGACGCGTCAATAGCGAGCCCGTCGAAGTCCGGTGTGCCCAGCCCATCTTCGCGGACTTCCTTTTTCCAACGGCCGGCCATCGCCTTGTTCAGCGCCAGCGAAGCCACGTGGCAGGCGGTGTGCCCGGTCGAGAGCGCCATCCGGTAGCCCTCGTCAACCACAACGTCCACCTCGTTGCCCTCAGCCAGTGCCGCGCCGTCGTCGACAATGTGGGCGACGGCGAAAGTCCATCCCTCGGTGCCCTTTTTTACCGGGATTTCGGGGCCGGTGAACAGCTCGGTTCCGTCAGTCGCTGCGACAACACAGTCGATAACCGCCAGTTCCGTATCGTTGTGGCGGATGGTGGCCCGGTCCGGTCCCTGGTCCGGCCAGCCGGCGTCGACCGGGTGACACGGTGTGGCATTGAGCAGGACAGCGGTGGTGCCGTCACCTCGGTCGGCAAGATGACGCACGATGGCGGTTCCCCTGGTTTCGCCGTCGGGATAGGTGACGATTGTCGGTTCAGAGGGAAGTGTCACGAAGGTCCTTCAGATTGGGGGCGGGGAGCCAGCCTAGCGTTGCAGAGTCTCCAGATTATCGCCTTCTCCGGTACCCGCGATGAGCCTGCTTCCCCGGTCCAGTCGAACCAGTAAGGTTGGATCCATCAAAGCCGCGCCGGCATCCGGAACCAGGGAAACCAGCGGCCGGCACAGGATGGGGAGTAATAGTGCACATCGAAGCAGATTCCGTCGAGGACTATGCAGCCAAGCTGCCGGAGGACCGGCAACCGGCCTTCCAGGAGCTGCTCACAACGATCCGGCAGAACATCGACCCGGATTTTGAAGAGGTGATTGAATACGGGATGCCCAACTGGGTCATCCCGCATTCGATCCATCCTGAGGGGTACCATTGCGACCCGAAAAAGCCGGTGCCATTCCTCGCTTTGGGTAACCAGAAAAACTACATCGCGCTCTACCACATGGGTCTCTATGCCGATCCGGCGGCCTTGCAGTGGTTTCAGAACGCGTACAAGGAGACCGGGTACAAGCTGGACATGGGTAAGAGCTGCATCCGGTTCAAGAAGATGGATCAGATTCCCTATGCGCTGATCGCCGAGCTCGTGCGGCGGATCTCCCTGCGCGATTTCCTCGACATCTACACCTCCGCAAAGCAGCGCTAAGGAGCTTAGCCAGCGGGCTCCGCCATTCCGGTGAGCAGAGGCTGTGCGCGGTACGGGATGTGCTCGTGCAGCACGAGTTCGGTCTCCGTCCGCAACACCCCCTTGATCCGGAGGATAAACCGTAACGCGCTCTGCAGATGATGCGTATCAGTGGCAGCAACCCGGCACCAGATATCTCCCCGGCCAGCGATTTCATACACCTCCAGCACTTGCGCCTGGGTCCGCAAGGCCGCAATAACTCCATCGAGCTCGCGGTGGTTGACTTCGATCGTCACGAAAGCAACGACGTCGTACTCCAGCGATTCCAAATCGATTTCCCTGCCACCATTGCGCAGGATTCCCGAGCGGAGGAGCCGCTTGATCCTGGTTTGGGCGGTATTGCGGGCAATGCCGAGTGTTTCGCTGAGTTCGCCGATCTGCGCCCTTGGATCCTTGATCAATTCCAGCAGTAATCTGCGGTCCATCATGTCGAGTTTGCTCATCGCGATCACTCCATTGCAGTCGCCAAATCGTGTTTTGCGTAATTTGATCAATCCTGGGCCAACTCTACGTCCAATCGATCATCGATGTCTCACTATAGAGAGGATATTGAGACACGGATGGGGTGAAGATGACGGTACTGAGCGAGCTGCGGATGCGGCCGGTTATGACACAGCAATGGGGCTGGGACGCCTCGGTCCGGATGCGCCTGGCGCTCTCCGGCGTCGTGCTGTCGATGCTGTTGATCGGGGCGAACCTTGCCACGCCGCTCTATCCGCTGCTGCAGGCACAGATGGGCCTCAGTTCCCTGGATGTCACGATCGCCTTCTCCAGCTACGTGTTGAGTCTGGTGACCGGGCTGATGCTTGTTGGCCACTGGTCCGACCATATTGGCCGGCGCGCCGCGCTCACCGTCGCCATCGTCATCGCACTGGCCGGCGGGATGGTGTTCGCCAACGCCACCGACCTCTTCCAACTGGCGGCTGGCCGGGCGCTGCAGGGGGCCGCCGTTGCACTGGCCACCGGCGCCAGCGCGGCGTCACTGCGCGAACTGTTGCCGCGGCATCCCGAGTGGTCTTCCCGGTTCACCCTGCTGGTGTCAGCCGGAGGCGTGGCGGCGGGGCCGGCGATCGGCGGAGTCCTGTCGACCCTGCCATCTCCTGTCCAAACGCCGTTCGTGATTCATTCGGTCGCGATGATTGTTTTGCTGGTTCCGCTGTTGCTTCTAAAGGCCCGACCGGCGATCAATCCGGCCGAGTCCGGGCGTGCGATGGCGACCCTGAAGCCCCGGAAGCCGTCCATTTCCCGTGAAGCGCGCAGCCAGTTCTGGATGGCGTCGCTCGTCGGGTTCACCAGCTTCGCCGTTTTCGGTTTCTTTCTGTCCCTGGCTCCGACCTATTTCGCCCAGATCGCCGGCACGTCCTCCCGTCCGGTGATCGGTTTGCTGGCCGCGCTGGTGCTGGGCAGCTCCGCCATCAGCCAGTTGTTGGCCCTGCGCGGACGTTTCCTCGTTCCGGTCGGACTGGCCGGGATGGGGGTGGCAGTTCTCCTGGTTGCCGCTGCCGGAGTGCTGGACAGCGTCCCGCTGCTGATCGGTGCCAGCCTTGCCGCTGGAGTGTGTCAAGGCGCAGCGTTCCGGGTCGTGTTCAACGAGGTGGCGAACAGCATCGAATCCGGGCGGCACGCGCAGATCATCAGTACGGTTTATGTCATCACTTATCTGGGCAGCGCCGTGCCGGTCATCGGACTCGGCGCTGCCGCCGGAGCATGGGGACTTCCGACGGCGGTGAACGGGTTCGCTGCGACCATCGCCTTGATGTGCCTCGTGCTGGCGGGCACAGCGGCGCGAAAGGCCGTCCGGCCCGCCGCGCGCGGCTAAGAACCTTCTCCTGCGGCCGGCGCGGCATCGGTAGGCTGGTTCCATGGTTGCCGACGGAAACGACAGGACAGAACGCGACGTCATCGGTCTCGACATCGGCGGCTCCAAGACCCACGGCATCCGGATCAGCGCTGGAAAGGTCGTTGCCGAGGCGACCGCGGCCAGCGCCAACGTCCAGAACGTCAGTGCCGTACAGGCAGGCGAAGCCCTGGCACGGATCTTCGCCGACCTCGGCACTGACGGCGTCGGGCACATTATTGCCGGCGCAGGTGGGGTGGACACGGACGACGACGCCCGCCACCTGGCCAGCCTCATCCAACCTTTTGTGCCAGGCGCCCGGATCGACGCCATTCACGACACCCGGCTCATTCTGGCTGCCGGCGGTGCAACTACCGGCATAGCGTTGATTGCGGGGACCGGTTCCGTCGCGTGGGGTACAGACGGCACGGGACGCACAGCGAGATCCGGCGGGTGGGGCTATGTGCTCGGCGACGAGGGCAGCGGTTACTGGATTGGCCGCGAAGCCGTCCGGCACGCCCTGCGGCAGTTCAACCGGGGACAGCAGCCGGACAGCCTGACACATGCACTGTTGGAGGCGGCGGACGTCGCCGCCCCCGAAGGGCTGATCGCCCACTTCCACAATTCTCCGGACAGACACTATCTGGCGGCCCAGTCCAGACTTGTTTTCGACGCCGCCAGCGCCGGTCATCAGGCAAGCAATGAAATAGTCGACGACGCCGCCGCTCACCTCGGCGCGCTGGTCGCCGATGTCGCGGACCAGTTGGAATTAAACGGACCGGTGGTGGGCGGCGGGGGACTGGCCGTGCATCAAGCGCTCCTGCAGGCGAGGCTGGCACATCATCTGGGCCGGCACGGGTTGGAAGAAGTACGCTTTCTCGACCGCGATCCCGTCTACGGCGTGTTGAGGTTGCTCGAGCAGGCTAGGCAGCCACGACGATGATTTCAGGACTCGATGCCGGTTCGAATGGTGCTCCGTCCCAGTTCCCATACCACTGGACGTTGTCGTAGCCGGCTTCTGTGAGCAGCCCGGAAAGGCGTGAGGGCGCTATGAACCTCAGCGTGCATTGTTCGGCTATTTCGGCTCCGTCCGAGTCAAAGCGGGTGCTGGTTCCGAACGTGACCAGCTCGCTGTCCACGTCCAGTAATTTCCAGGTGACTTCAATCCGGCCGGCGGAGGTCTGCTGAACGTCCGGGTCGCCGTCGGCGCTGTGC
Organism: Arthrobacter monumenti; assembly: GCF_054511255.1. Classification (NCBI taxonomy): domain Bacteria; kingdom Bacillati; phylum Actinomycetota; class Actinomycetes; order Micrococcales; family Micrococcaceae; genus Arthrobacter; species Arthrobacter monumenti. The sequence goes on along the minus strand of NZ_JBTNCY010000007.1, from coordinate 203,448 downwards.
CAATTCGTCCACGCCTTCCTGGCCGGATTCCGGGATTCGAACATGAACCGCCCGCCCGGGACGAGCCTCTTTCGCACCACGGTCAGGGTTTCGAGGATCTGTTCGTCCGACAGTAGATTCTGGAAGGCGTGTCCGCTCATGATTGCGGAATCAAAGGCTTCGTCCGGCAGGCTTGTCGCGTCGCCGTCGATCCAGCGAACCAGGTCCGCGCCCGGCCTTGAGCGCGCGAAGTGGAGCATTTCCGCTGACGGGTCCACTCCCACAACGTTATGACCGGCGCGGGCGAGACGGACGGCAAAGGATCCGGTTCCACAACCGACATCCGCTACCCGGTGTGGTCTTTCGCCAATGAAGCCTGCGTAGAAATCCGTGTCCCACGTACCTGCATTGAACTCGTCATAGAGCGCCACCATGCGTGGTTGGTCGATCACTTCAGCCGCCACAAGTACCTCCGGATTCCAAGTGTCCGCAGAACACCAAAGCCCTTGGCATTCCCCAATCGGTAGCGTACTCTAAAACCTACGTGATTCCGCACAGCTGAGGAGGTGGGTAGTGATGACTGTCTTTCACCTGACTTCATCCCATTCCGGCACATCTGCCACCCAATCTGCCTCAGCGCGCTTTCCGGCCTGAAAACCAATCTTCGCGCGTGAGGCCTCACCATGAGGTTTAACAGTGCAAACACCTTTGGCTCCCTACGGCTATACCGACCGCATCGAGCAGCTTTTCCAATCGAATTTTGAACAACCACGCCCCGCCCGGGTCGTCCGGGTGGATAAAAACCGCATCCTGTTGGCAACCGCCGAAGGACCGCTGCACGTAGCGTTTCCCAGCCTCGACGAACAGTGCGCCACCGGAGACTGGGTCCAGCTCGGCACCAACAGCGAAAACGAGCGGGTCATCGCCGCCGTTCTGGAACGTTCCTCCCTGCTGGCCAGGAAAAAGGCACACGATCCGCTCTCAGGCGCACAGGTACTGGCGGCCAATATCGACGTCGTCGGCGTCGTGGTGCCCATCGACCGGCCGATTTCGCACAACCGGCTCGAACGGACGCTGGTCGCGGCCTGGGACTCCGGCGGCACGCCGCTGGTGATCCTCACAAAGGCGGATCTTTCCAATGGGAACGACGACGTCGTGGGCCAGGTGATCGACCAGGCCGCCGGCGTCGACGTGGTAACCACGTCGGCAGAGTCTGGCGACGGCCTGGAGGAACTGTTGCTGCGTGTGATTCCGGGCCAGACCCTGGTGCTGCTGGGGCCCTCCGGCGCCGGCAAATCGACCCTGATCAACGCTCTCGCCGGCCGGCACCTGCAGGACACCGGGGATGTCCGCGCCGTCGATGGCCGCGGCAAGCACACCACTACCGCCCGGGAGCTGATCCCGCTGTCCAACGGCGCCGTCCTGATGGACACACCCGGCGTGCGTGGCTTTGCCTTGTGGGAATCGGATACGGGGATGGAAGCCGTCTTCGGGGACATTGAGGAGCTCTTCGCCGAGTGCAGGTTCCAGGACTGCAGGCACGGGCCCGAACCGGAATGCGCTGTCCAGGCCGCGCTCGCAGCAGGAACGTTGGAGCCCCGGAGGTGGAAAAGCTACCTGAAACTCCAGCGTGAACTGGCGAGGCTGGACCGCCAGCATGACGAAGTCGCGAAGCGGCAGTACGGGCGGGAATGGTCCAAGATCGTCAAGGCTCAGGCGAAGGCCAGACGGCACCCCTCCCCGCGTGGTTAAGTTGCGATCCGGCGACGCGGCGTCATTTTTCGTGGACGGAGCCGCACTACTTCAATAGAGTACTCATGAGGGTTTCCACCAAGCCATCCGGTTCTGGGGAACGAATATGGTCTGACGGCTGTGTACCGCAGGAAAGGTGAGGCTCGATGACAGAAACGCATGACGCCGAGGTCGATGGCGCCGTGCGTCCTTCAGGGCGCCAAAACCGGAAGCCGATGATCGAATTCGACTCGGTGACCAAACAGTTCCACGCGGACCAGCCCGCCGTCGATAATCTGAGCATGGACATCGACCGCGGTGCCATCACGGTCTTCGTCGGCCCATCCGGCTGCGGAAAGACGACGTCGCTGCGGATGATCAACCGCATGGTTGAGCCGACGTCGGGAACCATCCGGGTGGACGGGCAGGACAGCTCCACCAGTCCGGCCGCGCAGCTGCGCCGTTCGATGGGATATGTCATGCAGTCGGCCGGGCTGATGCCGCACCGGACCGTCGTGGACAACATCGCCACGGTGCCGCGGCTGAATGGCAAGAGCCGGAAGGAAGCGCGCCAGCGGGGCATCGAGCTCCTCGAGGTCGTGGGACTGCCTGCATCGATGGCCAAGCGCTATCCCTCCCAGCTTTCGGGTGGGCAGCAGCAACGTGTCGGAGTGGCACGGGCGCTGGCCGCCGACCCGCCCGTACTGCTGATGGATGAGCCGTTCAGCGCCGTCGATCCGGTGGTCCGTGCCGAGCTGCAGGCCGAACTGCTAAGGCTGCAGAAGGATCTGGCCAAGACCATCGTTTTTGTCACGCATGACATCGACGAGGCGACCATCCTTGGGGACAAGGTGGCCGTTTTCGCCGTCGGTGGCCGGCTGGCGCAGTACGCCACCGCGGAGGAGATCCTCCGCGCCCCGGTCGACGATTTCGTCGCCGGCTTCGTGGGCCGTGACCGAGGATTCCGGCACCTGGGGTTCAGCAACGGCGGACAGGTCCGCGTCCATCCCATCACCACCCGCGCGGTGAACCAGCTGCCCGAGGGCAACGCCGGCCGCGAATGGACCCTGGTCAGCGACGACGGCGGCCGCCCGGTTGGCTGGATGGCCGCCGGTTCGCCGCCGCTGCAGGACGCTTCCGAGCTGATCCCAGGCGGTTCGCTCTACCGGGTCGGCGATTCGCTCCGCAGCGCACTGGACGCGGCCTTATCCTCTCCATCGGGTCTTGGAGTGGCTGTCGACGACGGCGGCCGGGTTGCCGGCGTCGTCAAGCCTGCCGAAGTGCTGGCCAATATTGAGCAGGCCCGGATCTCCCGGAATTCGCGGAACGGCACGGCCTGATGGATTGGGTATTCACCAACTATGAGGAGATCCTGCACTACACGGGGTTGCACCTCTACCAGTCGATACTTCCACTGGTGTTCGGGCTGATTATCGCCATTCCCGTGGGACAGCTGGCCATGCAGAACAGGGCGCTTGGCGGGTTCATCCTCTCCGGCAGCTCCATCATGTATACCGTTCCTTCCCTGGCGTTGTTCGTGATGCTGCCGGTGATCCTGGGGACGGGGATTATCGATCTGATCAATGTGATTGTCGCGCTGACGCTGTATGCCGTCGCGCTGCTTGCCCGGTCCATGGTGGACGCCCTGAATTCGGTCGACGACGGCGTCCGGCAGTCGGCCACGGCGATGGGCTACAAACCCCTGCGCCGGTTCTTCGCGGTCGACCTTCCGCTGTCCGTTCCGGTGCTGTTCGCCGGACTGCGGGTCGTCTCGGTCAGCAATATCTCCCTGGTCAGTGTCGGCGCCGTGATCGGCATCCCCAACCTCGGGTACTACTTCATCAACGGCATGCAGCGGCGCTTCATCACCGAAATCATGACCGGCATCGTCATCACGCTGATCCTCGCGGTGCTGATGGACCTGCTGCTGGTGCTGATCGAAAAAATGCTGACTCCGTGGATCCGGGCTGCGAAAGGCGCACCGCCCGCGTCCGACGCTGAATATGCCCAGTCACTCGCCACAGCAGATGGAACGACGGCGGCCGGCGGGACAGGGACGGTGCAGCAGTGATCGCCGCTCCGCTGCAGACCGGATCCGGTGAAGCAGCCGAAAGCAGCAACATCTTCGTGCAGACCTTCTACTTCTTTGCCGATCCGGCCAGCTGGACCGGCGACCAGGGGATCCTCTGGCGCACCGTGGAGCATCTGCAGTACACCGGCATCACACTGCTGGCCGCCGCGCTGGTCGCCGTCCCGATCGGACTCTATGTCGGGCATACCGGCCGGGGGAGAGTCGCCGTCGTCGCCGTGGCCGGTGCCTTGCGCGCATTGCCCACCCTAGGACTACTGGTCCTGTTCGCCGTACTGATGGGAATCGGGCTCGTGCCGCCACTGCTGGCACTGGTGATCCTAGCCATCCCGCCGTTGCTGGCCGGAACTTACGCAGGCATTGCCTCGGTCAACCCGGACACCGTCGATGCTGCCCGCAGCATGGGGATGAAGGAGTCGCAGGTGCTTTTCCGCGTGGAAGTGCCCAACGGGCTGACCGTCGTGGTCGGCGGATTCCGCACCGCCGTATTGCAGATCATCGCCACAGTCGCGGTAGTCGCGTACCTGAACCTTGGCGGATTGGGCCGCTACCTGATCGATGGCGTTGCGGTCAGGGACTATGTCCAAATGTTCGCCGGCGCACTCTTGATTGCGGCGTTGGCTATTGTGGTGGATGGCGTTCTGGCTGCTGTCCAGCGTTCGATCATTCCGCGCGGATTGAAACCCGTTAGTCCGGCGGATATAGGGAAGTCAGGCAGCGGCGCAACCGCGGCCGGTACACAAGGAGGAAATTCATGAGGAATACCCAGAGACGTTTTGGACGTGCTGGAACGGGGCTTGTGGCCGGGATGTCCCTGGCGCTGATGCTGAGCGCCTGCGGCGCCGGTGAAGATCCGCTGTCCAACTCTGAGCCGTCCGGTTCTGCCGGTTCCGGTTCGGGTGAGCCGCTGGTCGTTGGTTCGGCGGCATTCCCCGAAAGCGAGATCATTGCCGAAATCTATGCCGGCGCACTCAACGCTGCCGGCATCGAGGCGGAGACCCAGCCTGCCATCGGGTCACGTGAGATTTATGTTGGTGCCGTCCAGGACGGTTCTGTCGACCTGGTGCCGGACTACAGCGGCAACCTGCTGCTGTTCTTCAACCCGGAGGCAGAAGCGGAATCCGCCGAGGAGATCATGCAGGCCTTGCCCGAGGCGACGCCGGAAGGCCTGGCCGTGCTGGAGCCTTCGGAAGCTGAAAACAAGGACGCCATGGTGATCACGCAGGCGACTTCCGAAAAGTACGACCTGACGAGCCTGGCCGATATTGGCGATGTCTGCGACGAACTCGTCCTGGGTGCTCCGCCCGAGTTCGCCGACCGGGCCTACGGGCTGAAGGGTCTCAAAGAGACGTATGGCTGCGAGTTCAAGTCGTTTGAACCACTGAACGACGGCGGCGGGGCCGTGACCGTGCAGGCGCTGATCGAGAACGATATCCAGGTTGCAGACATCTTCACCACCACGCCGGCCATCGAAGACAACGGTTTGGTTGTGCTGGAGGACCCGGAGAATAACTTCATCGCCCAGCAGGTGCTGCCCCTGATCAGCGAAGAACGTGTGGGGGAGGAAGCACACGACGTTCTCAATTCAGTTTCGGCGGAGTTGACGACTGAAGACCTGATCAACCTCAACCGTCAGGTCAGCGGGGACCAGAAGCGCAGCCCCGAAGCCGCGGCGCAAGGCTGGCTGGAGGAAAACGGCTTTACGGAATAGCAGTTCCACCACTGTTGGATTGGGATCAGAGAGGCCACGCCGGTTGACACGCCTGCGTGGCCTCTCTCGTAAGCCGCCTTATGGCATGCTTTTGATATGGCAGAGTTCAAGCAGTCCGACAAGCTCCAGAATGTGCTCTACGATATCCGCGGACCGCTCCTGCAGCACGCGCAGCGGATGGAAGCCGAAGGTCACCGCATACTGAAACTCAACATCGGCAACCCCGCCCCGTTCGGGTTTGAAGCGCCGGACGCGATACTGATGGACATCATCCGGAACCTGCCCTACGCGCAGGGCTACAGCGACTCCCGTGGCATCTACTCAGCGCGGACCGCCGTCGTACAGTACTACCAGGGCCGCGGGCTGGAAGGCCTGGATGTCGATGACGTGTACCTCGGCAACGGCGTCAGTGAACTGATCACCATGTCGCTGCAAGCGCTGCTCAACAACGGCGATGAGGTGCTGATCCCCAGTCCCGACTATCCGCTCTGGACGGCATCGGTGAGCCTGGCCGGAGGGAATCCGGTCCATTACCTGTGTGACGAGGAATCACACTGGTGGCCGGACGTGGAGGATCTGGCGTCCAAGATCACCAGCCGGACCAAGGGCATTGTGCTGATCAACCCGAATAACCCCACTGGTGCGGTTTACCCCAAGCAGATCGTGGAGCAAATCGCCGAATTGGCGCGGAAGAACGGACTCATTCTGTTCTCGGATGAAATCTACGAAAAGATCCTCTACGACGGCCATGAACACGTCAATACCGCCACCGTGGCCGATGATGTCCTCTGCCTGACCTTCAGCGGACTGTCCAAGGCGTACCGGGTGGCAGGTTTCCGCAGCGGCTGGCTGGCCATCACCGGCCCCAAGAAGTCCGCCGCCAACTACATCGAGGGCATTAACCTGTTGGCCAGCATGCGCCTGTGTGCAAACGTTCCGGCGCAGCATGCCATCCAGACGGCGCTGGGCGGACACCAGTCGATTAACGACCTGATCCTTCCCGGCGGACGGCTGCTCGAGCAACGCAATATGGCTTACAAGCTGCTCAATGACATTCCCGGGGTGAGCTGCGAGCTGGCCGCGGGGGCGCTGTACCTGTTCCCCAAGCTCGATCCTGAGATGTATCCGATCGAGAGCGATGAGAAATTCGCCCTCGACCTGCTGACGGAACAACGGATCCTGATATCCCACGGAACGGCCTTCAACTGGAAGGACCCGGACCATTTCCGGCTGGTCACGCTGCCGAATGTGCCGGATATTGAAGATGCCGTGGGCCGGATCGCCGAATTCCTGGACGGATACAAGCCGTAGCGGGAGGGCTGACTCCTGGTTTTAGCTTTCTTCGACTGCTTCTTCCTTCTCTCCCTTTTCCTGCCGTGCGGCTTCCAACCGTTTGCGGGCGCCTTCCAACCACTGCTCGCACCGTTGCGCGAGGGCCTCGCCGCGTTCCCACAGGGCAAGGGATTCCTCGAGCGTTGCCCCGCCGGTCTCCAGTTTGCTGACGACTGCGACGAGTTCTTCGCGCGCCTGCTCGTATGACAGCTCGGCGACGTCGGCCGTCTCGGGAACCGGATTGCTCATTCTGCGGACTCGTTTCTACTTTGGGATGAACTGGACTGACGTGCCTCGGCATGCAGCTCGCCCTCAGCGACCCTGATCCGCAGACCGCTACCATCGGGGGCGTCCACGGCGCGCCGGAGCACCGAGCCGTCGTCGAGCTGGACCACAGCATAGCCCCGGTCCAAGGTCTTCTGAGGCGAGAGTGAACGCACCTGTGCGCGCAGGTGCTGCAGCCGGTCGTGGCCGCGGCGCACTTCTGATGAGATGGCACCGAAGGTCCTGGCCTGCAATCGCTCGAGTTCCTCGTGTCGGACAGTAATCATGCCCTCCGGGTTGGCCAGTACGGGCCGCGTTCGGGTGGCGGCAAGCCGGTCCGACTCGCGCGAGACGAGCTGGGTGATGATGTGTTCCATCCGTCCACGGCATTGGTGGATGCGGTGCATTTCCTCGGCGACGTCCGGAACGATGCGCTTGGCGGCATCTGTCGGAGTTGAGGCGCGCACATCGGCGACCTCATCAAGAAGCGGCCGGTCGGCCTCATGCCCGATGGCGCTGACGACCGGCGTTCCGGCCGCCGATACCGCACGGATAAGGTCCTCGCTGCTGAAGGGCAGCAGGTCCTCCATTGAACCACCGCCCCGCGCGATGACGATGACGTCGATGTCATCCCTGCCGTCAAGCTCCTTCAGCGCCCGGCACACTTGCGAGATGGCGTTGACTCCCTGGACTGCCACCTCCCGTATCTCGAACTCCACCGCCGGCCACCGCAGGGCGGCATTGCGCAGAACGTCCTTTTTGGCGTCCGAATCCCGTCCGGTAATTAAGCCAATCCGGTGCGGCAACACCGGCAGCGCACGTTTCCGGGCCTCCGCAAAGAGTCCCTCCGCCGAAAGTGCCTTGCGCAGCATTTCGATGCGCGCCAGTAAGTCTCCCAGTCCGACGGGGCGGATATCCCGGGTCTGCATCGACAAGCGGCCGGTTTTCATCCAGAAGTCCGGTTTGACTTGGGCTACCACGCGTGAGCCGCTTTCAAGCGGCATGGCCATGCGGTCGAGGGTGGAACCGAATATGGTCAGCGACAGCGAGATCTCTGCATCCGTGTCGCGGAGCGTGACATAGCAAACGTTTCCGCGGCGGTTGAGCTGGACTATCTGGCCCTCCACCCAGACCGCCGGTGCACGTTCGATATGGACCTTGAGCTTTTCCGACAGCAGGCGCAACGGCCAGGGACGGTCCGCCGACGTCTCCATCGCGGTCCCGGGCAGGGTGCTGGGGCCCGCTCCTGAGGGGCCGCTGGGCACCATCCCGATCTCCGTCATGGTTAAAGACTTATCACTTCGTGCCCACAGTTTCCGCTCAGTAGACTGGTGCACCGGCATAATGTGCATAACTCAACCCTGAAGGCGGTCCAATCCGTGCGTACTCTCTTCTCGGCATTCGCCGGCATTGCCGCCGTCGTTCTCATCTGCGTGGCGGTGCCGGCGCTGTGGCTGGACCAGCACGTCGTACAGGAGGAGGGATTCATCGAACTGGCCGCTCCGCTCGGTTCTGATCCACAGTTCCAGTCCCAATTGGTGGATGCAACGGCTGAGACTGTGATTGCCGACGCCGACTTTGCCCCTGGCTTGGCAGAGTTGGTCCGGCCGCTCGTTGAGGGTGCCGCGGAGTCGTTGACTGATCATCCGGAGTATCAAGAGGCGTGGAATGAAACGCTGCGGCTCAGTCATGAATTGACCTTCACAACTGAGGCCCAGCCGCCCGAAGCCCAGGGCGGCGGCGCCATCACACTCGATATAGCGCCCTTGGTGACTCTAGTGACAGAGGATGCGGCCCAGGCAATCGGTACGGACATTCCGGTTCCGCCGCAGGTGCTGGTTGGATTTGGCCAGTCGGACCAGGGGCGGGCAATTCAGTTTATTGAGAACTACGCCGGTCTCGCCGTTCCTTTTGCCGCAGCTTCCGGCGTCGCTTTTGTACTTGCCATGGCAATCGCACGACGGCGGTCCACCACCTTGCTCCTGATAGGTTTCGGCGTTGCGCTGTCGGCCGGATTATGGAAACTGGGAATGGAGTTCGCGGTGCGGCAGGTGAGCGCTTCGCCGGATGAAAATGCCTTGGCAGACCTGTTTAAGGATTTCTTTGTCTCGACCGCCGAATCGAGCTTTAACGCCTGGATCATCGCCGGGGTTGGAGCGGGCATCATCATGATGTTGGTGGGTCTGATCGCACGCATCTTCGCCGGGAGCCGAACTTGAAGTTTCGATTAGGCGGACCCTTTATCATGGAAAGATGACTAGCACGGCGGTCTCTGTACCTATGCCCATGATCCCGCGCAAGCGGCGCACCCCCGAGGAGGTGGCCGCTGCCGCACCCGTGGACGGCCCCCGGAAGGTCCTGCTGGCAGCGCCGCGCGGTTATTGCGCCGGCGTCGATCGTGCCGTGATCGCGGTGGAAAAGGCGTTGGAACACTACGGCCCGCCGGTCTACGTACGGAAGCAGATCGTCCATAACCTGCATGTGGTCTCCACCCTCGAGGAACAGGGAGTCATCTTTGTCGAGGAAACCGACGAGGTGCCTGAGGGAGCCACGGTGGTGTTTTCCGCCCACGGCGTCTCGCCGGCTGTCACCCAGTCCGCTGCCGACCGCGGCCTGCAAACGATTGACGCTACCTGCCCACTGGTGACGAAGGTCCACCGTGAGGCAGTCCGCTTCGCCAAGAACGAATTCGATATCCTTCTGATCGGCCACGATGGGCATGAAGAAGTAGAGGGAACGTTCGGTGAAGCCCCCGAGCACATTCAGATCGTGAACGGTCCTGAAGATGTGGACAAGGTGGAGGTCCGCGACCCCGAGAAGGTCATTTGGCTCTCCCAGACCACGCTCAGTGTGGACGAAACCATGGAGACGGTGCGCCTGCTGCGTGATCGTTTTCCGACCCTGCAGGATCCGCCCAGCGACGACATTTGCTATGCCACATCGAACCGGCAGGTGGCCATCAAGAAGATTGCCCCGGAAGCAGACCTGGTCCTGGTGGTTGGTTCGGCCAACTCGTCCAACTCTGTCCGCCTTGTGGAGGTCGCCCTCGAATACGGTGCCAAGGCCTCCCACCGGGTGGACTTCGCCAACGAGATCGACGAAACGTGGTTCGAAGGCATCCAGACGGTGGGAGTGACATCCGGGGCATCGGTACCGGAGGTCCTGGTCCGCGAGGTTCTGGACTTGTTATCCGACTATGGCTATGGCGACGTCGAAGAGGTCGTCACTGCCGAAGAGGACATCATCTTCTCCCTGCCCAAGGAACTCAGGGCAACACTGAAGGCCGCCGGGGACTCGTCACGCGGCCTCGGCGGAAACGGTTCCCGTCCCACCTCATAGGTAACAGGCGACTGAAGGGTCCGCGGTGACTGCGGCACCTTTGGCCCGCCACGTCCTTAGGCGCTTCGCTCTTCATCGTCTGCATCCAGACGACGGCGTTCCTGCCTGTCCTGGTACTCCAGCAACTCCGGAGCTCCGAGCAGCCGCGGCGTTGACTCCAGTGGAGGTGCCTTCTGCGCGTTTTCCGTGAAGGTGGACGGGTCGATCGCGTTGATCCGCCGGGCCGTGGGGAACACCCTCGACTCCAACGTGCCCACAAAGGAGTTATAGCGCTCCACGGATGATTTCAATGATGAACCGAGCTTCGTGACGTGGTCTCCCATGGTCCCGAGCCGGTCGTAGAGCTGGCGGGACAACTCGAACAGTTCCTTGGCGTTGTCGGTCAGCACATCCTGGCGCCAGGTGAACGCCACGGCTTTCAGCATGGCGAGCAGGGACACCGGTGAGGCGAGTGCAACGTTCTTACGGAATGAGTACTCGAGCAGTTCCGGATCCGCATCCAGCGCCGAGGCGAGGAACGACTCCACCGGAATGAAGCAGACCACGAGTTCAGGGCTGTTTGTGCAACCATCCCAGTACTTTTTCTGCGCGAGAGTATCGACATGCGCCCGGACGGCCTTGGCATGCTGTGCCAAGAGGTTCTTCCGCCGGGCCTGGTCCGTCTCGCTGGCTGAAGCGGAAATCTCATGAGCCTTCAGGTAAGAGGACAGCGGGACCTTCGCATCGACCACTATCTCCTTGTCGCCGGGCAGCCGGATGACCATGTCAGGCCGGGTTACCGCATCCGCCGTCACGTTATGCACCTGTTCGGTGAAGTCGACGTAGGGGAGCATGCCGGCGGCTTCGACGACCCGGTGCAGCTGAACTTCACCCCAACGTCCGCGTGCGCTGTTGGAGCGGAGAGCCGACGACAGCGATTGCGTGGTCAGCAACAGTTGTTCGTCGGCGCTCTTGGCGTCCTTCAGCTGCTGAGCCAGCTGGCCAAACTGTTCCACCCGGTCGCGTTCCAGGACACTCACCTGTGACTGCATGTGGTTGAGCTTTTCCGCCACCGGCGCCAGCGCCTTCAGCACGGAACTGTCCTGCTGCCCCTGCGCTGCCAACTGCGCATTCTGCGAGGTCAGGAGCCTGCGTTCAGCCTCCGCCGCCGCCAATTGGGTGCGCGCTTCGCCCAGACGGTGGCTGACATCGTCGAGCTCTGTTTCCAGGCCGCTGACCCTCCTGCGGTAGAGGACCGCCGTCGTACCTGCTCCTGCAAGCGCACCAATAAGCAGCATCAGGACGACCAGTAGAATCTCAAATCCGTTCATGATTCAACTGTCGCATCCGGCTCCGACAGTATTGTGAAGACTGGCCGCTTCGCCGTCGTCCAGCCTGAAACGCTAGTATTGATCACCGTGGCTTTAACTATTGGCATCGTCGGACTGCCCAACGTCGGCAAATCAACTCTTTTCAACGCTCTGACCCGCAGTCAGGTGGTCGCAGCGAACTACCCATTCGCGACGATCGAGCCGAATGTCGGCGTCGTCAGCCTTCCTGACTCGCGCCTGGACAAGCTGGCGGAAATCTTCAACTCCGCCAAACTGCTGCCGGCCACCGTCTCCTTCGTGGACATCGCCGGGATCGTCAAGGGTGCTTCCGAGGGTGAGGGTCTCGGCAACCAGTTCCTGGCGAACATCCGCGAGGCGCAGGCTATTGCCCAGGTGGTCCGGGTCTTTGATGACGACGACGTCGTCCACGTTGATGGCAAGGTCGATCCGGCGTCGGACATGGAGACGATCAACACTGAGCTGATCCTCGCCGACCTCCAGACTGTGGAAAAGGCCATTCCGCGGGTGGAGAAGGAAGTCAAGATCAAGCGCACCGAGCCGGCCAAGCTTGAGGCGCTGGAGAAGGCCAAGTCGGTCCTGGAGCGCGGCGATACGATTTTCGCGTCGGTGGACAGCGACAAGCTGGACATGGAACACCTCCGCGAGCTGAGCCTGCTGACGGCCAAGCCGTTCATTTACGTTTTCAATGTCGACGACGCGATTTTGGGCAGTGCCGAGCGGCAGGCCGAACTGCGGGAACTGGTGGCTCCTGCCGACGCTGTTTTCCTCGATGCGAAGCTGGAGCAGGATCTGGTGGAGCTGGATCCGGAAGAAGCACGCGAGATGCTGGAGATGAACGGCCAGGAGGAATCCGGACTGGATCAGCTGGCCCGCGTCGGCTTCCACACCCTTGGACTCCAGACCTACCTCACCGCCGGTCCGAAGGAAGCGCGCGCCTGGACCATCAATCAGGGCGACACGGCCCCGCAGGCGGCAGGCGTCATCCACACCGACTTCCAGCGGGGCTTCATCAAGGCGGAAGTCGTTTCCTTCGCCGACCTCGTCGATGCCGGTTCGATGGCGGAAGCCAAGTCCCGCGGCCAGGTCCGGATCGAGGGCAAGGACTATGTAATGGCCGACGGCGACGTCGTGGAATTCAGATTCAACGTATAGCGGCTGACGTATCACCACGTCGCTGGTATGGCGACCATGCAGGTCAGATGGGGTCCGTCTCTCAGGAGTCGGGCCCCTCGATTTTTCCCGCGCTGGAAGGGGACGAGAGCGCCCACGAAGTACCCGGACGCGTTGAGGAGGATCATGCCGGCCGCACTGAACTTCCCGGCCAGCCAAGCGCCCCATCCGTTTCTGCGAGTGGTACCATAAAGGGGTACAACTTATTGATATGAAGGGGATGGTCCCATGTCCATCAGTGCCAGCGAGGCCCGCAAAACCTTGTTCCCGCTCATTGAGCGTGTGAACGACGACCGGGAGGCCATCGAGATCGTCTCCCGCAAGGGAAACGCCGTCCTCATGCCCGCGGACGAGTATGCGGCGTGGCAGGAGACTGCCTACCTGTTCCGCTCGCCCGCCAACGCCCGCCGGCTGCTCGATGCCTACGAGCGCGCCACCGCGGGCAGGACCGAAACGCACGAGCTCGACCGGGAGGACTGAGTGCGCCTGGTCTGGGACCCGTCCGCCTGGGAGGACTACAAGCACTGGCAGAAGGCCGACCGGCGGATCCTCAAGCGGATCAACGCGCTCATCGACGCTTGTCTGCGGGAGCCGTTCGCCGGCATCGGGAAGCCCGAGCAGCTCAAGTATGGCGCGCAGGGGGCGTGGTCGCGACGCATTACCGAGGAGCACCGGCTCGTTTACCTCGTCGACGGCGACGACCTGGTGGTCCTCCAGACGCGCTACCACTACTAAGCGGTTGGCTCCTCTGAAACAGCCTGAGCCACGAGTGCTCCGCCGCATCCTCATTGGACAGAGACCATGACAGAAGCTGCTCCTGACTGCGCTTTGCCTGAGACGCGCCGCCGCTACTCGGGCCGGCTGCGGTTCTTGTGGCAGGCAGTACGGCTATCCGCATCGATCGTCTCGTGACCGTAAGGTTGGTATGTGCGGCGACGTGGTGGAATTTAGGTTCAACGTATAACTCCTCGTAAATCCCTTAGAACAGCGGCCAGGGCACCGCCGACATCTCACCGCTCGGAGCCGGAAACCGCCCTGCCAAGCGCAACCGGGCGCAGCGCGCCGCGAGCGATGCGATTTCTTCTGCGCTGAGCAAGTCCGCCAGGTTTCGGCCCAGTCCACCGTGCAGTCCTTGGCTGACACGATCTACGCCGTCGCGTTCCTCGGCGGTCAGAGCGTCTCCCAGCCATCCCCACAGGACCGTGCGCAGCTTGTGGTCACGGTGAAAGGTAAGCCCATGGTCCACGCCGTGCCGATGTCCGTCCTCCATGGCAAGGATGTGGTCGCCTTTGCGGTCGGCGTTGTTGACTAGCACGTCGAACACCGCCATGCGTCTCAGCGCGGGGGAGTCCTCGTGAATGAGGGCGACCATTTGGTCGTTCTCATTCCGACCTTGGAGGACCTGCTTCCAGCCAATCTCCGGTACGTTGTCCGTCGCGATCAGATCCACGGCGTTCTGGGCGGTGTCCGTTTCCTGCCAGAGCTGCACCATCCCCTCACCCAGCGGACCATCGCGCAGCCAGGTGCGAGGCACGACGTTCCAGCCCAAGGTCTCCGAGACCAGGTAGGCGGCCATCTCCCGGTGGGCAAGCGCGCCGTCGGGGAAATCCCACAGGGGACGCTCGCCTGCTATCGGCTTATAAATAACTGCTGCGCCGCCGATGCTCCCCAGGAAGGTGGCGTTCGACGCCGTCGTTATGCGTCCCGTGAGCGTCAGCTCGGCGGTCAATAGGTCCGGCGTCAGCATCAGACTTCGGGAAGGGCGCAGGTGTGCCCATCGGCGTCTATGGGTTGACCGCAGAGCGGGCAGATCGGACGTCCGGCCCCCACGACCTCGCGGGTGCGCTTGGCGAAGGCGCGGGCGGCACCGACCGGCATGCTAACCCGTAGCACTTCGGACGCGTCGGCATCGTCGCCATCGGGGAAGGCCTCGTCTTCCTCAGTGTCGACATCGCCCAGCGGGTATGCCTCGACGACGATCTGCGCCGTCGTCGGGTCCCATCCCAGGCTCATGACGCCGGTGCGGAACTGTTCCTCGACCGCCTCAAGATGGTCATTGTCGACGAGTTCGATCGGAGTGCTCATGGGCACGCTGAAAGGGTTGCCCTCGAGAGTGATGAGCTGATCGAGGATCTCATCGATTTTCTCGGCGAGCTGCGCTGACTGCTGCTTCTCGAGGGCGATGCTGACGATCTGCTTGCCCGTGCGTACCTGCAGGTAGAACGTGCGGGCCCCCGGAAGGCCGATGGTGCCGACGACGACGCGGTCAGGCCAGGCAAACTCATGAACAGTTGTAGGCATGGGACTATTTTAGGCTCTTCCGGTTCGTGGACCCGTGTGCCCTGCGCCACCGCCCACTGGTGCGTCGTCGGAATTGACGCTGTGGGTCAGCCACGACAGATCCCCGGCGTCGGTATTGGTTGCGTGGACGGTCGGCCGATTGGCGCCGTAGCGCACGATCGATACGGAGGCCGGGCCCACATTGATGCGCTGGAACAGGTCAAGGTGCATGCCGAGCGCGTCGGCGAGGATCGACTTGATGATGTCACCATGACTCACCGCAACCCACACGGCCCCTGGCCCGTGGACCGATTCAAAGGACGCATCGTGGCGTCGAATCGCGGCCACCGACCTGGTCTGCATCGCGGCCATGGATTCGCCGTCCGGAAAAGTGACGGCGGATGGTTGCGACTGCACGGCCGACCACAGATCCTCGTTCGCGAGATCACTGAGCTTACGGCCCTGCCACCGGCCGTAATCGCACTCGGTGAGATCGGGATCGACCGGCGCGTAAGGCGCTCCAGTCTGGCGATCGAGGATGAGCTGGGCGGTCTGCTGACAACGCTCAAGAGGGCTCGACACCACCCCGACCACGGGCACGGCCGCGAGCCGGTCTCCGGTCAGCGCCGCCTGGTCCCGCCCGATCTGGTCCAGGCCGATGCCGACGGACCGACCGGCCAGCAGTCCACTGGCATTGGCTGTGGTGCGGCCGTGCCGCACGAGAATAACTGTCGCCATCCACCCAGCCTAACCACCCGGTCGATGGCGGTGTGAACCTTACAGGTCACGCTGGTGAATGGGGTCCGTAGAGGGGGGAGTAGAGGTTGTTCCACGACGTAACGTTGTGGAGTTTAGATTTAGCGTCAGAGCGAGTCCCGGTCTGATCTCAGCCGTCCGACAAGCGCTCGGTCAGCTCGTCGATGAAGTTTCGAGCTTCGCCTTGCGCCGGATCGTCAGCGGATGCGCGCCTGATCGCACCTTGGAGGACCTTGACGGCCTGAGCCACGTCCCCTTTGCTGTCAGCGAGCACGACCGCGTTCTGAACGGCCTCGCCCAACCGGCTGTGCTCGGGAGGCGAGGTTTCCGCGATCCCGCCGCGGAAGAAGCGAAGCCAGTTGCCAGCCGGGTCGACGAGACTGAATCCGCTCAGCCCGTCGGCGTTCTTGCGGGCCCGCGGCCGTGTGATCCGCGGGAAGCCCTTGATTGGCAGTTTTCCGTACGCCTCGCGGAGTCCTGCTGCGAACTCCTCCCAGATCTGGCCCGTGTCGTCGACGATGACGAGGCAGGAGCTGTGGGAGGACTCTGGTGTGTGACCGTCCAGTCCGTAGTACTGCAGGTCGAACCCGTGGCCGTTGAGGCCGAGGGCCGGGTTCGGTCGAAGTTGGCGGTAGGTGGTGCGGAAGCCCAGGGCGGCGAAGAAAGGTTCGATTTCGTCGATGTCGGCGCAAGGCAGCAGGGGGATCGTGCGGGGGTAAGACACCTCAGCACTCTACGCGGGTGCGAGTCGATGATCCAGACTTTGCTCCGTGCCGGAACACGGTGGAGTCCCGCTTTAACGTGTACTCGCGCCCCGCGCCGCTGTGGTTCCGACGTGCAGTATACGTGCTATCGTGATATCACGATGGCGAGGAGGTAGTCATGACCAACGTTCTGATTCGAGGACTCAGCGATGCGGCCGTCGAGCGTATCGATGCCGAGGCGGCGGCGCTGGGCCTGTCCCGCAACGAGTTCCTGCGTCGCAGGCTTGAAGGAGTGTCGTCCGCTCCGGCTGGGGCGAGGGTCACGGCGAATGACTGGAGTCGGTCTGCCGCGGCGTTCGGGGACCTGGCTGACCCTGCCGTGATGGATGCCGCGTGGCGGTGACGAACTGGCTCGTCGACAAGTCGGCCTATGTGCGCATGCAAGCGGGTCAAGCGGCGCATATAGAAGAGTGGAACGCGCGTATCGAGCGCGGCCTCGTTCGACTCTCGACAATAACGAGGCTTGAGTTCGGCTTCTCTGTCCGCTCAGGAGATGCCGGACGTGAGGCATTCGGACTGCCGCCGCTCTTGCTCATGCCGATCGAGTATCTGACTCCCGCTATGGAAGACCGAGCCTGGGAAGTGCAGATGCTGCTCGCCGATCGCGGCCAGCATCGTGCGCCATCCATCCCGGATCTCCTGATTGCGGCAACGGCGGAGAAGGCCGGGCTGACGGTGCTGGCGGTGGACAAGGATTTCGATCTGATCGCCGAGGTTACTGGGCAGCCGGTGGAGATGCTCGCGCTGAAGTGAGCTGATTCCGTGTCCGCCTGTGCGGCGTCGGGGCGAATCTCGCGATGCGCGGCCATGAGTACTTGCTAAGCGGCGCAAGTCACCAAGCATGGAGGAGTGAGCGCCGTCTAGGGCCGACGAAGACTTCAAGAGCCGCTTCGAAAACGCTACGGCTCAGTACAACATCTCGACCAGTCGAGAGGTGCCGCTAGTGAGGTCGAGGTACGGGAGTCGACCGTCGTTGAACATGTTGTCGAGGTCGCGCTGAAGCTCCGAGATAGAACCGCCCGCAGGAGCAACCGCGTTCGCGGTGTAAGAGAACTTGCCCTCTCCTTCCATGTAAAGCTCGCGGATCTCCCACATCTCCTCACCAGACGTGGCATCGCGGACTCGGGATGCCACGTACCGCCACGAGTTCATACTGTTCAAAGTACCTCTCGTACGGTCTCTTCGGCGAGCGGCTGCGGGATCGGATCCGGCTGGCGAGCGCATCTACCGCCAGGCGAAGCTCGCTTCCGGTTGGCCGAGCGTAGGCTGGAGACGTTGCAGAGGGCATGCGCTGAGGGTCAGTTCAGCTGCAGGACGTGAGCATCCGAAGATAGCCCGGGACGCATTGTTCATGAGGGCTTTCGAGAATTGCGCGCTTTTCGCCGACGCAGCGATGCCGGCTACCTCGTGCATCTGCATGTGATCATGGTCCCCGTCGCACTCATCGGTACTCCCAGCTGGACGTTCGGATGCTCTGAGGGGGTGACGAAATCCCCGGGCCATAGAACAGGGCAGGTCGGGCGACGGGTCACGTTTCTTCGGACCGAAACCATTCACGCAGGCTTCGGGAGATGGCCGAATCACTGTCAGTGACCGTCTAAAATGCACCGCCCTCGATGCGAGCACCCCGGCCGCCGGAATAGAGACAAGCTCGCGAAGCTCCGGCGTATTTACATGCTTCGCCATGGAAGGGGTTCCAGCGGTTTGGACTGGCCGGTGCGAAGCTTGTGCTTGATCCGTCGTTTCAGCGCGGCGAGGAGTTCACGGGTGGTATAAGCGGCTGCGGTCTGGTCGGGTCGTTCTTTGGGAGAAAGCTTTCGGACGCGGTGGTAGAGCGTCCGCTTTTTCTCATCGGACAGTTCTTGTTTGACTCTCGCGAGATCTGTGCCGAGCCGTTTGTTCTTAACTCTCTCGGCTTCGAGTAGCCAATTCGTCTTGTCGAGTTTTGCCGTCACCTGGTTGAGCCGTTTTATCTTTGCATTACGTTGGGCGGATCGCTTGGCGGCGCGGCGTTGCGTATTTGCTCCAGCGAGGATCACTCCGGTCAACGCCCGGATGCCGACGTCGACCGGGATCGTATCGCTGTCGACATGATCAGCCGACGGCGGTGCGACGGAAAGCTGATCAAGGTCGCCAACGATGCGAACTCCGCTGTCGCGAATTTCCTCGGCAAAGCGTTTTCCATCCTTCACGGCTGCTTCTGCCGCCCAGGCAGGGAGTCCGACGCGCGGTTCATCGCCTACCGCCGTCCGCTGAAGGAAACCGCGGTTGGCGGCGCCTCGCCACACGAACTCGTTAAAGCTTCCCCAGCCTACGCCGTGATCGACGAGTTCTCGATTGAGCCGTTGAATCACGTTGGCTTCAACAGCGGTGAATGACCGGTTCGTGTCAGTGCCGCGGGCCAACATTCCCGAGGGAAGGCCAAGCAACGACTCGAATGTATCGCTCAGGTCAGTCGGCCGGCTTCGGTCCACGACGACAACCGTGACCTTGTCCTTCCCGAGCAGCCGCGCCCACCGCCTTACAAGTTCGGCCTGATCGTAGGCTCGCCGGAACCGCGCGGGCATGGGCCGGTCGGATGCGGTGTCATAAATGCGACGGAGCCAGTCATTGAGCGGCTCCGTCTGGGCATCGTCCTTGAGGCCCTGCGCCCACAAAGATGGAAGAATTGCCGCCGGCGATCGCAAGGTGACCGCAACGTGGGTCCTACCACTCCCCAGCTCGTCGAGAATCCGCAGGCACGCCGCGTCGTCGGCCTGGCTGACGAACTCGTGGCTGACCAGTATCCGCCGGCTGTTGTCAGCCTCGATTTCTGCCTTGAGGTTATCCCACTCGATCCTGTCCGGAATCCCGCCGCCGTCCATATCCAGGCGGTCGGGACCCAATGGCCCGGTTCGCCGGCCCGTCATGGTGCCCCAGCCCAACAGCGCTCCCAGCTCGGACCGGTGGTTAAGTTTGGTGCCAGGATAGCGCACCCCCTGGTCAAGCAAGGCTTGGCGTTGATCCCTGGCAGCGGCTTGGACCGCCGTCGTCCCCGTCTTCATCGGACCGATATAGAGTAGGCGTGAGCGGGGAGGCAGCAACTCGTCTTTGAGTGTCGAACTCGGCATTCGCTGAGCTTAGCAAGCTCATTATGACTAGAGATAACTTTTCAGAACCATGGGGGAAATGACGTGCACTGTGAGCGATGAGAACGATAAGAGCGTAGAAGCCGTTGCGGTAGAGGAGCTAGGAATCACCGTCGAGGTGGACGATGAAGGTCTTCACGGGGACGAGGCCTCCAATCCAAGCATCACCGCCATGATGGATGCACAAAATAGAGAAGCAGAGCAGTTCGCCGTCGAATTCCTGAAAAAGATCATACGTCTACGTGGCGTGCGCATTGACAGAGCGCAATTCCTCAAGGCGGAACTTCACAAAAGAGGTATCGGGGCCGCAGAGATCGACAGGGCGGTAAGCGAGAACCCTGCGGTGGCAGGGATTTCACCAGTCACGCTTGATGAAATCGCCGAAAGCGCCATTGATTTTGAGACTGGAAAATCCACAGCTCTGTCATTTGCTGCTGGTTTACCTGGCGGCTTTGCAATGATCGGAACAGTGCCTGCAGACATTACTCAGTTCTACGTTCACGCCTTCCGGGTGATGCAGAAAATCGCCTACGTTTATGGCTGGCAGTCGTTCCTCGATGATCTCGAAGACATAGATGACGAAACCTTGGGCAAGCTTGCAGTGTTCCTTGGCGTAATGATGGGTGTCGGCGGCGCGTCGTCCTCGCTTGGACTTTTTGCCCTTCAGGTTGCCCGTCCTGCCGTGCAAAAAAAGATCGCGGGTGTGGCCCTGACTAAAACTGCGTGGTATCCCGTCTTGAAGGAGACACTGCGGATCATCGGAGTGCAGGTAACTAAGCAGAGCTTTGCCAAGACGGTGAGCAAAATAGTTCCGTTGGTAGGGGGAGTGGTTTCGGGAGGCCTCACTTTCGTCACTCTCAGTATTCAGTCGAGAAGGCTGATGACGCATCTGAGAGTACTGCCCCCTCCGAATGTCGATGCGGAGGCCTATCTGGCAGCCGTGGACCTTGCTGATGAAATGGCGCCCAGTAAGACGAAAGCCCTTGCAGATACATTCGAGGATGTTGGCTCGACGATCAAGGGAACTGCATCTCGAGCTGCGGACAAGTTCCGCTCAAGCCATATCCTTGGCGAGGGCGTTCGTGACGCGGCAGAGGGCCGTTCGAAGGCCAAAAACTTAGGTGGTGCGATTGCTGGAACAGCCGGCAGCGTGGGGTCTAACGTATCGGGTTTGTTCAGGTCGAAGAAGAAGCAACAATCAGAAGCGGACAGTT
Source organism: Arthrobacter monumenti (assembly GCF_054511255.1). Classification (NCBI taxonomy): domain Bacteria; kingdom Bacillati; phylum Actinomycetota; class Actinomycetes; order Micrococcales; family Micrococcaceae; genus Arthrobacter; species Arthrobacter monumenti. Next base: position 182,360 of record NZ_JBTNCY010000007.1, on the reverse strand, counting down.
CTCATATCCAAGATGTCGCCGGTGAAAAGCACGCTGGGATTCTTACTGAGCAATAGTCACTATCTCGCCTCCTGAGCGAGATTACCGGTTCTGTTTCACTTCAAACAGGCCGGACCGCCAACATTAAATTAGCTATCGCATAGCCGCTGGCCTGTGATGTGCGCCTAAAATACCGTTGCTCCAGAACAACGGACAAATCCGACGAGAGTAGTGGGGAAACCTCGATAATGCCGTTCTTCTCAAAAAAAGTGCCCCTGTGGCTGATTTTGCCGATAATCATCGGCCTTGTTGCAGTGGCCGCAATTGGGGCGACGCCCGCGGCGTTCAGCATCTTTGCCTCGGGTGCAGCGTCCGAGACCCGCAATACCCAAGTCATTAACTCGATAACCCGCCAGGAGCAGGTCGTACTCGTAAGTTTGGGTATTCAGGGCATACAAGAGGAAGAGCGGTCAGGGCAGCGCTTCCTCGGACTGGAGGTTCCCGGAAGCGGGAGAGCATCATTCATGCAATATAGCTTCCATGCCAAGCTGGGTATCGACGGCAAAGATGTGCGAATCACGCAGACCGGGGAAGGCAAGTATCTCGTTTCCATCCCGGAGTTTATTTTTATTGGGCACGACGACCCACACTTCGAATTAGCCACCGAGAACAACGGCGCCCTGAGCTGGATGACTCCGAAAATCGATCCTGTCGAAATGATAAACGACATTCTCGATGATGATGCGAAAGATCAGTACATCGATGCCAATGACGTGGTTTTGAGAGATCAAGCGAAGGCCTTTTACATGGGCATCATCAGGAGCATTGACCCAACCATCGACGTTAAGTTCGAGTTGCGCGACTGACGTAACGGTGAATTCAGGTCAACGGTGTTGAGATGGCAGTAGTGCGAATCCTCATGTGTAGGCTGGGAGGGTGGCTGCCGCTTTCTCGATCAACACTACTGAAGTGGGGGAGTCTGGCTCTCCGGTGGCTTTCCTGCACGGACTCTTCGGACAAGGGAAGAACTTTACCCAGATCGCTAAAGCGTTGCAGCCCGATTTCCGCTCCTTGCTGGTCGATCTTCCCAACCACGGGAAATCTGACTGGACCGACAGCTTCGACTATATTGAACTGGCAGATCTGATCGCCGGGAAGTTGCGTAGCGGAATTGCCGCGCAGGAACCAGTGCATCTTGTCGGGCACTCCATGGGCGGCAAAGTCGCCATGGTGGTGGCCCTGCGGCACCCGGAGTTGGTCGAGCGCCTGGTCGTCGTGGACATCTCGCCGGTATCAGGTGGATCGATGGGAGAGTTCGAACACCTGCTGAACAGTCTGGCATCGCTCCGGCTCGAGAACCTGTCGCGTCGCAAAGATGCGGACGAAGCACTTGCCGAAGCCATCCCACAGCGAACGGTACGTGGGTTTCTGCTGCAGAACCTCCGGAGCAGCGACGACGGCTTCCGCTGGCAGGCCAACCTCGAACTGCTCCGGGATGAGCTTCCCGCCATCGGAGGTTTTCCCACGCTCAACGCCGACCCGTTCGAACATCCGGTGCTCTGGGTGGCCGGGCAAAAGTCCCCATATATCAAGCCCGAGCATGCGCCGGTCATGCGTGAATTGTTTCCCCGGACTGCACAGATCACCATCAAGGATGCCAGTCACTGGGTTCATTCAGAACAGCCGGAGGTATTCGTGTCCGTGCTGCGAAACTTCCTCAAAGCGGGGGACAGCTGACGGTGCACGAAGGCGATTCCTACTTCAGAGCCGTGGCCGGCGGTGCCTTTGCCGCTGCCGGGGGAGTGCCGCGGCGGCCGTCGTCGTCTGACCCGTGTCCATGCGGCAGGGGCAGGTTCGGTGCTTGTTGCGGACCGATCCTCGAAGGTTCACCTGCTGATACCGCCGAGAATCTGATGCGCTCGCGGTACGTCGCTTTCGCCGTCGGTGATGACGATCATCTCTTCCGTACCTGGCATCCGCGCACCCGCCCGGCCGAGGCAGGCGGAGATGGAAAGATGCGCTGGACGGGGCTGCAGATCATCGATGTTGTCGCTGGAGGGGGCGACGACCTCGAGGGTGTGGTTGAGTTCGTCGCCCGGTATGAGATGCAGGACGGAGAAGTGGGGCAACTGCAAGAGCGGTCGCGCTTTACCCGCCGCGCCGGCCGTTGGGTGTATCTCGACGCCGAAGGCTGAGGCCCGCTGGTTCGGCCATGGCTCTTTTCCGCCGCCGGTGGCAAACTGGCCGCATGGTGGACAAACCCTCGACGGTCGACGAGTATCTCGATGCGTTCCCCGGTACCGCACAGGCACTGCTGCGGCAGTTGCGTGAGATTAGCCGCGCCGGCGCTCGCAATGCGGTCGAAGGACTTAAATGGGGGAGCCCGGCCTATTCCCTGGAGTCGATCCTCTTCGTTTTCAGCGGCCATAAGCGCCATGCGAATTTCGTGTTCACCCCAAGCACCCGCGAAGCTTTCGCCAATGAACTAACGGCCTTCAAGACGGGCAAGGGCTCGGTCCAGTTGCTATACACAGAGCCCGTGCCCTCCGAACTCCTCGGCAGGATGATCCAGTACAGGCTCAAGGAGTTCGAAGTCGACGGGGTCAAGTGGATGTAGCCACGGCGATTAGCCGCTGGTGTCCGCTTTCGCCTTTGCCTTCTGTTCCTTCTTGTAAGTACGCACCTTCAACAAGCTCTCATCATCGGTGACATCGGCAATCGACATGTGCACGTCGTCGTTCCCGTACGTTCCGGCTGCTTCCCGCCAACCGGCTGCATCAAGATCAAGTTGTTTACCGAGCAGGGCCAGGAAGATCTTCGCCTTCTGGTCGCCGAAGCCAGGCAGCGCCTTGAGCCTGGTAAGTATTTGCTTGCCGTCCGGGTCGCCCTCGGTCCACAGCTTTGTCGTATCGCCCTCGTAGTCAGCGGCAATGCTCCCGGCGAGGTTTTGGACACGCTTGGCCATCGACGAGGGAAAACGGTGCACGGCAGGTTTCTCCGCGAAGACTGCGATCAGTTCATCGGGGTCCATTGCCGCGATCTGTCCCGGATCGACGTCCCCGAGCCGTTCCTTGATCTTGACCGGTCCGGAGAATGCAACCTCCATCGGAATCTGCTGATCCAGCAGCATTCCGACGAGCAGGGCGAAGGGGTTTTCAGCAAGCAGACGGTCGGCGGCTTCATCACCGGCGAGATGGAGTGTATATGGCATGCGTCTTATCGTCTCAGAACTGCACGGATGGGTCGATATCTGGATACGATCACAGCATGGGCTTCAGCCGCACTGAACTTGAGTCGTTCCGTGACAAGACCGTTCCGGATCTCTTGCCTGCTGGCTTGCGGCTGCTGTTCATCGGTATTAATCCCGGGCTTTGGACGGCGGCAACGGGAGCGCATTTCGCCCGTCCGGGCAACCGGTTCTACCCCGCTTTGTACCGCGCGGGCATAACCGACTTCCAAATAAATCCCTCTGCCGGTTACACCCGGGCAGACATCGCCCAGTTGGTGGATCACGGGATTGGCATCAGTAATATCTGCCCCCGCGCGACAGCCCGGGCCGATGAATTGACCAAAGACGAACTCCGCAGTGGTGCCGCAAGGCTTTCTGCGCTCGTCGAGAACCGCCGGCCTGCCGTGGTGGCGGTATTGGGAATCACCGCTTTCCGGGTGGCCTTCGAACAGCCGAAGGCTTCCTTGGGGCGGCAGGAGAGTCCTTGGGAGGGCGTGGAACTTCATGTGGCGCCTAACCCGAGCGGGCTTAACGCCCATTCAGGGCTCGACGATCTGGCTCGGTCCTATCGCTCCATAGCCGCGGCAGCATCCGTAGTGGCAGCGGCGTCCTGGGCAGTTTCGAGCGAAACCAGATAACGGGCACGGTGCCTGATAGGCATATTAGGTTGCATCTCGATAACAACCACGCGGGGAGTCACCATTACAAACGTGTGGACGATGATTTTGGTTTAGGCTCATTGAATGTGAGACAGGCCACTTGCCGTTCGGGTAGGGGCTGTCGGTTCATCGCGGAATAGCGTTGAGCTACATCCACACCAATAAATAGGAGGCGGAATGCGTTTCGGACGTACTTCCAAAGTAGTGGGGGCAGCGGCTATCGCGGCACTCGCACTGAGCGCCTGCGCCAGCACCGAGGGTGGCGGCGAAGGTGACGGCACTGGTGGCTCGACCCAGGCATCAGGGGGCGGCGCAATAACTGTCGCCGAGGTAAATGGCTTTTCATCGTTTAATGCCAACAGCGCTACCGGCAACGTCGATATCAACGGCAAAATTTGGTACATGACGCATGGTAGCTTCAACTACATCACGAATGACTTGAAAGTGGTGCCGAGAGAAGGATTCGGCAGCTACGAGAAGCTTTCCGATGATCCATTGACCGTCAAATACACCATTAATGACGACGTCAAGTGGTCCGACGGAAATCCCATCGACGCCGGAGACCTGCTGCTAGCCTGGGCTGTCCAGTCCGGACATTTCGATGACGCCACCACCAACGATGCTGGTGATGTTACTTCGGGCAACACTTACTTCGCCTATGCCGGGACCACCACCGGACTAGGCCTGACGGATGTGCCGGAAATTGGTGACGATGGCCGTTCCATCACGATGACGTACTCAAAGCCGTACGCTGACTGGGAGATTGCTTACGACGTCGGACTTCCTGCCCACGTTGTAGCCGAAGGCGCTGGCCTCGCTGACGAGCAGGCGCTGGCGGATCTCATTATGAGCGCCCCTGAAGGCGATCCGGAAAATCCGCAGGAGCGGCCAGAGCTGAAAAAGGTTGCCGAGTACTGGAACACAGCCTTCGACACCACATCCCTGCCTTCCAACCCGGGACTCTATCTCTCCAGCGGTCCCTTTGTTACTGACAGCATGGTGGCCGATCAGTCGATGACGCTGGTTCGCAACGAGGAATACACTTGGGGCCCTGAGCCGAAGGTGGACGAAATCGTTGTCCGTTACATTCCGGAGGCACCGGCCCAGGTCCAGGCGCTGCAGAACGGTGAGGTCGACATCATCGCGCCGCAGCCGTCCGCAGATACTCTCCAGTCGCTGGAAGCAATGAACGGTATCCAGATGCTAACTGGTAACCAGCTCTCCTTCGACCACATTGACCTGAACTACTCAGGCGTTTTCAAGGATGTCGATGTCCGCAAGGCATTCATGAACACGATCCCGCGTGACGCGATCGTCGATGCAACAGTGAAGCAGATCAACCCTGACGCTGCTCCGCGTGACTCGCACATCTTTGATATGGGAACCGATGGCTACGAAGCTGCTGTCCCTGTCAACGGCTCTGAGGACTGGCAGCAGGTCGACATTGAGAAAGCCAAGGAACTGCTCGACGGTAAAACTCCGACGGTCCGGATCATGTACAACGCTGATAACCCGAACCGGGTTGACGCCTACACCCTGATCGCTGAAAGTGCCGAACAGGCCGGCTTCAAGGTGGTCGACGGCGGTCTGCCGAACGCAGAGTGGGGCGCAGCCCTTGGTAACGGAACCTATGACGCCACCATCTTCGGCTGGATTAGTGAAGGGGTAGGGGTCAGCGGTGTGCCGCAGCTCTATGGCTGTGACTCAGCGTCCAACTTCAGCGGCTTCTGCAATGAGGAAGCACAGAAGGCAATGGATGAGCTCATCGTAACGATCGATCCGGAGCGCCAGCAGGAGCTGCAGATCATCGTTGACACGAAGCTCTTCGAAACCGGCTATGGTCTTCCGCTCTTCCAGGGTCCTGGAATACAGGCGGCTGACGAGCGGATCGGAGGATTCGAATACATGTCGAACCAGACCGGTGTCTTCTGGAACTTCTGGGAATGGTCCATCAAGGAGTAATCCGAAGTGAGACAAATCCTGTGACGTTCTAGTCCTGGTCAGCTGGAGGCGCTGGGACCGCGATACGTGGTCCCAGCGCTTTCTAGTGTCCGGAAACTAATTCTATTTCTTTGCATAAATTCAGTGATTGGGAGATCCCAAATTTCCACTGAACGTTAGGTGCATTACACTTTTTGCGACAACGCCGGGTGATATCCCGGAACCTTAACATTGAGGTTTTTAACACTATGGTGACCTACATTGTCCGGCGGTTAGTAACCGCCGTACTCATCCTGTTGGCAGCATCGTTCATCGTGTATCTTCTGACAGCGGCGTCAGGCGATCCTTTGGCGCAGTTCCGACAGAGCAATCTTCCTAACAAGGAACAACTCATACAGCAGCGCATCCAGCTGCTGGATCTTAATGTCCCGGCCCCGCTTCGCTACTTTGAATGGCTCGGTGGAGCGGCCGGATGCCTCGTGCCGTTCGCCGCCACCTGTGACCTGGGTCAGAGCGTCGAGGGCATCGCCGTCACAACCCTGTTGGCGCGGGCTATGGGCCAGACCATCCTTCTGGTAACCGCGGCCACGGTACTCGCTGTCCTCATCGGAATTGCACTTGGCATTATCACCGCCCTTCGGCAGTACAGCGGACTTGACTACGGTGTCACTTTCATGGCATTCCTGTTTTTCTCGTTGCCGATTTTCTGGGTTGCCGTGTTGTTGAAAGAATATGGAGCCATCGGCTTTAATAACTTCCTAAATGAACCAAATATCACCGTTTCGTCCGTCATTATTATCGGTCTGGTCGGCGCTTTCACTTGTTATCTCATAGCGAATGGAAGTGTGAAACGTAAGTTCGTTGGAGCCGCGATGGGATTTGCTATCTCTGCCGGCCTCGTCTGGTTTTTGGACGCGACAGGTTGGTTCCTGACTCCTGGGTTCGGCGCCGTTGGGGTGGCCATTCTAGGCGTCGCCGCCGCCTATGGCGTCACGATGCTGACCTCGGGATTGAGGAACCGGAAAGCGCTGTACTCAGCTTTGATCACAGTCGGACTTGGACTGGTGGCGTATTTCGCCATTCAGCCGCTGCTCGACCTGGCAACGCCATTGATGATATTCCTGCTGGCCATCGCCGCCGTGCTCGTAGGCGCCATCGTCGGGTTCCTCATGGGAGGGTACGACCGCAGGCAGAGTATGAATGCCGCCGGCCTGACGGCCTTCCTGATGGGCTTTGTCATTCTCCTCGACCGGTTCATGCAGGCTTGGCCGGAGTACTTCAATAACAGCCGCATCAGAGGGCGTCCTATTGCCACCATCGGCTCCTCCACGCCGAACCTGGAAGGCAACTTCTGGATCGCGGGCTTGGACACCTATACCCACCTGCTGTTGCCAACAATTGCTCTCATGCTGATTTCGTTGGCGAGCTACAGTCGATATTCCAGGGCTTCCATGCTGGAAATCATGAATCAGGACTACATCCGCACAGCCAGGGCGAAGGGTCTGACCGAACGCACCGTAGTGATGCGCCACGCATTCCGAAATGCATTGATTCCATTGGCGACACTGGTTGCCTTTGATATTGGTGCACTCATCGGTGGAGCAATTATCACCGAGTCCGTCTTCGCCTTCAGCGGTATGGGACAGCTGTTTATCCAGGCATTGAACGCCAGCGACCCCAACCCCGTGATGGGTGTCTTCCTGATCACCGGAATTCTGGCGCTGGTCTTCAACTTAGTGGCTGACCTCGTCTATTCCGTGTTGGATCCACGAGTAAGGGTGAAAGCATGAGTACGTCAACAGAGAATACAAATCCAGGAACGACAGATCCCGGAGCTCAGGGCCTAAGCCAGGGCCAGCTGGTCCGCAAGCGCTTCTTCGGACATACTGCCGCAGTCATCAGCATGGTCGTTTTTGCGGGCATCGTGATACTGGCCTTCACCTCCATCGGCTATGCAGGCATTCCAGGCTGGTACCAGTACAACTATATTCAGACGCCGCCTCTGCAGGGCCGGGGTGAGCCGACGTGGGAGTTTCCCTTCGCCTTCGGCGATCATCCCTTTGGCCAGGACCGCATTGGCCGGGATTATTTTGCCATGACCATGCGCGGTGCGCAGCTGTCATTGATCATTATGTTCATCATCGGATTCCTCGGTGGGATCTTGGGAGTGATCATCGGCGGAGTCTCCGGGTACTTCCGTGGCTGGGTCGAGGCCGTCCTGATGCGACTGACCGACACGATTATCGTCATTCCGCTGGTCATTCTTGCAGCGGTACTGGGCAGTATCGGCGCCCAGATAACCAGTGGGGGCGGCATTGTCGACACCCTCTTCGGCGGCAGCGCAGGAGTAGTCCTGTTGGGCGTGTTTGTCGGACTGGTCATCTGGACTGGGCTCGCGCGACTTGTCCGTGGAGAATTCCTCAGCTTACGCGAACGCGAATTTGTGGATGCTGCCCGGATTGCCGGAGCATCAGATACCCGAATCATCTTCAAGCACATCCTGCCTAATGCAGTAGGCGTCATTATCGTCAACACAACGCTGGTGATGGCTTCAGCGATCTTGTTGGAGACCGCGTTGTCTTACCTTGGGTTGGGCGTGCAGTCACCGGATGTTTCACTCGGGAAGTTGATCAGTGATAACCAGCAGGCGTTCACAACCCGGCCATGGCTCTTCTGGTGGCCCGGGCTCTTCATCGTCGGGATTTGTTTGACCATCAACTTCATCGGTGATGGACTCCGGGATGCCTTCGATCCCCGCCAGAAGAAATTCAACGCCAAGAAGGCCAAGGACACGACCGATACATCGGCCGCGCACCGTGGCGGAGGAGCCTAAGGTGCGGCTCTCAAACCGAGGCGAACGCCAGGAAGCAGCTGGCGATGAGCAGGGACGCGCAACCGATATGGATCCAATGGATCGACTTGATCACCGGAATCGTTTCCGTAGCGTCGACGTCGAGCCGCCCCGTTTCAGCGAGCATCGCCCACCGGCTGCGGACATAAAAAGCGGCGGTGCCCGAATCGGTATTCCGCAAGTCTCCTGGCCGTATCGACTCTGCGGCGCCATAGGTGGTTGCCGGCAGCCCCTGGACATGTTCAGGTTTTCCTCTGTGCGTTCCCCAGACGCCCGGTGCTGGGGCCGCCCAGGCGGTGTAGCGTCCGCGGGTTGTTATGAGGGTCAAGGCAAACTTGGTGTCCACGTTGATCAAGGCGCTCCACGGCACGGTGATACTGCGCATCAGGTTATGGACGGTGACGGCGTCGTCGTCAATCTGTACCGAGGGGTACCAGAAGACCCACCAGCCGAAGTATGCCAAGGCGAGCAAGGGCCAGGCAGTCAGGAGTCCGTCCACGCCATTGACCACGACGGCGGCTACAAGGCCAATGGCCAGCAGTGTCCAAGTGATGCCGGCGAACCACTTAGCGGTGCGCGGTTTGAACACGATAGTGTCACTTGCACTTTTCGAAGACTCCATACACAGATAGTTTCAGGATTCCGGACCAGTTCACCAATCAAAGAGGTCCGCATGTCCGGTCGGAAGGAAAATAAGTCATGACCGATGGCATCATCGAAATTTCGGATTCAGAAGAACCAGGCCGGGACGAGGACAGGACGCCGGTACTGGAGGTAACGAACCTGAGTGTCGACTATGGCGTTGACAAAGAGTGGGTGCCTGCGGCCATTGACCTGAATTACAACGTCAGGGCCGGTGAGGTACTGGCGATTGTCGGCGAATCCGGTTCGGGCAAGAGCGCCAGTTCCATGGCACTGTTGGGCCTTCTGCCGGACAACAGCCGGACAACGGGCAGCGTTAAGCTGAACGGCAGGGAGATCCTGGGGCTCAGCGGCAATAAGCTCCGGCAGATCCGAGGCAGCGACGTTGCCGTGATTTTCCAGGAGCCGATGACGGCGATGAACCCCGTCTACACGGTCGGCTTCCAGATTGTGGAAACACTTCGGCTGCACAACGCCATTTCACCGGACCAAGCAAAAGAACGCGCGTTGAAGATGTTGGAGCTGGTGGAACTGCCGGATCCCGAAAAGGCCTTCAAATCCTATCCGCACCAGCTCTCCGGCGGTCAGCGTCAACGTGCCATGATCGCTCAGTCATTGTCATGTGATCCGAAACTGCTGATCGCGGACGAGCCGACTACGGCGCTGGATGTCACTGTTCAGGCGGAAATCCTGGACTTGATGCGAAACCTGCGGAACAAGCTCGACAGTGCCATCGTGCTGATTACGCACGACATGGGAGTTGTGGCCGACCTTTCGGACAAGATTGCCGTCATGCGCAAGGGCAGGATTGTAGAGTCCGGGCCGGCCGAGAAGATCTTCCATAATCCCCAGCACGAATACACGCAGCAGCTTCTGGCCGCGGTTCCGCACCTGGGCCAAACGGCCGAAGGCGGGGAAATCGACGTTACGGCTGCACTGGCCGCGGCGACCCATGCGGAGCTGAAAGGCGTCGACCACGAGGAGCTGGAGCGCCGCGAACGCGAGAACCAGAAGCAGCTGGAGGAATGGCAGGCCCATACCACCCAGGGGCAGGGTGATCCGGTGCTGGAACTGAAAGATGTTGCCATCGAGTATCCGAAGCAGGGCCGGGTTCCCGCCTTCCGTGCTGTGGAGGGTGCCAACCTGTCTATCTACCCGGGCGAGGTACTCGGCCTGGTCGGCGAATCCGGGTCGGGCAAGACGACTATCGGCCGCGCCGCCGTCGGGCTCCTGCCGGTCGCAGAAGGTTCGCTCAGGGTGACGGGACAGGAAATTTCCCACGCGAAACGGAAGCAGCTGTTTGCGCTGCGCCGGAACGTCGGCATGGTTTTCCAGGATCCCTCATCGTCCCTGAACCCGCGGCTCCCATTGGGGGAGAGCATCGGCGAACCGATGTTCCTCGCCAAGGTGGCCAAAGGTGCTGAGCTGCAAAAGAAAATCGAGACGCTGCTGGACCAGGTGGAGCTTCCGCGGTCCTACCGGAACCGGTATCCGCATGAGCTCTCGGGCGGCCAGAAGCAGCGTGTTGGTATCGCGAGGGCGCTGTCACTGGAGCCGAAGCTGCTGGTGGCGGATGAGCCGACGTCGGCCTTGGATGTTTCGGTGCAGGCGACTGTTCTCGACTTGTTGAAGGGTCTGCAGCAGGAACTCGGCTTCGCCTGCCTGTTCGTTACCCACGACCTTGCCGTCGTCGACCTGATGTCTGACCGCATCTGCGTCATGCGCCGCGGCCGCATCGTCGAACAAGGAACACGCGACCAGATCCTGCGCAACCCGCAGGATCCCTATACGCAGCGTCTGTTGGCGGCGGTCCCGTTGCCGAATCCGGAGAAACAGCGCGAGCGGCGCGAACTGCGTACTCAGCTGCTCGCGGCGGGAGACTAACGCGGATAGACGAGAACCCAGTGGTCCAGAGGGACCCGCTGAGGATGCCAGAACGCCCTGTCCGGACCGAATCCCGGACAGGGCGTTCTGATTTAATAGGTGCATTGACGACGAAGGAGCCCGGACATGGTCCGAACAATGAATGTTGAAGCGCTGGAGAACGGCACCGGCAGGAAATGGACCGAAATCGAGGAGTATCTCGCCACTATTGGTGCTGACCGGCTTACGCACAAGGAGATCGCCCGGAAACTGAACGACGACGGCATTGTGACGGGCTGGTGGGCGCAGTCCGTGACAGTGGCATATGAGCAGATGACCGGCCGGCGGATTCCCGGTCAGGACTGCAACGGGGAATTCAGCGTCTCCGTCAGCAGGACTCTAAACGGCACTATGGACGAGGCCTTGCAGAAGTGGCAGGAGCATGTGGAAGGTGCGGAATCGTTTTCGGCAATAGATATCAGCCGTGGACCGGATATGAACTCCACGGAGAAGTGGCGCTACTGGCGGTGTGGACTGACCGACGGATCCCGGGTGAATGTGAACATCCACCAAAAATCCGAGGGCAAAGCGGCGCTCAGCATCCAACACGAGCGGCTTGAATCGACCGAACAAATCGAACACTGGCGGACGTTTTGGAAGGACTACATCAAGGATCTTCAGTCCGCTTAGTTAGGTGATAGACCCGCTGGCGGCTAAAATGGAATGTCTGCCCGGAAACAGGGCACGCCCCACCACATTGAATTGAGTCTTTTACGCATGTCTGAAACTACAGTCGACAACTCCGCAATGACGGCGCTGCGCAGCGATCTTCGCAACGTCGCCATCGTTGCACACGTTGACCACGGTAAGACCACTCTGGTCGATGCCATGTTAAAGCAAACGCACTCCTTCGCTGAACACGGAGAAGTTGCGGACCGCGTGATGGACACCGGCGACCTTGAGCGCGAAAAAGGCATCACTATTCTGGCGAAGAACACTACCGTCACCTACAGCGGGCCAGCCTCCGACGAGGAAAAAGTCACGATCAATGTGATCGACACCCCCGGCCACGCCGACTTCGGTGGCGAAGTGGAGCGCGGATTGTCCATGGTCGACGGCGTTGTACTGCTGGTCGACGCCTCCGAAGGTCCGCTGCCGCAGACGCGCTTCGTACTCCGCAAGGCGCTCGCCGCCAAGCTCCCCGTCATTCTCGTGGTCAATAAGACCGACCGCCCGGACTCCCGGATCGAGGAAGTCGTCAGCGAGTCCATGGACCTGCTGTTGGGCCTCGCCAGTGACCTCTCCGAGGACTATCCGGAACTGGATCTGGACTCCGTCCTCGACGTTCCTGTTGTCTACGCCGCCGCCAAGGTCGGTGCAGCATCCCTGGAGCAGCCCGCCGATGGAAATGCTCCCGAGAACAAGGACCTCGAGCCGCTGTTCAAGACGATCATCGACCACATCCCGGCGCCGCGCTACGATCCCAATGGCGTCCTGCAGGCCCATGTGACGAACCTTGACGCTTCGCCCTTCCTCGGCCGCCTGGCTCTGTTGCGCGTCCGCAATGGCACCTTGAAGAAGGGCCAGACCGTGGCCTGGGCGCGTCAGGACGGCCAGCTCAAGAACGTCCGTATCACCGAGTTGCTCGCCACCAAGGCGCTGGACCGCGTTCCCGCCGAATCGGCCGGACCGGGTGACATTGTCGCCGTCGCCGGTATCCCCGACATCACCATCGGTGAGACCCTGACCGACGTCGACAACCCGCAGCCACTGCCGCTGATCACCGTGGACGACCCGGCCATCTCGATGACGATCGGCATCAACACCTCACCGTTGGCCGGCAAGGTCAAGGGCGCAAAGGTCACTGCCCGGCAGGTCAAGGACCGCTTGGATAAGGAACTGGTCGGTAACGTCTCACTGAAAGTTCTGCCGACAGAGCGTCCCGACGCCTGGGAGGTGCAGGGCCGCGGCGAGCTGGCGCTGGCCATCCTTGTCGAGCAGATGCGGCGCGAAGGCTTCGAACTCACCGTCGGCAAGCCGCAGGTGGTCACCCGCAACATCGACGGCAAGATTCACGAGCCGATGGAGCACATGACTATCGACACGCCCGAGGAGTACCTCGGCGCCATCACTCAGCTGCTGGCCGCCCGCAAGGGCCGGATGACCAGCATGGCCAACCACGGCACCGGCTGGGTCCGGATGGAGTTCATCGTCCCCGCCCGTGGCCTGATCGGTTTCCGTACTCAGTTCATGACCGACACCCGCGGTGCTGGCATCGCCTTCTCGTACTCCGAAGGATTCGAGCCGTGGGCCGGTCCGATCGAGTTCCGCACCAACGGTTCGCTCGTAGCCGACCGGGTAGGTGTGGTCACGCCATTTGCGATGATCAACCTGCAGGAACGCGGCAGCTTCTTTGTCGAGCCGACCTCCGAGGTCTACGAAGGCCAGATCGTCGGCGAGAACTCGCGTGCGGACGACATGGACATCAACATCACCAAGGAAAAGAAGCTCACCAATATGCGTGCCGCTTCCTCGGATTCCTTCGAGAACCTGACCCCGCCGCGCAAACTCACGCTGGAGGAATCGCTCGAATTCGCCCGCGAAGACGAGTGCGTCGAGGTCACGCCTGAGTCGATCCGTATCCGTAAGGTCACGCTCAACGCCAACGAGCGCCTGCGCGTGGCTCGAGGCCGCGCCAAGGCATAATGACCGTATGAGTAGACACCCGGAAGCCGGCCAGACCGACGCACAAACCGGGTTGCTGCCTTCGTTCGCCCGGCATTTCCCGGGCGAACGGCCGCGGATGCTGTTCGTCCACGCCCATCCCGACGACGAATCAATCGCCACCGGGGCGACGATGGCTGGCTACGCGGCCGCAGGTGCCGACGTCGTCCTGTTGACGTGCACGCGCGGGGAAATGGGCGAGGTCATTCCGGAAGAGCTTCGCCATCTCGAGGCTGGTAATCCGGCCTGCCGCGACAACGGTGAGGCTCTCGCGGAACTCCGCACCGCTGAACTGGCCGAGGCGGTCGCGGCGCTCGGTATATCCCGCCAGGTGTTCCTCGGAAACGGCGATGCGCTGGCAGTTGGCCCGCCACCGGTGCGGTACCGCGATTCGGGTATGGTATGGGGCGAATCCGGCCGGGCTGAAGCCGGGGAAAGCATCGATCCGGGTGCCTTCGTTGCGGCGGACCTGGATTCTGCGGCGGCCAACGCCGCTCACCTGATCAGCACCTTCCAGCCGCACGCCGTCATTACCTATGACGACGACGGTGGTTACGGCCATCCCGACCATATCCGCACCCACGATCTGACCCATACTGCGTTGACAGCCGCAGCGGATCGTTGGAGCGTCCCCTGGGTCTATTCGATCCACAGCGATTGGGAAGGTGCGACGCCGGCTGGCCGGCGCCCGCAGGTGACCATCAGCGGGGATCTTGAACGTAAGCGCGCCGCCATGCGTGCGCATCAGACGCAGATTGTCATTGATGATGGACAATTCGCGCTCTCGAACGGGATCTGGCAACCTCTGCTGGCGGCGGAGATTTTCCTGCTTGAAGACAGGTCGTTGATCCGGGGCGGAACCGGGCCGGCGGACGGGAAACCGATGGAATCAACAAACGTGCTGTCGTCGCACACCGTGGACGGGAAACCGGCGAAGCGGAGCCTGAACAACAAGCCTTCGACTCTTGCCGGGATCGGTGGTTCGCTGATTGCGGCCCTGATCGCCACTGTTTTCGGGACCGCCCTGCACGGACAGATCCTGTATCTTCCGTGGGTCGCGCTACCGTGGGGCGCCTTGGCTGCTCTGCTTTTGGTCGGCTGCGTCGCGACCGTCGCCGGCCTCTGGGCCCGGAACGTCTGGATGACCGTTCTGACAGGCATCGTCACTTACGTCCTTGTGGGCCTGGTCTCCACTGGCTCCAGGATTATCGTCGCCGACTTCGCCCAGGGAATTGTGCTGCCTGTCGCGGTGGCCGGAATTATCTGGATAGTTGGTATAGCGGTAGCGACCATCGTGGCCGCGGTTGTCTGCCTCCGGTCATTGAAAGCCTCAGGCTTCCGGACGCCATCCTGACTCATCCTGGATCCAGGTTTCCACCCGCGTACTGCCGGCAGCGTCGGTGAAACGGACCTGGCCCTTTGCCGCCGTGATTGAAATTACTGATACATCGCGGTCCTGCCTGCGGGCCCTGGCGGCATCCCTCAAGCTGGTGGCGAGGTGTGCCTGAAGTTCCAGACGGTGGCGAACGCCGCTGGTGTCGCCCTCCGTGCCGGGAATGATCCTGGGGGAGGGGTCGGGCGGGACATCGGTCCAACCGCCACGCGAGCCGTCGTCGTCATCTTTGGGGACGTCGTCGTTCCTGCCGTCGTCATTCATCTGGCCGGTGCGCCTTATTCGGCGGAGCGGTCGCGGTGGTGCGCGAGCATGATCGAGGTGGGGATACCGTCTGCGTCGGCAGGGATTTGCGCGTACTCCTGAAGCAGCGCCTGGATCCGGTCCATCATTTCCCTGCGGTGCTCGTCGTTCAGTTTCAGGCCGAGCCGGGCGACCTCGATTTCCGAGGGGGCCAGTCCGTCAATCTCCTGCAGGAATGTTTCGACCAGCACCGGAGCGACATTTTCGACTGGGGTCCCCCAGGAAAGTCCGGTGGCCCGGTAAGGCACCTCCTTGGCGCCGCGGTTGCCTTTGCGTTGTTCCTCGGCCTCGAGGAAGCCGGTACCGAGCAGGGTCCGAACATGGTGCAGGGCGGTTGCGGGATTCAGCTCCAGCTTCTCGGCGATTTCCTTGTTCGTGCGCGATTGATGCAGGCAGAGCCGCAGGATTCTCAGCCGGACGGGGGAACTGAGCGCGCGGCCCTTGGCCAGAAGATCCTCATCGGTAGGCATACCGAAATTGTACGTCACCAGCGCGTTGTGATTGACAGAAACCAATCGCTCGGTGAGACTAAGCCGCATGACAACCGACGCGGTCGAGGCGCCGCCCTCGCTCCTGCGGGACCGGAACTTCCTGAATTTCTGGTCGGCACAGACGATCAGCCAGCTCGGCGCGCAACTGGGCCAGCTGGCCTTCCCGGTGCTGGCGGTGAGCCTGCTCGGGGCGTCCGCATTCCAGGTCGGAGCATTGAATGCGAGTGCGACGGCGGCGTTCCTGTTGGTGGGGCTGCCCGCGGGGGCGTGGGTGGACCGCTGGATCAAGCGCCGGGTGATGATCGCGGCCGACCTGCTGCGGGTACTGGCGATGAGCGCCGTTCCATTGCTGTGGTGGGCGGACGTCCTGGTTATCTGGCACCTTTACATTGTGGCCGGCGTCGTCGGCATCGCGACCGTGTTCTTCGACGTCTCCTACCAAAGCATCGTTCCTATCCTGGTCCGCCGCGAGCAGGTTCCGGACGCAAACTCCAAGCTGGAATCAACCGCCCAGCTGGCACGGATGGGCGGTCCGGCGCTCGGCGGCGGCCTGCTGCAGATAATCAGCGTGCCGTTGCTGTTCGTGTTCGAATCCCTCGGCTACCTCTGGTCGGCCATCTTCCTGTGGCGGACGCGGGATCACGAAGAACCGCACCGCATAGAAGACCGGCGGCCGCTGAGGACGGAGATTGCTGAAGGGCTGCGCTTCGTCTGGAAGCATCCGCTGATTAACAGGATCGTGGCCTGCACGGCAGCAACCAACTTCTTCTCGATACTGACCTTCACGCTCCTGCCCATTCTGGTGCTCCGGGAACTGGACCTCGGCGCGGCCGGGCTGGGAATCGCCATGTCGGTAGGTTCCGCCGGAGGGCTTTTGGGCGCGGTCGCGACACCGTGGATCGCCAGACGGATCGGGGAAGGAACGGTGATCCCCCTTGCCGCATTGGTTGGTGCAGCCTTCGGTGTTTTGATCCCGTTGAGCGCGCTTGCCGGCAGTGACTGGCTGGCGCTGACCATCCTGATTGCTGCCGAGTTTGGGTTCTCCTTCAGCGTCCTGGCGTACAACATCATGCAGGTGAGCATGCGCCAGCGCGTCTGTCCGCCACGTTTGCTGGGCCGGATGAACGCCTCCATCCGGTTCCTGGTCTGGGGCATCATGCCGATCGGGGCGCTGCTGGCCGGCTACCTCGGCGGGGCGATTGGCATTGTGCCGACCATGTGGATCAGCGTCGCCGGCGGTTTCCTCGCCGCGGCGCCCGTCTTCTTCTCGCCCCTGCTGGGTATGAAGACCCTGCCGGACAGTTACGAAGCGGAAGCCGGGCCGTCGTCGTCAGAACACTCGTCCTCCGAATCGGCATCGGACGCTACCGGGCGATGATCGCATCGATGGCCTCCGAATCGCCCTCCGAGGCTACGGGAGGATAATTGCGTCGATGGCCTTGACTGGTTCCCAAGCGCCGTTTTCGGAATTCGCGACGACGGCGAGGGTTGTGTCCCGCTCCGGGTAGTACCTGACGATGGCGCTCACCCCGGTGTTGACGCCGTCCTTGTAGAAGGAGCGGATGCTGCCATCAGAGCGGATTTCGAATTCGAGCCCGAAGCTGAAGTGGATCGCGCCGCCGTCGTTCCTGTCATGGTGCTTGACCTGCGGGGTGAGGAAGGCGGTGCTCAGCCCGGGCGAGAGCAGAACGCCGCCGCGGACAGCCGCCAGGAAACGGACAAGGTCCGATGCTGTGACGTGCGCGCCACCGTCGGGGGATCCGATCGGCGGGTAACTGTAGATGTTCTGCCGCCAGCCGTCGTCGGAAACCGGTTCCCAACCCTCCGCTACGTCCGGCACCGCTTCACGCATGTCGAAGAAGCCTGAGTCGTGCATTCCTGCACGGCCGAAGACCTGTTCGCGGACGTAGTCGCGGTAGCCTTGGCCGGTCACCGACTCCAACGCCAGGCCGGCAAGGATGTAGCCGACATTGCAGTACCGGCAGCCATTTCCCGGTGCGAAATTGCGTGGCTTGTGCACGAATTGCGGCAGGAAGTCCGCCGTTTCGGTAACCGAATAGTTCGGCCGCTCCACCCACAGCGCCTCATACGACTCGTCCGCCTCTTCATCCGCATCGTCCGCAATGCCCGAGGTGTGCGTGAGGAGATGGCGGATCGTGACATCCTCGGAGATCTGCGTTCCGGACAGATGCACGAGCTCGGTGATCCGCGAATCCAGGCTCAGCCTGCCGGCGTCGACCTGTTGCAATACGGCCACCGAGGTGAACAGTTTGGTGACTGATGCGACGTCGAAGCGCATGCTCGTCTTGACGGGGATGTTCCACCGCCTGGACGCCACACCGCACGCCTGCTCGAACAGCACCTCGTTCCCCTGGGCCAGATGCACGACGCCGGAGAACCGGTCCCCGGCCGCGGCCCGGCTGAGGACGGCTTCCACCGCGCCGATATCGATCGTCCGCTCCGCATTCGTCTCCGGCATGAGTCAACTGTAGGCGCATGGACGGTTCCGGCGACGGACTGCGTGCTGCCTCCTCTCAATACCTCCGGGAAGGTTGATTCGTTGCCTCATATAGATACCTCCGTTTAGCTGATGCGGATGATGCTGCTGTCAACGCGTGCTATTGCGCCCGGACAGGGCAGCTCGCAGAATGGGCCCATGACCTTTACCCCGCGCACCGCAATTGTCACCGGATCCGACTCAGGCATAGGGCGCGCCACCGCGGTCGCGTTGGCCAAAGCCGGAATGGACGTCGGCATCACCTGGCATGAGGACGAGGCAGGCGCTGAAGCGACGGCGGAGGAGGTCCGCTCGCATGGCCGCCGGGCGGTGGTCGAACACCTCGACGCGACCGACGTGCCGGGCTGCGGCGATGTTGTCGACAAGCTCATCGGC
Source organism: Arthrobacter monumenti (assembly GCF_054511255.1). Taxonomy (NCBI): domain Bacteria; kingdom Bacillati; phylum Actinomycetota; class Actinomycetes; order Micrococcales; family Micrococcaceae; genus Arthrobacter; species Arthrobacter monumenti. The sequence goes on along the minus strand of NZ_JBTNCY010000007.1, from coordinate 163,392 downwards.
CAGCTGGACGGGCTGGACGTCTTCGTCAACAATGCCGGCACGGGGATCAACAGCCTCGTGCTGGATACGACCTATGAGGACTGGCGGCGGACTGTCCTGACCGACCTCGACGGCGCGTTTGTATGCCTGCAACGGGCGGCACAGCACATGGTCGACGTCGGGAATGGCGGGCGGCTAATTGCCGTCACCAGTGTGCACGAGCACCAGCCGCGGGTGGGTGCCGGCGCGTATGACGCTGCGAAGCACGGGCTGGGCGGACTGATCAAGACGATGGCGATTGAGCTGGGCCAGTATGGAATTACCGCCAATGCGGTCGCTCCGGGCGAGATTGCGACGCCGATGACGGGCCAGACGGATGAGGACCCGCGGGAAAAGCACCGCCCTGGCGTTCCGCTGGGCCGTCCGGGTGACGCACACGAAATTGCCTCCGTCATCGCCTTCCTGGCCTCGGAAGCATCCAGCTATGTGACCGGAGCGTCCTGGGCGGTCGACGGCGGGATGTTGCAGATGGGTCCGCAAGGCGGTTCGCACATCACAGGCGATGATTGGCGCCAAGGGTAGGTAGGCAGGCCAGGCCGCGTCAGGGTTGAGGGCAGGGCAGGTCCAGACGGGACAGGTTCCGGCCGCGCCAGCTGGTCCGGGTTCCTTTCAGCCCATTCCGTATGCAGCCGCACTGGGCAGGAACTGACTGCGCCCGCTTTGCTGCACGGAAGAGTGGGCTGGGCGACGGGCTTGTCCTCGACGGTTATCCACATTTCAGTAACTTGACACCCAGTGCCGCTCGGCGCACTGGATCATCGATGTATGACTTCAGCAGTGAGCGCTCTGCAATGGGTAGGTGGAATCGCTCGTCTTTCTGATCTGGAAGAGGAAGGCGTCGGGCCGGGCCAGCTTCGCAGGGCTATAGCCGACCAACAGGTGAATCGTCTAACCAGAGGTGTCTATGCGCTCCCGGATGCTGATCCCTTGCTGGTCCGGATTTACTCGGCCAAGGCCCGCCCGGCCTGTGTAACTGCAGCCGCGGTTAACGGCCTTTGGACGCTGCATCAGCCGTCGCGGCCACATGTGGCGGTCAACCTTGGCAGGCCTCTCCCGGAGTTCGAGGTGCACCGGCACAGCGGAAAGTTGACTCTTTTGGAAGTTGTCGTTCAGTGCATGCGCTGTCTGCCGGAAGTGGACGCTTTGGTAATAGCAGAGTCGGCTGTGGTTCTGCAGCGGGTCCAACTGCAGATACTACGGGAACGCTTGTCTGGCCGAAGCGATGTAAGGCTGAAACGGATCAGCGATCAAATCGATCCACAGTCGGAATCGGTCATTGAAACTGTCGCCAGGTATCGGCTCCGGGAGGCAGGCCTGAACGTCCAGGCGCAAGTGAGCATGCGCGGAGTCGGCCGGCTCGACCTTTTCATCGACGGAGTGCTCGGTCTCGAGGTTGATGGGGCGGAATTTCACAGTTCCCGCCAGTCCTACCGGGAGGATCGCCGTCGTTGGAACGTGCTGACCCGCAACGGCGTGCCGGTGTTGCGGGTAACTTATGAACTGGTCGTTTATGAACCGCAACAGTTCATCTCCCTGGTTCAGGAAACACTGCGCAACATTCCCTAAGTTTCCGCGCGACGGGCATATGGCCGAGAACGGGCCTCCACGCCAAACGGGCAACCACGCCAAACGGACCTCCACGCCAAACGGGCAACCATCCCGAGCGGACCTCTTCACTCAGCCCATTCCGGGTGCAACCACTGTGGGCAGAAACGGTTCGTGCCCATTCTTGATGGCTGACGGATGGGCTGGGGCAACGGACGGTAGGCCCCATCGGCCCGTACGAGCCTGCGGAGAGACTGAACGCTCAACCCCGCCGTCCGGAACGGCGTGGCGGCGGAGGCGGAACCTGTTTGGCGGCCTGGACCTGCTCAAGCCCAATCACCACGTCGCCGGTGCGCGTCTGCACCGAGCAATCAGTGTCCGTGACATCGGTCAGGTAGCCGAGTGCGTCGGTTAAGCCTTCCGCTATCCGGTAGCGGACCACAACCCGGCTGCCGAGAGGTATGTTTTGGAGCTTGTTCGCGGCAGGTGGCAGAGTCACAGTTACATGGTAGCTACAGGCAGGTCTGTGGAAGCGACGTGCACCGGGGGATCCCAATCCTGCATAGCGCAATCCATGCCTGCAGCAGCCCATGCCGCACATCACCCCGCCCCGGTAGGTGGAGACCGGGGTCGTGGGGGATAATGGATAGTGGCCAATCACGGATTCTAGAGAAAGGTCGGGACGTGACGTACGTAATCGCGCAGCCCTGCGTGGATGTTAAGGACAAGGCATGCATCGAAGAATGCCCGGTGGACTGCATCTATGAAGGCGAACGCTCGCTGTACATCCATCCCGACGAGTGCGTCGATTGCGGCGCCTGTGAACCGGTCTGTCCCGTTGAGGCGATCTACTACGAGGACGACACGCCCGAGCAGTGGGCCGAATACTACAAGGCCAATGTCGAATTCTTCGACGACATCGGTTCTCCCGGCGGCGCGGCCAAGCTGGGCAACACGCATACGGACCACCCGATCATTTCCGTCCTTCCCCCGCAGAACCAAGACGTCCAGCTGTGACGGAAACCGCCCGGACAGGTTTTGGCCTCAGCCTGCCTGACTATCCGTGGAACGCCATGGCGCCCTACGTGGAGCAGGCGTCCAACCATACGGACGGCGCGGTTAACCTTTCCATCGGAACCCCGGTCGATCCGACGCCGGAGGTAGTCCAGCGAGCACTCGCGGCCGCAGCCAACGCCCCCGGCTATCCCACCACCCAGGGTGCTGACGCCCTGCGGGAAGCCGTAGCCAACTGGTTCGCCCGACGCCGCGGAGTTCCGGATCTCGATCCTGCCGCCGTAATGCCAACCATTGGTTCCAAGGAACTGGTGGCGTGGCTGCCTATACTGCTCGGGCTTGGCGCGGGAGACGTCGTCGTCCGGCCCACCGTTGCCTATCCAACCTACGACGTCGGTGCGCTCCTTGCGTCCGCAACTCCCGTCGCTGCCGACAACCTGGATGAACTCGACGACGATACCCGTTCCCGGGTGCGGCTCGTCTGGATCAATTCACCGGCCAACCCGACAGGGATCGTCCGGAGCAAAGTCGAACTGGCCACCGTCGTCGAACAGGCCCGGGCCGTTGGAGCGGTTGTCGCCTCCGATGAATGCTACGCCGAACTGGGCTGGGGGACCTGGGACAGCAGCCGCGGTGGGGAACCCGTTCCAAGCATCCTGGACCCCGCTGTCGCGGGCGGTTCACACCAGCACCTGCTCTCGGTCTACTCGCTCAGCAAACAGTCCAACGTCGCAGGGTACCGGGCCGCATTCACCGCCGGCGACCCGCAACTGATCGCCAACCTGATCAACAGCCGCAAACACGCCGGCATGATTGTGCCGTTCCCGGTCCAGGAAGCCATGCGCGCCGGGCTCGACGACGACGCCCATGTCGAAGCCCAGAAGGACCTGTACCGTTCGCGGCGCGAGCGACTGCTGCCCGCACTGCGCGGTGCCAGCGTCCACGTGGAACATTCCGAGGCCGGGCTCTACCTCTGGGGAACCGCCGGTGAGGACACCTGGACCACGGTGGGACGGTTCGCCGAAGCCGGGATCGTCGTCGGACCCGGGACTTTTTACGGTGAGGCAGGCGCCGGATACATCCGCGTGGCTCTGACCGGTACGGACGAACGGATCGATGCGGCGGTTCAGCGTTTGCAGTCCGTCCCTGTTACATCTGATTAGTGATCGGGGCAACCACGCGGTAGCGTTTTAGCTGAGTATGCGCATATTCGTTCCCGTCGAGGGATGGATGCAAAGTTCAACGAAACCTCACGAGGGGACCTAAATGACTGAGCAAAGTGGCGCCAGCCTTAAGTACGACGGCGGTCAGCTTGACCTCCCGCGTGTGAAGGCGGCCGAAGGGAACGACGGATACGACGTATCCAAGTTGCTCAAGGAAACCGGATCGGTCACCTTCGACCCCGGATTCATGAACACCGCCGCAACCAGTTCCGCCATTACCTACATCGATGGTGAGGCCGGTATCCTCCGGTACCGCGGCTATCCGATCGACCAGCTGGCCGAGCACTCCAGCTTCCTTGAGGTCTCGTACCTGTTGATTTACGGAAACCTTCCGAGTGACACCGAACTGGCGGCATTCGACGAGCGGATCCGCCGGCACACCTTGCTGCACGAGGACCTGAAGGGTTTCTTCGGCGGCTTTCCGCGGGATGCGCACCCAATGCCGGTGCTGTCGTCCGCAGTTTCGGCACTGTCGACGTTCTACCAGGATTCACTCGACCCGTTCGACGACGAGCAGGTTGAACTTTCCACCTTCCGTCTGCTGGCGAAGCTGCCGGTAATCGCGGCCTACGCGCACAAGAAGTCGATGGGCCAGCCGATGCTGTACCCGGACAACTCCATGAACCTGGTGGAAAACTTCATGCGGCTCTCCTTCGGCCTGCCGGCCGAGCCGTACGAGATGGATCCCACCATGGTCAAGGCACTCGACCTGCTGTTGATCCTGCACGCGGACCACGAACAGAACTGCTCGACATCCACCGTCCGTCTGGTGGGCAGTTCGAATGCGAACATGTTTGCGTCGATTTCCGCCGGCATCAACGCGCTCTTCGGGCCGCTGCACGGCGGCGCGAATGAGGCCGTCCTGAACATGCTCCGCGATATCAAGGCCGAAGGCACCGAGCCGGAGGACTTCATGGAGAAGGTCAAGAACAAGGAAGCGGGTGTGAAGCTGATGGGCTTCGGACACCGCGTCTACAAGAATTACGATCCGCGCGCGAAAATCGTCAAGGAAACCGCTCACGACATTCTGTCGAAACTGGGCGGAAACGACGAACTACTGGACATCGCCATGCGGCTCGAGGACAAGGCCCTCGCGGATGATTACTTCATCGAACGCAAGCTGTACCCGAACGTCGACTTCTACACCGGCCTGATCTATAAGGCCATGGGTTTCCCGGAGAAGATGTTCACCGTACTGTTCGCTATTGGACGCCTGCCCGGTTGGATCGCCCAGTGGCGCGAGATGATGCAGGATCCGCAGACGAAGATCGGCCGTCCCCGCCAGCTGTACACAGGCGAGACCCAGCGGAACTATCCCGCCCGCTGACCTCCTTATAGGTAAACACTCCCCGTTGTGACATTTGACCCTGTACGCGCAGGTCGAAAAGTCACATCGGGGAGCGCATTCGTTTAATGGGGCGGCGGACGTCGATTGGTGCGCGACCCCTTAATGGGGTGCGCGCGCGTAAATGGAGACGCCCAGCCTTACGCCCCGACAGACGCCCCGCCTTACGCCCCGTCGTACCCGTTGGGATTGTTCTTCTGCCAGCGCCAGTGATCCTCGCACATCTGATCGAGGGTCCGGTCGGCCGACCAGCTCAGGTCCGCAAGTGCGGCGGACGGGTCGGCATAGCTGACTGCGGCATCGCCGGGCCGGCGTCCGGCAATCTCGTTCGGCAGCGGATGACCGACCGCCCGTTCGAACGCGGAGAGAACCTCCAGTACCGACGAGCCCTTCCCGGTTCCGAGGTTCCAACGGTGGACGCCGGGATGTTCGGGGAGGTAGTTCAGCGCCAGCAGGTGACCCACGGCGAGGTCGACGACGTGAATGTAGTCGCGGATGCAGGTTCCGTCCGGCGTCGGATAGTCATTACCGAAGATCATTAGTTTCTCCCGGCGCCTGACGGCAACCTGGGCGATGAACGGCAGCAGATTGTTCGGGATACCTTGCGGGTCCTCTCCGATCCGGCCTGATTCATGCGCACCTACAGGATTGAAGTAACGCAGCAGGGCAACCGACCATCGTGGATCGGCGGCCGCAACGTCCGTGAGGATGTCCTCGATCTGTTCCTTGGTCCGCCCGTAGGGGTTCGTGGCGTTCAGCTGCATCTTCTCGACCAAGGGAACTTCCTCGGATGCCCCATACACCGTGGCGGAGGAGCTGAACACTATCGAGCGGACGTCATGTGATTCCATCACGCGCAGCAGCGACAGCGTCCCTGCCACGTTGTTGTGGTAGTAGTGCAGCGGCTCGGAAACGGATTCTCCCACCGCTTTGAGACCGGCAAAGTGGATGACGGCGTCGATCCGGGACTGGCCGAATACCGCGCTCAGGGCGGGCTCGTCCAGGAGGTCCAGCTGGTGGAAGGTCAGTTGTTTTCCTGCGAGCTCTTCCACGCGGCGCAGCGATTCGCGGCTGGAGTTGGACAAGTTGTCCACCACGACGACGTCATGGCCCGCCTCGAGCAGCTCCAAGGTTGTATGTGAGCCAATGTATCCACTGCCGCCGGTAACCAGAATCCTCATACCGCCAGCTTATTTCACCGCGGCAGCCTGACTGAAACCGCCTGTTCCCGATCGGGATTCAGCGACTGAAACCGTCTGTTCCCGGTCGGCCTTTAATCTAGGACTGGAGTAGTGCCGGTGTGAGCGTTACCCTGAGGAACAGTCCTGTTTGCGCGGCCAGTTGGGAACCAATCATGCATCACACCGGCGGTCCTGGCTGGCGCATCACGCTCGACACCTCCGGGACCATGTTGCTTGCCCTGTACCTGCGCGATGCGGCGGGGCTTCATGGCGCCGGCGATCCAGCACTTTCGCCAGCAGAGCCAAAGGTCCGTCCCGTCGATCCACGGCAGGCGGTCGCCCGGGCCGGGGGCGTGGAGGCGTTGCGGATCGAGTGGTCCACCTGGTGGCACGCCCTCGCCGCCGGCAAGCCGAATGCCGTCACGGTAATGGATCCGCCGGGCTTCCTGGCCTTCACCGGGTCTCCGGCATTGCAGCGGTTCTGCCAGGCACACTTCGGCGCCGCCCTGAGCTGGGGCCGGGAGCGCAAAGCTGAATACACCAGACTGGAAGCGACCCGCCAGATCACGGGGGAGCCACGGCTTCTAGCCCAACTGGTGGAGGAACGCGAAATGGAACTTGGGCGGAATGCGCGCAGCTTCACCTTGAATATCATCGAGTTGCCCCTGCAGGAACAGCGCGCATGGTATATCGAACCGGACAGACTGATCATGAGCCGGCATCTGCTTGAGGACGAGGATGCCTTGCGCAGCTTCCTTCAGCCGATCGTCGAACTTCTGGTTTAGTTATTCCCGTTGACGTCGTCCGGACCGGCGAGCGTGATGCGGACCTGGCCGGTTTCGGTCTCCGCCTGCGACCACTCGGCCTCCGCACGCGACCACTGCAGGCCGGCAAAGCTTACCCCGGTGATATTGAGCTCCTTCGCGCTTGCCACCGCCCAATGCGCAATGGCCCAACCCTTGGCTCCACTGGCTTGAACCACGACGGCGCGGTCTCCCGCCGTCGTCGGATAGTTGCCGAAAGCGGTGGTTAATCCGGAGATGACGGCTTGCGGATCTCCCGGCGCCTCCGGCCTCCGCAGTGTGCAGTTCAACGAACCGGGGGATTGACCTGTCAGGGCGGAGGCAAAGGCACGCGCCTCGTCCTCGTGGTCGGCGTACGCGTCGGGAAACGCGGACCGCTGGACGCGTTGGGCCGCATCGGTGACCGCTAGGTCTTCGTAACCCTCGATCTGGACCAGCACGTCGTAGAAGGCGTTAGTGGCGTAGACCGGATCGAGGAGCTGCTCCGGCGTACCCCAGTCCTGCGACGGCCGCTGCTGGAAGAGCCCAACCGAATCCTTGTCACCGTAATCGATGTTGCGCAGTTTTGATTCCTGGATAGCCGTCGCCAGCGCGATGGAGGCAGCCCGCGGAGGCAGGCCGCGCTGCACTGCAAGCCCGGTGATCAGCGCCGCATTGGCAGCCTGATCCGGGTCAAGCTCATAGGAATCAGGTCCGACGACGGCGGTGCACCGCTCGCGGACGAGCGTCTGGTTCTCCTGCAGATAACCCACGGCGACGACGATGCCGGCGGCGATGAGCGCCAGCAGCGTCGCCAGGACCGCGGCGCGCCGGAGTCGGCGCTTGCGCTGGCGGCTAACCACTAGTTGGCGTGCAAGGCTGCGTTCAACGCCACGGTTTGTCCCTGGCGTGGCAGCGCCTCAACTTCGCCGGAGGTTGAATTGCGGCGGAACAGCAGATTCGGCAGCCCGGACAATTCCGCAGCCTTGACGACGGTGCCGCGGTGCGGCTGGGACGTCTGCGCGTCGGCAGACTGCACCCCGCCTGCGGAATCCACCGAGGCGCCCAAATCTGTGCTGGACTTCCGGCTTCCTGCCACCAGGACGCGCACCCGGGTGCCAGAGGTTACATACAGTCCCGCTTCGACCACGCAGTCATCGCCAATGCTGATGCCAACGCCGGAGTTCGCACCGAGGAGGACGCGCTCACCGAGCTTGATCCTCTCCTTGCCACCGCCGGAGAGGGTGCCCATGATCGACGCGCCGCCACCGACGTCCGTCCCGTTTCCGACGACCACGCCGGCCGAGATGCGCCCTTCGACCATGGAGGCGCCGAGCGTTCCGGCATTGAAGTTAACGAAGCCCTCGTGCATCACCGTGGAGCCTTCGGCGAGGTGTGCACCGAGGCGGACCCGATCGGCGTCGGCGATCCGCACGCCCGCCGGTACAACGTAATCGCTCATCCGCGGGAACTTGTCGACGCCGTGTACCTGCACGTGTCCGCGGCGGCGCAGTTTAAGCCTGGTCAGCTCAAAACCTTCGGGCAGGCAGGGGCCGAAGTTGGTCCAGACGACGTTGGCAAGTTTGCCGAAGACACCATCCATATTAATGCTGTTGGGCGTCACGAGACGGGTCGACAGCAGGTGCAGCCGCAGGTAGGCATCGGCCGTATCTGCAGGTGCCGTATCCAAATCAATGTCCGCGAACACAACACGCTGGGTGGTTCCGCGGTCGGCGTCGTCGCCTTCCCTGGCCAACGTTTCCAACTGCTGTTCAACGCTCCGGTCCGCGTCGTTGGCAGCGCCGAGGGCTGGAGCCGGATACCAGACGTCAAGAACCGTCGAGTCGGGGGCAACGGTGGCCAGGCCAAATCCGTAGGCGTGGCGCAGCGAGTTGGGAGCGTTGTCGTTTGCGGAGGGGGAAGTCATTGGTCCAGTTTATCGGCGCTGGGGCGTTCAGCCATACCGGGCGCTTCTCCGTGGCGTAACGGAGGATTACTGGCGTTGCGGGGGTGCCGTCGTCGTAGGCTTAGCAGGTGACTACTTCGAGCAACCCACTTGACCTGCACCAGGACGTCGCGGCGCTCACTGCGGCACTAATGGACATCAACAGCGTCTCCGGCAATGAACAACAAATTGCCGACGACGTCGAAGCGGCCCTGCGTGATCTCGGCCATCTGGAAGTGCTCCGGGACGGCGATGCGGTGATGGCCCGAACGAACCTCGGCCGGAAGGAGCGGGTCATCCTGGCCGGCCACCTCGACACGGTTCCGCTGCCGACGGCGGAGGGCTCACGGGGAACTGTTCCTTCTCAATGGGACGGCGACATCCTGTTCGGGCGCGGGGCGACGGACATGAAGGGTGGCGTCGCGGTGCAGCTGGCCCTGGCGGCCGGTCTGCATACCCCGAACCGGGATGTCACCTTCATCTTTTACGACCACGAAGAGGTCGAGGCTTCGTTGAGCGGTCTTGGCCGGCTGGCGGATCACCACCGGAACTGGTTGGACGCCGATTTCGCGATCTTGCTCGAGCCGACCAACGGAACGGTTGAGGGCGGCTGCAATGGCACTGCCCGGTTCGAGGTGACGACGACGGGGAAGGCAGCCCACTCGGCCCGCGCCTGGATGGGGGAGAACGCCATTCATGCGGCGGCGGAAATCCTGGTCCGGCTGAAGACGTACAAGCCGGCCACGGTCGACGTCGATGGCCTCGCCTTCCGTGAGAGCCTGAACGCCGTGAAGATCCATGGCGGCACCGCGGGGAATGTCATTCCGGATAAGACGGTCGTCGAGGTGAATTACCGGTTCGCTCCGGATAAAAACCAGGAACAGGCCGAGGCGCATGTCCGCAGGCTGCTGGAGGACTTCGACGTCGTCGTCACAGACTCATCTCCCGGAGCACGCCCCGGGCTCAACCATCCCGCCGCCGCGACCTTCGTGGAGGCGGTCGGTGCCGAACCCAAGCCGAAGTACGGCTGGACCGACGTGGCCCGCTTCAGCGAACTCGGCATTCCAGCCGTGAACTTCGGGCCTGGGGATTCACTGCTTGCACATACCGACAACGAGCACGTCTACGCCGGTGCCATCCGCGACTGCCTGGCGGCATTGCGGACGTGGCTGGCCTAGACATTCTGTCTGAGGCACACCAGATACCGATATCAACGACCGTCAGGCCGCATCTTCGACGACGGTGGTCTTGGTCTTCGCACCGCGGTGGCTGAGGAACACTGAGGAGCGCTCGGCCACCCAGCTGAGGACGTTGTTGATGATGATGAAAATCAGCGCCGCCACGAGCAAGGCCGGCAAGATGTTGCCGTTGCCGGAACCCAGCAGCCGCGCACTCAGGAGCAATTCATCGTAGGTAATGATGTAGCCCAGGGCCGTGTCCTTCAGAATAACGACGAACTGGCTGATGATGGAGGGGAGCATCGCCAGCAAGGCCTGCGGCAATTCAACTGAACGCAGCGATTGCGGACGGGTCATGCCAATGGCCATCGCGGCCTCCCGCTGCCCCTTGGGAAGGCCATGTACTCCGGAGCGGACCAACTCTGCAATAACAGAGCCGTTGTACAGCGTCAGCGCAATAACGACACCGTAGAAGGGGGCCTCGCCTGGCGCGAACAGCCCGGATACTGCCAACAGCATGTAGAAGAAAATCATCATCAGCAGCACTGGAACTGCCCGGAAGAATTCAACGATGATCCCGCAGATGCTCCGGATGAAACTGTTGTTGGCCAGCCGGCCGAGACCGAAGATGACGCCGAAGACCGTCGACGTGACGATTGCGACTCCGGCTGCCTTGAACGTGCTCATAAGTCCGGGCACGAGATAGAACTCCCATGCGTCCGCAGTTAAGAACGGTGACCATTTGCCCGCAGCCAGCTGTCCCTGCTGGTAGAGGCCGAAAAGTACCCAGGCAATGACCGCAGCAATGACGAGTGCGCCAATAATGTTTCCGATTCGGATTCTGCTCCTGGATTTAGGTCCAGGTGCATCGAAAAGAACGTTTTTCTGTGCGCTCATCGGGACACCGCCAGTTTCTTCGAGAGATAGGTGGTCAGCATGCCGATGGGTATCACAATGGCCACAAAGCCCAGAGCGAAAGTCATAAAAATAGCGAGAATAACGTCGGGGCGGAATTCGATCATGGTCTGCATCAGTCCGGCGGTCTGCGCCGTTACGCCACCGGCTACGGCAACGGTCGTGTTCTTCGTCAGCGCGATCAGAGTATTGCCCAACGGGGCAATGGCTCCCCTGAAGGCTTGCGGAAGTATGACCAACCGGGCGGCCGGCAAAAAGCTTAGACCGATGGCGCGGGCAGCCTCGGCTTGTCCGAGTGGCACTGTATTGACGCCACTGCGGATCGATTCGCAGACGAAAGCCGCGTGGTAGACAGACAGGCCAATGACCGCCAATCTGAAGAGGGTCTCATCGAAATTTTCCGATAGATTCACGCCGAGTTGAGCGTAGAGACCCAAGACGCCAAAGGCAATAATGATAGTCAATGGGGTGTTGCGGAAAATGTTTACGTACGCAGCCCCCGCCCACTGCAGACTTGCGATGGGCGATATGCGCATTAGGGCGATGATCGTTCCAACGATGAAGGAACCGATGGCTGCCCAGAATGTGAGCTGGATATTGAGCCAGAACGCGCCAACGACATCGTATTGCGCGAACAGGGAGAAAAACCCTTCAAAGTACTCAACCATGGCTCACCCGCTTTCTTGCACGTCTGTCAGATCAGGAAAATTTAAGTTGCATGCAGTGGCATGAAGAGTTTTGGGAGCCGGTGAAGTGTCTCACCGGCCCCCAAAACCAAATGGTGCTACGCGCAGGCGTCAGGCTCTGGCGGATTCTTTTCAGCATTCGGCTCGAAGTCCATGCCTTCAAGGTTGCTGTCAAGGAACTTCTGCCAGGATCCGTCCTCAATCATCTTGGTGATCGCGTCGTTGACGTCTTCACAAATGTCATTGTCCTGAGGAAGGCCAACTCCGTAACGCTCTTCGGAGAAGGTATTACCGACGACCTTGAACTGCCCTTCATAGGCCGGGTCGGCAGCCAGACCAGCAAGGATAATGTCATCGGTGGTCACCGCGTCGATGTTGCCACCCTGCATGGCCGATACGCACTCCGCATAACCCGGCTGTTCAAGCAGATTCACGTCCTTGGCATACTCATCCTTAATCGTCTGAGCTGAAGTGGAACCGGTAACGGAACACAGTGTGAGTCCGTTCAGGTCCTCAGGACCCTGCACATCCGAGTCAACCGGAACCAGCAGGTCCTGGCCGGCGACGAAGTACGGGCCGGCGAAAGCTACTTGTTCCTTCCGCTCCTCAGTGATCGAGTAGGTTGCAAAGATCATGTCAACTTGGCCGTTGGAAAGCTGGGTCTCCCGCGTAGCCGACGGCGTGTTGACCCATTCAATCTGATCTTCCGAGTAGCCCAGTTCACCGGCGACATACTTGGCGACATCAACATCGAAGCCGGTATAGCTGTCGCCTTCCTGCAAGCCCAGGCCAGGCTGGTCGAACTTGATGCCGATGCGAATGCTCTCGCTGTTGCCTTCGCCTCCGCCGCCGGCTTCATCGCCGCCGCCTCCTCCTCCGCCGCCACAAGCAGTCAGCGTCAAGGCTGCGGCCGCGGCAATTGCGGCGAATGCCTTTCGGGTATTGCGCATGTTTTTCTCCTTGCTAGATGGCTCCCCCCACATGGAAAAGCCGGTGGATATGGAATCGCTATTGAGTGAGAATCTTGCCCAGGAAGTCCTTGGCCCGGGCACTCTTTGGATTCGTGAAGAACTCCTCCGGTGTAGCTTCTTCCACAATTTGTCCATCAGCCATGAACAAAACTCGATCCGCAGCCTTACGGGCAAAGCCCATTTCGTGCGTCACAACAATCATCGTCATTCCCTCTTTAGCCAACGCGACCATTGCGTCGAGGACCTCATTAATCATCTCCGGGTCCAGCGCCGACGTGGGTTCATCGAAGAGCATGACCTTGGGCTTCATTGCCAATGCCCGTGCGATCGCCACACGTTGCTGCTGCCCGCCCGATAGCTGTGCCGGTAACTTGTCCGACTGGTTGGCCACGCCCACCCGTTCCAGCAGGCTCATGGCAAGGTCCTTCGCCTCCAGCGCCTTCATCTTGCGGACCTTGACGGGACCCAGGGTTACGTTGTGCAGCACGGATTTATGTGCGAAAAGGTTGAAGGCCTGGAAGACCATGCCGACGTCGGACCGGAGCTTGGCCAGCGCCTTGCCCTCAGAGGGCATGTGATTGCCGTCGATGGCAATATCGCCGTCGTCGATTGTTTCAAGTCTGTTGATGGCACGGCACAAAGTGGATTTGCCGGAGCCGGAGGGACCAATGACTACAACGACTTCCCCGCGTTTTACCGCGAGATTAATATCCTTGAGGACGTGCAGCTCGCCAAAGTGTTTGTTGACGTTCTTCAGGGACACGAGCGGTTCGGTGCCGTCCGCAGGGCTGGAAGCAGGCACAGTGCTCGCCGATGAATCACTAGTCATGGAACGAATCTAGCGAATAGTGACCTGCTAGTAACCCTCATTTGCCGGAAAGTTGAAAATCGTGATTGAAGAGAGACCCGTCGGCTAGCCTTGACGCATGATTGAGCGCGGAAAACTGAACCACCACGAGGAAGTTCCGTCCCGGCGCAAGGGACCTGTGGAGCTGAAGCGCGGGCTGTCGAAGACCCCGACGTCGGACCAGTCGCTGCTGGACACGACCACTCCGGGCGGTTTTACGCACACAGACCCGTGGCGGGTGCTGCGGATCCAAAGCGAGTTCGTCGAAGGTTTCGGGAGCCTCGCCGAGCTGGGGCCCGCCGTGTCTGTCTTTGGGTCGGCACGCACCAGCGGGGACAGCGACTACTACCGGATGGCGGAGGATGTGGGCCGCCTGCTAGTCGACGCGGGGTTCGCCGTCATTACCGGGGGAGGCCCGGGCTCGATGGAAGCGGCGAACAAAGGGGCCTGGAAAGCCGGCGGCGTGTCGGTTGGCCTCGGTATCGAGCTCCCGTTTGAGCAGGGGATGAACGAGTGGGTGGACCTGGGGGTCAACTTCCGCTACTTTTTCGCCCGCAAAACCATGTTCGTCAAGTACGCGCAAGGATTCATCGTGCTCCCCGGCGGGCTCGGGACCTTGGATGAGCTCTTCGAAGCGATGGTCCTGGTTCAGACCGGAAAAGTGACATCTTTTCCCATCGTGCTGATCGGAAAGGCCTACTGGGGCCCGCTGCTGGGCTGGCTGGAGGAGACCCTCGTCGCCGAAGGTATGGTCTCGCCGTCGGACATGAAACTGGTGCATCTGGTCGACTCCGCCGAAGAAGCCGTCCGCGCCGTGGTCCAGGATGTCCGTCACCAATAGGCGGGAGCCGAAAGGCTGCGCCGCCGATCTGGCACGATAGTGCTGTGACTTTCTTCCTGGTGTTCCTGGCTATCCTGGCGGCGGGATTCGTCGTCGTTATGGCCCTGGGCAGGTTTAACCGGCAGGGTTCCAGTGACGGTAAGGAAGCTGCTGCCGCTTGGCGCTGGGAACGTGGCGAAGTGCCGGCTGTCCAGGGGCTGGCGGAGCCTGTGGCGAATCTGCCGCCGGTGCTGTTGCCGCCCCACCCAACAGCGGACGACGTCGACAGGTTGCGTTTTTCGCCGGCGTTCCGCGGGTACCGGATGGACCAGGTTGACGAGGTGCTCGACTGCCTCCGCGACGAGCTGGCGGGCAGGGACGAACGGATCGCCGAGCTGGAGAAGCACGCAGGCATAATGGGCGGTCGCGGTGCGGAAGGTCCTGCCGAAGACGGTGTGGAAGGTCCTGCCGAAGACGGGACAGCCATCATGCCAGACGATACTCCCGGGGACAGGACCGGGACGCGCGCCGACGACGATGCTTGAGCCGGTGCGGGCCGCTGATGTTTGACGAGCGCCGCAACGGAACGCTGGGCCAGGCACTGGCATACCCGGTCCGCAGAGCTGCCGGTGCCGCACGGCTCTGGCCCTGGTACGTTCAGGTTGGCCTGATTTATGCTCTGACCCGGGTTGTATCGGTCTGCATTTTCGTGGCCGTGGCCCGTCATCAAGGGCCGAGCCCGTGGGGTCCTGGCCAGCCTGCGTATCTGGATTTCATTAACATTTGGGACGCCGAATGGTACGAGCGGATCTACAGCGGTGGCTATCGCGAGGAGATTCCCCGCAGCGATTCCGGGGAAACTTTGACGAATGCCTGGGCTTTCTACGCGCTGTTCCCTTTCACCGTCCGCATCGTCCACGCACTGACCGGACTTGAATGGAAAGTGGCCGCTCCACTGCTGGCAACGCTGGCAGGACTGGCCGCCATGCTGGTGATCTACAAACTGTTCCTGCTGGTCGGCACGACGGCGGCGAGGCGGTCGTCGTCGTACGATTCCAGCGGCAACCGCAGCGCCCACGAGAACGCGCTGTGGGGTGTCGCGCTGGTGGCCGTGTTCCCGGTGTCGCCGATCCTGCAGGTTGGCTACGCGGAATCGCTCCACCTGCTGCTGTTGGCGGCCTCCCTGTACTTGTTGCTGTGCCGCGACTATCTAACCGCCGTGCCGATCGTGCTGTTGATGTGCCTGGCCCGGCCGGCCGGTGTTCCCTTCGCCGCGATGATCGCCGTCCATCTCCTCATGCGGTTCATCAACCGAAGGCATGATCCGTTCCCGCTTCCTGAAATGCTGCGCGCGGCCGGTTTGGGCGTTGCCAGTGCCGTCGGGGCGGTTGCCTGGCCGTTGATCGCCTGGTGGGTGACCGGCCAGTTCGACGCCTACACCGAAACGGAAACCGCCTGGCGGGGAGAGGATCTGGTGCTCTTCCTGCCATGGTTCGAGACCGGCCAAAAACTGTTCGGAGACGTGTTTGGACTGCTGGCGCCGCTGCTGCTGGTGCTGGCCGCCGTCGCCTATCTTGATTCTGCGGCGGTGCGCCGGATCGGCACGGACCTGCGGATTTGGTGTGCGGCCTACATGCTGTACCTGCTGGCCTTCCTGCATCCGCAAACCAGCACCTTCCGGCTGCTGCTTCCGCTGTTTCCCTTGGCCCTGGCGACCGTCTACATTTCGAAGTCGCGCGCCTACCGGACCGCCGTCGTCGTCCTCTTCCTGCTGCTGCAGATTGTCTGGGTGGCATGGCTGTGGTTGTGGGAGCAGCTTCCCGGTGGCGGCGACTATCCACCGTAATTAACCGTTCCGGCGGTCGGAACAGGATAATGTGAGGTAGACAATGCATGGCGCCCGGCGGCCCGGAAAGGTCAGCGTGGGTTGCCGGCGAGGGTGATGCCGGTGTCCGGTGCCATGAGATTAGTGTTGACGCGAATTGCGCTGCGACTGCGGCGCCTCCACTGTGGAAGGGAAATTCCTTATGGCGGCCATGAAACCCAGGACCGGCGATGGTCCGATGGAAGTCACTAAAGAGGGGCGCAGTCTGATCATGCGCGTGCCACTCGAAGGTGGCGGCCGGTTGGTCGTTGAACTGAATGCGCAGGAGGCGGGCAGCCTCAAAGACTGCCTGCTCGGTGTCACAGATAACTGACTCGGGAGAGATGCAGGCTATGCCGGAAACCACCCGCAGGACATTGGAAAAAGCGTTGTTGGAGCCTGCCATGACGGCGGTCGTCGCGTTGCCGTCGGCCAACGACGGCGGGTCGCTGGCGGAGGATGCCGCCGCAGCAGACGTGGTCGTCCTGGTGGTTCCCATTGCCGTGCCCCGAAACGGCGGTCTCGACAGCAATGGCTCCGCGACAATCGCGGTTCCGGCAGCGGGAAATGGCGGCGAGGAACGCGGGACTCCACAGCCCCGGCCCACGGCTGTGCAGGTGGCCATTGCGTACGACGTCGATGTCGCCTGTGTTGCCGAACTCAACAACGTCAGTGGCCAGGCAGCCGAAATCCTCATCGTTCCCGCGCCACGGAACCGTGATGACCTCCCGGCGAAACTGATCCTGCTTGGCGTCGGTGACGAAAGTGCCAAGAGCCTGCGCCGGGCGGGGGCAGCACTGGCCAAGGCCACGACCGGAGGGTCGAAGGTGCGGGCAAGCGTCGTCGACGGCTTGGATGCAGAATCCCAACGGGCGTTTACCGAGGGATTCCTGCTGGGCGGATACCGGGCGCCACGGGCGGGAGTGACGAACACGCCCAAGCCGATGGCCCGGCAGCTGGAGTTGACCGGAGCGGACGAAGAAACTGTCCGGACGTCCGTGGTCACTGCCCAGGCAACGTGGCTGACCCGGAACCTGACGAATATGCCATCCAACGTGAAGAATCCGGAGTGGATGGCTGCCCAGAGCAGGCGGCTTGCCGAATCCGCCGGGCTCAATATCCGGGTCTGGGATGAGAAGCAGATCGCAGCCGAAGGCTTTGGCGGGCTGACCGCCGTCGGTGGCGCGGCATCTGCTCCGCCGCGTCTGGTCCAGCTGGGCTACACGCCGGACGGCGTGGGGGCCGGGGACGCCAAACACATCGTCCTGGTGGGCAAGGGCATTACCTTTGACACCGGAGGGATCTCGCTCAAGCCGCGCGAGGCCATGATGCCGATGAAGACTGACATGGCCGGTGCCGCTGTCGTGCTCTCGGCCATCCAGGCCGCCGCTGAACTCGGCGTCGAATACCGGGTGACCGCCTTGCTGGCGCTCGCCGAGAATGCGATTGGAGCCGAATCGTACCGGCCGGGGGACGTCGTGACGGCCTTTGGTGGCACCACGATCGAGGTAGGGAACACTGATGCCGAGGGCCGGATGGTGCTGGCTGACGCCTTGGCTTATGCGGTGCAGGAGCTGGCCCCTGACGTTTTGATCGACGTCGCGACATTGACCGGCGCGGCAGCCGTCGGACTGGGCAAGCACGACGCCGCTCTGTTCAGCAATGCCGACGGACTGACCTCCGCCTTCCAAAGGTCAGGCGATGCGACCGGAGAACGGGTCTGGCCGATGCCGCTTGTGGAGGACTACACCTTTGCCCTGAAATCACCGATCGCGGACTTCACCCACATCCCCGCGCCGTCGGCCAAAATCCAGGGCGGGTCGATCTTCGCGGCACTGTTCCTGCGCGAGTTCGTGGGTGTGACCCCTTGGGTGCATCTGGACATTGCCGGACCAGCCAGGGCGGACACGGATCAACACGAGATCAGCAAGGGAGCGACGGGCTATGGAACGAGATTGCTGCTGAACTTCCTGCGCGAAGGCTTTTAATCCGTAGCAGTCCCAGTCGTTGCCCGCCAGCGCGGACTAGGCACTATGAGTGAACTCACACTTATTCGTCATTAGTGGTATGCAGGCCAGCTTAGAATAGATATGGGCGAGGCGCCCACACCCCTGAACGACTCTGTCAGTCACCAGGGTGACGTATGCGCGGAGCAGTGACGTGCCGGCGAAAGCCGGAGAGGCCGTCCTGCTGGAACATTCAGCACAGGGGCAAACATTGCAATCCGGCCGGCGACGATGAAGTACCCGGTCGGGACGGAAGGTAATTTTCTTGAGCCAGCAGTCACAGAAGTGTCTCGATCAGTGGATCAACCGCGAAGCACTCGCTGAGGCGATGATTCCCCTCATTGGGCGGCTGTACCGCGAAAACAACGTGGTCATTTCGGTCTACGGCCGCAGTCTCATCAATCAGTCGGTCGTCGGCCTGCTGAAGGCGCACCGTTTCGCCCGGCAGATCGATAACGTCGAACTGCCGTTGGAGGAGACCCTGCCGGTGCTGCAGGTCTTGAGCAGCCTGGATCTTGGGCCTGCCTCGATCGACGTCGCCCGGCTGGGTGTCCGCTTCCGCCAGGAAGGTGCGGGCAGGTCGCTGGAGGAGTTCCTGCGTGCCGAACTTGCCGACGTCGTTGGCGGCCATGGCACGGACGAACGCACCAGCACCGACGTCGTGCTGTACGGCTTTGGCCGGATCGGGCGCCTGCTGGCCCGCATCATGATTGAACACTCAGGCGGCGGAACCGGACTGCGACTGCGGGCAATCGTTGTCCGCCGCGGCTCCGACTCGGACCTCATCAAGCGTGCGAGCCTGCTGCGCCGGGATTCCGTGCATGGGCCCTTCGAAGGCACGATCACCGTCGACGAGGTCAACAACACGATCCTCGCCAATGGCACATTAATCCAGGTGATCTACTCCAATGACCCGTCCACCGTCGACTACACCGCCTACGGGATCAAGGACGCCGTCGTCGTCGACAATACCGGCCGCTGGCGCGATGCTGAGGGTCTTTCCAAGCACCTCGCCTGCCCGGGCGTTGCCAGGGTCCTGCTGACCGCCCCCGGCAAGGGCGACATCAAAAACATCGTGCATGGCATCAACCACGACACCATCGGGGAAGACAGCATCGTGTCCGCGGCGTCGTGCACCACGAACGCCATCGTGCCCGTGCTGAAAGCGGTCAACGACAAGTACGGTATTGTCCACGGCCACGTGGAGACGGTTCACTCGTTCACCAACGACCAGAACCTAATCGACAATTTCCACGCCGGCGACCGGCGCGGACGTTCCGCGGCACTGAATATGGTGATCACCGAAACCGGTGCGGCAAAGGCAGCCGCCAAGGCACTGCCTGAACTGACCGGGAAACTGACCGGAAACGCCATCCGCGTTCCAACCCCGGATGTCTCGATGGCGATCCTTAACCTCAATCTCGAAAACGCCACTGAGAAGGATGAGGTAAACGCCTACCTTCGGGACATGTCGCTGAACTCCGACCTGCACAAGCAGATCGACTACATCGACTCACCGGAAGTCGTCTCCAACGATTTTGTCGGTTCCCGTCGTTCCGGAATTGTCGATGGCCTGGCAACAATCACCGCCGGCAATAACGTCATCCTCTACGTTTGGTACGACAATGAGTTCGGCTACAGCTGCCAGGTCATCCGGGTGCTGGAGGAAATGGCCAATGTGCACCCGCCGGCTTTTCCGCTGGAGCGGGAACTGGCGTCCAACAACGCGTAACTGCAGTCCTTACCGGACCGCTTGGATGGCTGGTCAGGCTCTCTTGACGAGGGCGTGACCGGCCATTCCTGTCGGTGGTGCGGTCAGCCTTGCTTGACGGCGAGGAGCAGTCCGTCGCCGGTGGGGAGGAGTGCGGAGACCATCCGCTCGTCCTCACGGACCATGCGGCCGACCTGGCGAAGCACATTGGTCGTCGCCTCACGGTTGGCAGGGTTGGATACCCGGTCGTGGTCCAGGGCGTCGTTGATGATCAGCATTCCACCGGCTTTGAGCAACCGGATGCCTTGCTCAACGTAGGTCGGATACGAAAGTTTGTCGGCGTCGATGAAGACCATGTCGTAGGCGCCGTCGGTCAAGCGCGGCAGGACGTCGGCGGCCTTGCCGGAGATGGTCCGGGTGCGGTTGCCGGGGATGCCTGCCTCAGCGAAGGCCTCGCGGGCGGCACGCAGATGATCGACGTCGGCATCGATGGTGGTCAAAACGGACTGTCGGCCGAGCCCGCGCAACAGGCAGACACCGGAGACTCCCGCACCGGAGCCAACCTCGACTACTGTATTGGCCTTCGAACCGGCAGCGAATACCGTCAGGGCGGCGGCAACACCGGTGGTGACCGGCTTAACTCCGAGTTCATGGGAGCGTTCCCTGGCGCGGAGGAGGACATCGTCCTCTTCGGGCAGGCCCTCCGCATAGGACCAGCTGCTCGACTTATCCGCGCTCATGCCTTCACTTTCCTGCTGCCGCCAATGCTCGTACCCGCCAAGCCTACTGTTAACGCGGCGGGAATACGTTCAAGCGCGCTGCTGTTATGAGTGGTGCCGCAAAATCGCCTGCACTTTCCGCTTCTAAGGGCGGAACCATACAGAAAACGTTCAGCTTGATCAGGAATCATAAATACCTAGGGCATCCGCAGATGAGGCAGTCTCGAACACTATACATAAGGTCTCCGCGGTGACCGGCAGCTGGCCGGTCGAGATACCGCGCACTGTTCGGGACGAGATGGGAGCAACGATGTCTGGACCAAACAGCCCGCTGGCAACGACGGGCGGCGAAGCCGTGCAGAACGAGCACGCTGCGTGGGTCCCTCCGACGTGGGAAGAAGTCGTCAACGATCACTCAGCCAAGGTTTTCCGGCTTGCTTACCGCCTGACCGGCAATCGCTTTGACGCAGAAGATCTCACCCAGGAGGTCTTCGTCCGGGTATTCCGCTCCCTGGCCAACTTCAAACCCGGAACTCTCGATGGCTGGCTGCACCGCATCACCACCAACCTCTTCCTCGACCAGGCGCGCCGTAAGCAACGTATTCGGTTTGACGGCCTGGCCGACGACGCCGAGAGCCGCCTTCCCGGGAGGGACCCCGGCCCTGAGCGCAGTTTCGAATTCAACAACCTGGATCTCGATATCCAGGCAGCGTTGGAGGATCTGCCGCCGGACTTCCGTGCCGCCGTCGTTCTCTGTGATATCGAAGGACTCTCCTACGAGGAAGTTGCGCACGCACTCGACATCAAACTTGGAACCGTCCGTTCGCGCATCCATCGTGGACGCACCATGCTTCGTGAAAAGCTGGCACACCGTGACCCGCGGGTCCAGTCGGGTGCGCCGCGCCTGAAGATGCCGCGCGTGGCGGGTGCGCTCTGATTAGTTGACAATGTACTTGCGTCATCCGGTTACCAGATATCTGGAGGGCGGTCTCAAAGGCCGTACGCTCCAGCGCTTTGAGCGGCATTTGGACAATTGTCCCCAGTGCCGTGGCCAGGTTGAGGTGGACCGCCGGATCCAGCAGCGGTTGCGTGAAATTCCCGAGCCGGAACCACGCAGCGATTTGGCCGAACGCATTCTGGCGCGCAGCGTGCGTACGGATCCGCCGTCCGCTCCACAGCAGGGACCGGCGCTGGCCGGCGGCCCAAGGACTGCATGGGTGGAGTCGGAGAGTCCCCGGACGAAGAAACTTCTCGCAGCGGCGGGGTCGGCCACCT
This sequence comes from Arthrobacter monumenti, assembly GCF_054511255.1. Classification (NCBI taxonomy): domain Bacteria; kingdom Bacillati; phylum Actinomycetota; class Actinomycetes; order Micrococcales; family Micrococcaceae; genus Arthrobacter; species Arthrobacter monumenti. The sequence goes on along the minus strand of NZ_JBTNCY010000007.1, from coordinate 141,326 downwards.
TGGTGGTCGTCGTGACCCTGAGTGGGGCTTATATAGCCGGAGGCGGTGCCGGCACCGAAGCAGACGTAGCGGATTCGGTATTTGCCGAGGCCAAGTCCATCAGCGGCCCAAACCAGCCTGTGGCTCAAGAGGCGGCCATGGCGCCGGGGGACCTCGATAAACTTCGTGCCGCTGGGTGGAATTGCCCCGAATTGGCCGGACTCGGCTATCACCTTGAACACGCGCGCGGCTACCAAGTCGCGGGCCAACCGACCGTGGAGCTCGTGCTCGCCAGGGGCGATTCGACGATTACGGTCTATGAGCGGAGGAAGAGCGAGGTCCCCGACCTCGAAACGCCCCCCGCCGGTTCCGCCCCGGTTATCAACGCCGCCACCGGACAGTCGCCCGCGTCGGATGGCTTCTCACCGGTACCGCTGGACATGAGCAACGACACTGTCACGCAGATGTGGTTCCGGCACGGTGAGCGCTGGCAGATAGCCTTCCAGTCCCAAGAGGCCTGGTACACCGTCGAGTCCGACCTCCCGGTGACCGAGGTGGCCGCCGCCGTAGCCCACGTCGCGGCGACGGACCGTGCACAGCTGGCGCGGCCGGTCAATCCCGAACCGGCCGGAGTGTTCGACAGGATCTGGCAGGGGTTCAGCGAAATTGGCCGGTAGCGGAGTTTCCGCAAAATCGCTGCCTGCGCGGCCAAGGGGGTAATCTTTCCTCGTGTTTGGAATTAATGGGCTTGAGTTCGTCGTTCTGGCGGTCATCGCTGTACTGGTGATCGGTCCCGAGCGCTTGCCCGAATACGCGGCTCAGCTGGGGCGGTTGGTGAAGGAACTCCGCCGGATGGCGACTGGCGCCCGGCAACAGCTTAAGGATGAAGTCGGTTCGGAATTCACCGACGTCGACTGGAAGAAGCTGGATCCGCGCCAGTATGACCCCCGGCGCATCATCCGCGAGGCTTTGCTCGAGGATGACGACCCTGAGCCGGTAAAGCCACAGAGTCCAAACGGGCCGAAACCCAGCGGGTCCAGCCCGTCGGGGGCATCACAGGACGCGGGTAGCAGCACCGGGACCGGCGCGGGCACCGGTGCGGCTGCGGGAGCTGGAACTGCTGCGACGGCGGCAGCGGGAGCTGCTGCTGCGACTGGCGCGGCCGGAGCAGCGGCAGCCGCGGCCAATAAAAATGAGTCAGCCCCGAAAACCTCGTCTTCCTCAAGCGCTGCAGCAGGGACCGGTGTTCCAAGCAATGCGGGCGCAGGTGCTTCATCCAGTTCCAATACGGGCAAAAGCAGATTGGAGCGGCTCTCAGTAGGGCAGCAGGCACCTTTCGACCTTGAGGCCACTTAGCCAGGACGGTCAACGCCCAGGCGACTTTGAACTCCTTTAGTACTTCACTATTCGTCCATACGGGCGACTTGTCCTCCACATGGTGAGTAGCCATCCGGGTTGTCCACATAGTCGTGGCGAACCATAGTATGGCCGGAACTGGCCCGGTAGTGTCGAATACATGTTCGATACATCAACGTCCGGGAACACACGGCAACCTGCCGGAAACCGGGTCCCCCAGAGGGCGGACCCGCCCGGTGCTGCGGATTCTCGTATGGCGTCCTCTCCGGCAACCGTCGGCAGTTCCGCCATAGTGGATTTCGCGTCGTCCCTGTCCGGCCTGGACCAGCACGTTTCGGATGCGGAATTGATTGACCGGATCGAGGCTTTGGAGAAGCTGAAGTCGGCGGCCGCTGCGGCCCAGGCCCGCGCCACCGTGAGCTTTGATAACTCCCGACGCAGAAAAGAGTCTGAGGCCGGAACACGGGCAAAACCGGGTGAAGGGGTGATCTCCCAGATTGCTCTCGCCCGGCACGACAGCCCGGCCCTGGGGAGCCGGCACTTGAGTGTGGGCAAGGCCTTGGTGAACGAAATGCCGCACACCCTGAACGCACTGACCATCGGCGTGCTCAACGAGTGGCGTGCGACGATCCTGGTCCGCGAGACCGCCTGTCTCGATGTCGAAGACCGTGCCCGGGTCGATGGGGCATGTCCGCAGAACCGGCTGCACTGAAGGGCCTGGGAGACCGGAGCCTGATCAGCGAGGCGAAGAAGCACGCCTATCGGCTGGATCCGCGCTCGGTGGTCCGCCGTGCCGCGAAGGCCGAATCCGAACGCACGGTCACCTGCCGGCCCGCCCCGGACACCATGACGTACGTGACGGGGCTGTTGCCGGTGGCCCAGGGCGTCGCGGTCAAAGCAGCCCTGACCCGGGCGGCGGATCACCACATCCGGATCACCGGCGACGAGCGCGGCCGCGGACAGATCATGGCGGACACACTCGTCGAACGCGTCACCGGCCGGACCTTCACCCACCCCGTGCCGGGCAAAAATCCCGAAGCCGCTGCAACGACCGGTCTTGCGGGTATGGCCGGCTCCTCCGAAGATCCGACGCTGCAGGCAGAGAGCGGGGAGCCCGGACAGACCGTCCCCCAGAGACAGGCAGCCGCCGATAGTAAAGACCGGCCAGCCACCGGGGCCGGAGTCGAAGTCCAGTTGATCATGACCGACCGGACCCTGTTCGCCGGCGACAACGAACCCGCCTACCTGCGCGGCTATGGAACCGTACCGGCCGGGTGGGCCAGAAATCTGATCCGCGACGGCGGCAACACGGACGGCGACAACGGCGGCGAAACCGCCGCAGGCCGGGTATGGATCCGCCGGCTCTACACAGCCCCGGACACCGGCCGGCTGATCAGCATGGACTCCAGGGCAAGGATCTTCCCTCAAGGATTACGAAAATTCCTCATCAGCCGGGATCAAACCTGCCGAACGCCCTGGTGCGACGCGCCGATCCGGCACATCGACCACATCACCCCACACAGCAAAGGTGGGCAAACCAGTGAGGCAAACTCCCAGGGATTGTGTCAACTTTGCAATCTCGCGAAGGAAGCGCCTGGCTTCACAGCCAAACCTATTGATGGGCCGAGGCACAGCGTCCAACTCACCACGCCCACCGGCCACACCTACGAATCAACAGCACCGCCACCACCAGGCACACCACCACCTGGACCGATGCCGACAACGCACCAAGCAACGCCGAGGAGCCTTGGACGCAACAAGGGCGTACAAGCGCGGCCGGGCACCGATCCGGGGCGAACCCAGGATGCTGGATACCACCAGACAGGCACGTGAGAAACCGGCAGCCTCGAAGGGGAGCGGCTTATTTCGGAGTGACGCCCAGTTTCATGCCTGACAGCCCCCGGGGCCGGTGGCTCAATTGACCGGCGATCCTTGCCAACTCACGGGCTGCCGGGCTGCTGTCCGGATCGAGGACAATTGGAGACCCTTCGTCCCCGCCTTCGCGTAATGCAACATCGAGGGGGATGCTGCCGAGCAGGGGAACCCCGGTCTGCATGGTGGAGCTCAACCTGGAGGCAAGGTTCTCCCCACCGCCCGATCCGAAAACTTCCATGGATGTCCCATCGGGAAGGACCAGATGAGACATGTTTTCAATGACGCCGGCGACTTTCTGCCCGGTTTGCAGAGCTATCGCACCGGCCCGTTCAGCAACGTCGGCCGCGGCCGATTGCGGCGTTGTCACCACCAGGATTTCCGAGCCCGGCAGTAGTTGCGCGACTGAGATCGCCACATCACCGGTGCCCGGAGGCAGGTCCAGCAGGAGTACATCCAGGTCGCCAAAGTAGACATCGGTCAGGAACTGCTCGAGGGCGCGGTGAAGCATCGGTCCACGCCAGGCCACTGGTTGATTTCCGGTGACGAACATCCCGATGGAGATGACCTTAACCCCGTAAGCAACAGGCGGGAGGATCATCTCGTCCACCCTGGTTGGAGTTTGATCGATTCCCATTAGCCGGGGTACGGAAAATCCGTAGACGTCGGCGTCGATGATCCCTACGCGCAAACCTGCTGCCGCCATCGAGCAGGCGAGGTTGACTGTAACGCTCGACTTGCCGACTCCGCCTTTGCCACTCGCGACCGCGTAAACCTTGGTCAGCGATCCTTCCTCGTTAAAGGGAATGCCCCGCCCGCCGGTGGAACTGCGCAGCTGGTCTTTCAACGCCTGGCGCTGTTCCGGCGTCATTACATCCAGCTTTACGTTCACCGAGCTGACACCTTCCAGGCCTTCCACTGCTTTGGTGACGTCGCCGGTGATGGTTTCCCGCAGTGGGCAACCGGAAATGGTGAGGAGCACGACCACGGTGAGGGCGCCGTCGTCGTCCACGTCCACGCTGTGCACCATCCCCAGCTCGGTGATGGGCCGGCGCAGCTCAGGGTCCAGCACACCGTTCAAGGCGCGGTGGACTGCATCAACTACGGGGGAGGGCATGCCCCGATTCTAACTGTCCCGCTGTCTGTTCCGGTGTGCCTGTTCGCTCCGGGCTGTGCGTTCGGCAGAACCTTCGTTGTCCTGCTCCGGGTTGTCCCTGGCGTCGATAACCTCCTCGAGCACCGACCGCAGCTCGGAACGCACAAAGTCGCGGGTGGCCACGTCGCGCAGCGCGATCCGCAGCGATGCGAGTTCACGGGTGAGGTATTCGGTATCGGAGAGGTTCCGTTCGGCTCGCTGCCGGTCCTGCTGCAGCGATACGCGGTCACGGTCGTCCTGCCGGTTCTGTGCCAACAGCAGCAGCGGTGCTGCGTAGGAGGCCTGCAGTGAGAGCATCAGGGTCAGCAGGGTGAAGCCCAGTGCGGCACTGTCGAAACGCCAGCTTTCCGGAGCGAGACTGTTCCAGACGAGCCAGAAAATACAAAACACCGTCATGTACAGCAGGAACTGCGGCGTGCCCATGAAGCGGGCGAAGTTTTCCGTCATGCTGCCGAAGGCGTCCGGGTTGGGCGAGAACCGTGGCAGCAGCCGGGTCCGGGCCTCGCGTGGCGTGTCGAGGCCCTCAGCGGTGCTCTTCACCGGTCCTTTTGCCTTGGACTTTGGATCAGCCAATGCGTCCTCCAATCTTCCGCAGCGGTGCATCATCGTCGTGCAGGCGCCAGTCGTCGGGCAGCAGGTGGTCGAGTACGTCGTCGACGGTGACCGCTCCAACCAAGCGGCCGGCGTCGTTGACCACTGGCAGCGAATTCAGGTTATAGGTCGCGAGCATACGCGCGATCTCGCTGACCTCGGCCATATCGGAAACGGCTTCGAGGTTACGGTCCAGCAGGTTCCCCAGCGATTCCGGAGGGGGATTGCGCAGGAGTTCCTGCAGGTGGACACCGCCCAGATACCGGCCGGTGGGCGTCTCCAGCGGCGGCCGGCATACGAAAACCATGGATGCCAAGGCAGGGGAGATGTCATCCTGTCTCGCGTGTGCCAGCGCTTCGGCAACCGTCGCTTCGGGTGGCAGGATCAGCGGGACAGGCGTCATGAGGGACCCTGCCGTTCCTTCTTCGTATTCCAGCAGACGGCGGACGTCCTCGGCGTCGGAGGGCTCCATCAACTGCAGCAGGTCCTCGGCCTGGGCCTCGGGCAACTCGGAAAGCAGGTCGGCCGCGTCGTCGGGATCCATCTCACCAAGCACATCGGCGGCGCGTTCACGTTTCAGCGCGGAGAGGATCTGCACCTGGTCGATGTAGGCCATCTCCTGCAGGATGTCGGCCAGCCGCTCATCCTGCAGTTCACCGGCGACTTCCACCCGGCGCTTGAAGTTCATCTCGTGCAGTGCCTCTGCGAAGTCCGCGGCCTTCATATCCTCATGGGTGGCTACGAACTGCGTGGCCGGCTGCGGCTCGTTGGCGTCGCCATGGACGGCGTCGGCCCAGTCGATGATCATGGTTTCTTTGCTGCGGCGGCGGCTGCGCAGCTTCGACGTCGCGTGTCCCCGGCGTACGTAAAGCTTGGAGACGAGCCAGTCGCCGGATTTCTGCCGGTCAATGGCGATGTCTTCCACGGTCGCATCCCCACTGCCGTCGGCAAGGGCGACCCTGCGGTCGAAGAGCTCCGCCGCGACCAGGGTTTCGCGGCCGCGCTGCTCAAAGCGGCGCATATTGACCAGTCCGGTGCAGATAATTTCGGTCTGATCAATGGAGGTGAGGCGGGTCATCGGCACAAACACCCGTTTCTTGCCCAGCACTTCGACGACGATGCCCACCACGTGCGGGGCAGCGTTGGTTCCCCGGGCCAGAACGACGACGTCGCGCAGGCGGCCGATCCGGTCGCCCAGCGGGTCGAAAACGTCCAGTCCGAGCAGACGTGAAACGTAGACGCGGGTTGGATTAGTACTCACAGGTCAAGGCTACGACGGGCGGTTGATTTTTGCGGCATGACTGCCTGCTGGTGACGCGATTTGCTGGATGCAGGGCCGGTATTCGTTCACCCCAAGCGATAAGGGCTTACGCGTCCGTAATTATGACGGAGAATGGAGATATGTCGAATATGCTGGGCCAAACAAATTCCCGTGACCAGACACGCACGTTGCCCAAGGGCGAGACGGTAGGCACCTATGCTGCCTATCTGGATGCGCAGAAGGCCGTGGATTACCTTGCGGACCAGCAATTCCCGGTACAGAATGTCTCCATTTTGGGCAATGACCTCAAGACTGTTGAGCGGGTGACCGGTCGTCTCAGCTATCCCCGAGTCGCACTTGCGGGCGCGGCCACCGGCGCATGGTTCGGTCTGTTCGTGGGCGTGGCGCTGATGCTGTTCGGCGGAACCGAAGCCTACACGACGTTGCTGTCGTCAATGGCGCTGGGTGCCGGGTTCTGGATGCTGTTCGGCGTCATTACCTATGCACTGCAGCGCGGCAAGCGTGACTTCACGTCCACCAGCCAGGTTGTCGCCTCCAACTATCAGGTCATCGTGGCACCCGAAGCGGCCAGCGAGGCCCGGCGCCTGCTCCAGCAGCTGCCAATGAATGGCCAGCAGGCGGGACATGCCGCCGGCGGCTATGGCCCCGGCGGCAATACCGGTCCAGGACAGGGCTACGGCCAAGGTGGTCAGTACCGCGGCGGACAGGGCGGCCAGTACGGCGGAGACCAGCAGGGTTATGGCCAAGGCGGCCAGCAGGGCTACGGCCAAGGCGGCCAGCAGGGCTACGGCCAAGGCGGTCCAGGGGCCGCCGGTCAGCCGCCTGAGCGTCCGGCGGGTTGGGATGACCCATATCAGAACCCGCAGACCGGCCAGCAGGGAAACCAGCCTCCCCAGTACGGCGGGCAAGGGAACCAGCCTCCCCAGCCCGGCCAGCAGGGAAACCAGCCTCCCCAGTACGGCGGGCAAGGGAACCAGACGCCTCAGTCAGGGCAGCAGCCGAACCAGCCGCCGCAGTATGGCCAACAGCCGCGGCCGGAGCAGCAGGGCGAGTCGGGATCAAGGGAGCAGGTGAGCCCTCGCGGAACGTTCCGGGATCTTCCGGACGGTCGTCCCCAGTACGGGGAACGCCTTCCGGTGCAGAATGACCAGCCGGGCGGCGGCCAAACGCACGCAACGCCGCAGCAGCCGCAGTCCGCTCCGCCATCCACGCCTTCGCAGCCGGCACCGGGGCCAGACAACCGGAGCAACGGCCCCGCCTATCCGGAGAGCCAGCCGACGCGCCCGCAGTTTCCGGCGGATGAGAAGCGGCCGGAAGCAACGGATGAGGACCGGACGCCCGGTACAGGCGACGAGGACGCGGACAACGAACGGGAAGACCGTCCTGGCAACACAGATCCCCGCGAGCGTCCTTAAGCTCAGACACTTCGGTCCCCGCGAGCGTTCTTAACCTAAACTGCTCCGGTCCCCATCCGGGAACCGGAGCAGCTGAAGCCGGTATCTACTCGCCGGTGGCGCTGTAGATTCCTGCCATCCACGATTCGACATCCTCAGGGCTGCGCGGGAGCGCTGAGCTGAGGTTTTCATTGCCATCGGCGGTGATCAGGACGTCGTCTTCGATCCGCACCCCGATGCCGCGGTATTCGGCCGGAACGGCGAGATCCTCGTCCTTGAAATAGAGGCCTGGCTCGATGGTGAAGACCATGCCTTCCTTGATCACTCCGTCCAGGTACAGCTCCCGCTTGGCCTGGGCGCAGTCGTGCACATCAAGACCCAGATGGTGGCTGGTGCCGTGTGGCATCCAGCGGCGGTGATGCTGGCCCTCCGTGCTGAGCGCTTCCTCAACGGAAACCGGCAGCAGGCCCCACTCATGCAAGCGGGCAGCAAGGACCTCCATCGCGGCGGTGTGAACCTCACGGAACCGGCGTCCCGGCACAGCCACCTCAAAGGCTGCATCGGCGGCGTCAAGCACTGCCTGGTAGACCTTTCGCTGGACATCGCTGTAGGTACCCTTGACCGGCATCGTCCGGGTGATGTCAGCGGTGTAAAGGGAATCGATCTCGACACCTGCGTCCAGCAGCACCATATCTCCGGAGTGGACCCGGCCGTGGTTGCGGTTCCAGTGCAGGGTGGTGGCGTTGTTACCTGCCGCGGCGATGGTTTCGTAGCCGAGGTCGTTGCCCTCTTCGCGTGCCCTGGCCGAGAAGACGCCTTCTATGACGCGTTCACCGCGGTGGTGCGTCATGGCCCTCGGCAGCGAGCGGACAACGTCTTCGAAGCCCTCAACGGAGGCGGCGACGGCCTGGCGCATCTGCTCGATTTCCCAGTCGTCCTTGATCAGGCGGAGTTCGGAGAGCGCTTCTGCCAAGTCGGCGTCGAGCATGTCGGACTGTTCGAGATCGACACTGGTGTTGATGCGGGACGTGTCCACGAGGGCGTCCACATTGAGGTCGACTTCGCGGACAAGGCGTATGCGGATGCCGCCCACTGTGGAGACACCGGCGTCCTTGGTAATGGCTACTTCCAGTCCGGCGGCGTCGGCCGTCTCCAGTCCGAGCAGGGCCTTGAACTCGGGCAGGGTGGGCCGCTTGCCGATCCAGAATTCTCCGGAACGGGCGTTTGCGTAGAAGTCTTCGGAATCGCGGCCGGCCATCGGGTGGAAGTACAGCGTGGCAGCATGGTGGCCGCCGTCGTCGCCTGTTCCTTCGGTGACTGGTTCCATCACGAGCACGGCATCCGGCTCATGATCGACGCCGAGGCCCGTCATGTGCGCGAAGGCTGAATGCGGGCGGAATTTGTAGTCGACGTCGTTGGAGCGGACCTTCAAGGGTCCGGCGGGGACGACAAGCCGTTCACCCTTGAACTTCTCCGATATGGCACGACGGCGGTTGGCGGCGTGGGCGGCAACTTCGGCGCGCGCCGGCAGATCGTCGTTGGATGAGGCCCACTGGCTGGCCATAAATTTCTTGAAAGCCGCCGAATCCGGGCGCTGGGAGCGGTTATTCACACGGTCCTCAAGCGGTTGCTCTTCCGGAGTCATCGGGGTGGCGTTCCCGCCAGTGGACTGGGACTGATTTACGTTCACTTCGGTACTCACGCTTCCATGTTCTCACTTGAACAGATATGGCGACAGTTGGAACGCCGAGCACTGGCGCCCGGCAGATACTAGGCTGAAAGCGTGAAGATAGACCTGCATACCCACTCGAACGTCTCGGACGGAACGGAACCGCCGGCTGGAGTCGCTGCCGCGGCTGCCGCAGCCGGATTGGATACCTTCGCGCTGACCGATCATGATTCCACCGCAGGGTGGGACGAAGCCGCGTCGGCTGCAACGGATCTGGGGCTGACGTTCGTGCCCGGGATGGAGATTTCCTGCCGGACTTCAGAGGGGATCAGTGTTCATGTGCTCTCCTATCTTCATGACCCGCACGACGCCGGTTTGCTGGACGAGGTGGAGAGGTCGCGGGACGCGCGGATGACCCGGGCCGAGCGGATGGTGGACCGGTTGGCCGAGGATTTCCCGATCAGCTGGCAGCGGGTGGCTGAGCACGTTTCCCCGGGAGCCACCGTGGGGCGGCCGCACATCGCGGATGCCCTCGTCGCCGCCGGGGTCGTGGAAGACCGGACGGAAGCGTTCAAACAGATCCTGACGGCACATTCGCCGTACTTCATCAGCCACTACGCGCCGGAAGCGACCGAGGCAGTGGCACTCGTTCGCGCCGCCGGGGGAGTGCCGGTTTTCGCCCACCCGGTCGCGTCCTCACGGGGCCGGGTCGTCAACGAACATACTTTCATTGAAATGATCGACGCCGGCCTCCTGGGGTTGGAGGTGGATCACCGTGACAATCCGGAAGAAGGCAGAGCTTGGCTTCGGCGGCTGGCCGCCCGGCATGACCTGCTGATGACCGGTTCGAGCGACTACCACGGGGCGGGAAAAATGAACCGACTGGGGGAGTGCCTGACCAGTGCAGAGACGCTGGACAGGATCGAGGAACTCGGCACAGGAAGCCTTATATTACGTCCCTGACCCGGTGTCCCGGAGCAACCATGCTAGCCTGAAGGCACTGAGGGACGCTTGACCTGAGTAACCGTTCCAGCCCTTTTTATATGGCCGGGGAACGGTGAAGACTGCAGCGTCCCGGATCCCGTACCGGGTGGATATCACCCTATTTGCTGGCGGTTGGCAGGCCACAGCCTCCCCGCCGATATGCCGCTGGATGCGGCATGACCACGTGCGAATCGAATGGTCTGCGGGATCGACGCGTTTTGAGCCCGACGACGGGCCCATCCTCCGCGCCCGGAAACGTTTGGGGGACAGCCCGGTGGAGGCTGGGCGCGACTACGTCGAGTCGCAGGCGCTGCTCGGCATGACGGAGAGGAAGAAAGTGTCTGAAGACGCTGGACTTTATCAACTGAGCGGATGGGCGGTTGTCCTTCTGCTGATCGCCATTTATGGCGGCAGTTTCCTGATGTCGACCTTGATTGGCCGGAAAAAAGAAAACGCGGACGGCTACATGACGGCGGGAAACAAGATCGGATTCGGCATTTCCGCCGCCAGCATGACCGCGACCTGGATCTGGGCTTCATCAATGTATGCCTCTGCGACGGCCGGCTACACATATGGCATCTCCGGGCCGATCCACTACGGGCTGTGGGGCGCCCTGATGATCCTGTTCATTTACCCCTTTGGCAAGCGCATCCGTGCGGTCGCGCCCAAAGCGCACACACTGGCAGAGGTCATGCATGCCCGCCACGGCCGCTCAAGCCAGTTGATGCTGGCCGGTTCCAACATCGTCGGCAGCGTCATCAGCCTGACATCGAATTTCATCGCCGGCGGCGCCTTGGTCTCGTTGCTTTCGCCCTACAGCTTCACTCAGGGCGTGATCGTAGTTGCTGCCGGTGTGCTGCTGTACACTTTGTGGTCCGGATTCCGCGCCTCGGTGCTCACCGACTTCGCCCAGGTCGTCGCGATGCTGGGTGCCGTCGTCGTCATCATTCCCGTGGTGTTCTTCATTGCCGGCGGACCGGCCATGTTCACCGAGGGAGCCTCAAACCTGACTCCAGCACAGTCGAACTTTTTCTCCAGCGACGCATTCCTCAACCAGGGTGCTCCGTACATTGCGGCGGTGCTGGCCTACGCCATCGGTAACCAGACGATCGCCCAGCGGCTGTTCGCGGTGCGCGAGGACCTGATCAAGAAGACCTTCGTGACGGCGACCATCGGCTACGGTGCCACGGTCATTGGTATCGGCATGCTCGGCGTGATGGCACTGTACCTGGGCATGGAACCGGTTGGCGGGAACGTCAACAACCTGATCCCGCAGATGGCTTCGACCTTCCTCGGCCCGGTCCTGCTCTGCCTGTTCTTCGTCATGATCCTTGGCGCGTTGTCCTCCACCGCCGACTCGGACCTGGCGGCGCTATCGTCGATCATGATGGCGGATGTCTATGGCAAGAACGTGGCCAAGAAGGCCAGCCCGAAGACCATGTTGATGGTCGGCCGGATCACGATGATCCTTGCAACGGCCGCAGCCCTGGTATTCGCCAGTGGGCAGATGGATATCCTGGACCTGCTGGTCTTTGTTGGCGCTCTCTGGGGTGCACTGGTCTTCCCGGTCATCGCGAGTTTCTACTGGGAGAAGGTCACCAATAAGGCGTTTACGACGTCGGTCATTGTCGCCTTGGCTGTCTTCATCCCGGTCCGTTTCTCCTGGTTCCCGATGACCGGAGCCACCGGAATCATCTTCGACATCATCTCCGTGGTGGGGATCGGCGTCGTGCTCGGCTTGATGTCCTTCGGGTTCTTCGGGCTCAAGCCCGCCAAGATCATCGGCGCCATAGCGGCTCTGGTATCAGCACCGTTCGTGATCGGATTCCTGCACGACTACACCGTGCTGACCGGGTCACTCGTCGCCTATGCCGTAAGCACCGTGGTGTGCTACGCCATGTCGGTGCGGAGCGGGCAGTCCTTCGACTTCGCCCTGATCAAACAGCGCGTTGGCGATTACGATCCGCAGACCGACGAGGATGCACAGTCCCCAGACGACGACGTCGACAGTTCAGCTGTCACGGCCGGAAGGTAGGAAAATCATTATGGAAACGTTCTTTCTCACCCTGTACGTATTGATGTGGCCGGTGATAGTCGCCGGTGTGCTGTGGACGCTCTGCAAGGGCTTCGTCAAAGACTGGTTGCAATCCCGGAAGGAAGGCAGAAGCATCATTTAGCGTCAGTCGTCCTCGGCGGCGGCCACGTGGGCCACCCCGCCGAGGCGCTTCCGCATCACGTCGATTGCCTGTGGGTTCTGGTCGACGCAGACGAACCGGCGTCCCAGCGCCGCGGCGACTGCCCCGAAGGTTCCGGAGCCGGCGAAGAAGTCCAGCACCCAATCGTCCTCCCGGGAGCTGGCGGCAACAATCCGGCGCAGTAAACCTTCCGGCTTTTGCGTCGCGTAGCCGGTTTTTTCCTTGCCGGTGGGGGAGACGATGGTGTGCCACCAGACGTCCGTGGGGAGCTTTCCCCGGGCTGCCTTCTCCGCCGTCACCAAACCGGGGGCCATATACGGCTCCCGGTCGACGGCGGCGTTGTCGAAGTGGTACGACGACGGGTTCTTCACATATACGAGAATGTTGTCGTGCTTGGCCGGCCAGCGGCTTTTCGCCCGGGCGCCATAGTCGTAGGCCCAGATGATTTCGTTCAGGAAGCATTCCCGGCCGAAGAGCATGTCCAGCAGGACCTTGGCGTAGTGCACCTCGCGGTAGTCCAGGTGCAGGTACAGGGTGCCATCGTCGGCGAGCAGCCGCCAGGCCTCAGCCAACCGCGGTTCGAGGAACGCCCAGTAATCGGCGAACGTGTCGTCATAGTGCGACAACGTGCCCTTTACCGTGGCGTAGGACCTGCCCTGGAAACCGACGCGGTCACCGTTCTCGCTGCGCACCATGGTGGTTTGCTGGCGGCGCTGGGACCGGCCGGTGTTGAAGGGCGGATCAATATAGATGAGCGTGAAGGCGCCGTCCGGAAGGGTCGGCAGGTATTCGGCATTGTCTGCTTGGACAACCAGGTTGCCCCCGTCCGGACGCCACGACGCACCTCCGGGGAACCCGCCGTCGGACCGCTGACCGCCGTCTAACCGCTGACCACCATCGATCTGTGGCCCGGCATCCCCGGGGCGGCCGGGCTCCACATCCTGGCTGGTTTCGCTCATCGCCCGGCGGCGCTAGCTGCCGTTGTTATCGTTGCGCACGACCGTCTCACCGTTACGGGTGCGGCGGCGGCTGCGGTTACGGCGCGTTCCGGCGGGCTTGGACTCGCCGTCGTTCTTGTTCTGGTTGCCCTCGGCGGTGCTGTTGGAACCGCCGGATGAACGGCGACGGCGGCTGCCGCCGTTGCGTCCCTCACCGGAGCTGCGGCCTTCGCCTGAACCGCGTCCTTCACGGGAGCCGTGGCCGCCGCCCGAACTGCGTCCGCCACCGGAACGTCCACGGTCTCCGCCGCGGGAGCCGGAACCGGAGGCATTGCGCTTGCCGGTTTCGCCCAGGTCCTCGACCTCTTCGGCGCCGAGGCCGGCATGTGTGCGCTTGCTCCGCGGCAGCCGGCCCTTGGTTCCCTCCGGAATGTCCAGGTCCGTGTACAGGTGCGGCGAGGACGAGTACGTCTCCACCGGCTCCGGAACATCCAGCCCAAGAGCCTTATTGATCAGGCCCCAGCGCGGAATATCGTCCCAGTCCACGAAGGTGACCGCGATACCTTTGTTGCCGGCGCGGCCGGTGCGGCCGACGCGGTGCAGATAGGTCTTCTCATCCTCGGGGCACTGCAGGTTGATCACGTGCGTGACGTCGGTGACGTCGATACCGCGGGCGGCGACGTCGGTGGCCACCAGCACGTCGACCTTGTTGCCACGGAAGGCCCGCAGTGCCTGCTCGCGTGCGCCCTGGCCGAGGTCGCCGTGGATGGCGCCGGCGGCGAAACCGCGGGAAACGAGTTCATCGCTTAGTTTCGCTGCGGAGCGCTTGGTCTTGGTGAAGATGATGGTCCGGCCACGGCCTTCGGACTGCAGGATGCGGGCAACGACCTCATCCTTGTCGAGCGAGTGCGCACGGTAGATCACCTGGCGGGTGTTCTTGACCGTGAGGCCCTCATCGTCCGCGGAGGCGGCCCGGATGTGGGTCGGCTGGCTCATGTAACGGCGGGCCATGGACACGACCGCACCGGGCATGGTGGCCGAGAACAGCATCGTCTGCCGTACTTCAGGAACCGCGGAGAGCAGCGTTTCGACGTCGGGCAGGAAGCCAAGGTCCAGCATCTCGTCGGCCTCGTCCAGTACGACCGTCTTGACGTTCTTCAACGACAGGTGCTTCTGCTTGAACAGGTCGATCAGGCGTCCCGGCGTTCCGACGACGACCTCAACGCCCTTGGTCAGCGATTCGATCTGCGGTTCGTAGGCACGTCCGCCGTAGATGGTGGCGATCCGGGCATCGCGCTTGCGCGAAGCGGTCTGCAGGTCGTTGGCAACCTGCACGGCGAGCTCGCGGGTGGGTACGACGACGAGCGCCTGCGGTGCTCCCGGCGTCGGCAGCTTGTCAAAGCCCTCGTCCTTGCGGCCGATCACGCGCTGCAGAACGGGGATGCCGAAGCCGAGCGTCTTACCGGTTCCGGTCTTGGCCTGGCCGATGATGTCGTGGCCGCCGAGGGCGACCGGCAGCGTCATTGCCTGGATGGGGAAGGGATGGGTGATTCCGGCGTCGGACAGCGACTCGACGATGTCGGCGCGGACGTTGAAGTCGGCGAAAGACTGCTCCGGGATTTCGTGGGGTGTTTCGTCGGTGCTCAGCGATTCCTCGGTTTCGAGGATTTCCGAACCGCTGTCATCGGTCAGAGCGTGTTCTGTTTTCATTTCACTCACGTAAAAGTTTTCCTTAGTTCGTGTCAGGCGCCGTGCGCGGCATCAGCTCTACGTTTCCTGCGGCATGGTCGCCGGCGGGCGGAACGGAGCGTCAGTCACGGGCGCGTCCAGTGGAAGCCGATCGCGGGCTTACAACTGCTTGCTGGTCTCGATGGAACCAGCGAAAGAGATTCAAGATCGCGTACGCGGTTCAATGCGGGAGCCGGTTCTGATACCGCTCCGCACTGGGTATGGCAGGTCGGGGTTCACTTCAATTCAAAACGACCGGGCATCCATATACCCATCCAGTCTACCTTGTTCCGGCAACTATCGTTTGCAGGCGGATCTCAGCGTGGTTCGCGGGCGCAGCCAACGAGGTGCGCGGGCCGGGGGCAAGCGTCATACGCGGGCCGGTCAGCCGGCGTCGACCGTCTTGAACAGAACTACCCGTTTCGCGATGTCGGCGCTGACGAGTTCGGCCCTGATCGTCGTACCGGTGGTCAGTTTTCCCTCGCAGCGGGCAGTCACCGGCGGTTCCTTGATCTGGATAGTCCCGGAGGTGCCGTTGCGGGTGGAAATGACGACGGCGTCGAACATGTCCCCGACGAAGCTGCTCATCACCGCTGCCTCGACGGCATTGAGCGACTCCCGCTCGACCCGCGACGTCAGCTGATCCGAGGACGCCATCATCGACGGCAACTCCGGTAATGCCTGCCGTGCCCATTCCGGAATTTCCTTCTCATTCGCTATCGCCTCGCAGATCGGCAGCACGAACCGATCCACCAGCCGGCGCAACGGTGCCGTTGCATGTGCGTAGGGTGCGGCGACGGCGGCCTGGACACTCTCCCGGGGCGCCGCGCCGTCGAAGGGCGTGTAACCGGCGCCGCGGAACAGCGTGGCGGCGGCAAACATCAACGCCAGCTGCTTCGGATCCGAGGTGTCGAGCGCGCGCAGGTACTCCCCATAGGGAATGTCCTCCGGCCAAGGATTTCCAAGGGCCCTGGTCTGCTGGCGGTATTCGGAAACGGCATCAGCCTGTGGGGGAGGCATGGTGCGCAGGATGCCGACATTGCCGTCAAGCATTAGCCCGGCCGCGGCCATTCCGGTCAGCAGCGAAATCTGCGCGTTCCAGTTCTCCACCTCGAACGGAGGACGCGCATTGATCAGGTACCTGTGTCCGTCGTGTTCGACTTCCTGCTCGGGCAAGGCCAGGCTGGCGCCGCCGCGTGCGCGCTCGAGGGCGATCCGCGCAATGCCTACTTCCTTGAGCAGGTTGAGCGATTCCGGCGCGGTGCCGGCGTCGATATCCTTCTGGACTTCCTCATAGGTTAGCTGTGCCGTGCTCTGGATCCTGGCACGCTGCAACGCCGTCGCAGTCAGCCGGCCCCCGCCGTCGAGGTCGAATTCCCAGACGTAAGCCGGGCGGATCTGGTTGGGCAGCAGGGACGCCGCGTCTTCGCCGATGACCTCGGGGTGCAGCGGAATCCGGCTGTCCGGAGCGTAGATGGTCTGGCCGCGGCGCCGGGTTTCGACGTCGAGCGCACTGCCCGGCCGGACGAAAGCGGGAACGTCGGCGATGGCGTAGTAGACCTTGTAGCCGGACCCGGCCCGCTCGATGAGTACCGCCTGGTCCAGGTCGGTGGACCCGGGCGGGTCGATCGTAACGAACGGCAGCTCGGTGTAGTCGGGCTCCGGCATGGTGTGCGCCTTGACGGCTTCCTTCGCCTGCGTTAGCACCTCATCGCTGAAATCTGCAGGCAGCTCAAGTTCGACCCGTAGATCCGCAAGCGACCGGGCCAGTTCGTCCTGGGCCGCGCCCCTGGTCTTGTCGGCGGCCGAGGTCAAATCAATATGTGAATAAGGCACGGAATCAACGTTAGTCGTTGCCTTTCGATAACGCCCATCGAATTTACCGAAAACTTACGTGTCCTACTCCCCGGTACGCTTAAGCCATGCAACCAACCCCCGCCGTTCCGGAACAGTTCCCAACGGCCGATCCGGACCGCTACCGTAGTTTCCTGCTGGAGCTGCTCGGAGTGATGGCCTACGGGGAACTGTCTGCTTTTGAGCGGCTCTCCTCGGATGCCCGGTTTTCGCCTACACTGACCGATCGGGCGACGCTCGGGCAGCGGGCTGTTTCAGAGTTTCTGCATTACGAACTGATCGCCGCACATCTGGAAGCGATGGAGGCCGATGTGGAGGACACCATGCGCCCCTTTGTGGTCTCCATTGACGCGTTTCATGACCGTACCCGGCCGGCCGACTGGTACGAGTCGATCATGAAGGCCTATGTCATTGACGCGATTTCTGCGGATTTTTACCGGGCGCTGTCCCGGCACCTCGACCCTGCAACGCAGAAGGTCATTGCGGAAGTCCAGGTTTCCGAGGACCAGTCAACGGTGTTGATGAACCGGCTGAAGCAGGCGCTGGCAGAGCATCCCAAACTTCCGTCCAGGTTGGCGCTTTGGGGCAGGCGGCTCGTCGGTGAAGCGCTGACTCAGGCTCAGCGGCTCGGGATTGAACGGGCTTTTTTGGAAGGGCTGATTGGCGATCCTAACGACGCCGACGCTGCCAGCACGGACAGGGTTTCCAAACTGTTCTCGAATCTGACCCGGGCGCATTCGCGGCGGATGAATCTGCTTGGTCTGACTGCCTAACCTCAGAGCTGCTGGAATGTCCTCACGGCAAGGCGTCTTTCAGTTCCCGTGCGGCGGCAGCCGGGTCATCGGCTTCGGCGACGGCGCGGACGACGACGATCCTGCGGGCGCCGGCGTCGACCACCTCCCCAACGTTGGTCCGGTCGATCCCACCGATGGCGAACCACGGGCGCTCCAGGGACGAGGCGGCAACCTGGTCGGCGGCGTACCGCACCAGGTCCAGCCCGACGGCGGCACGACCGGGCTTTGTCGGCGTCGCCCAGACCGGTCCAGTGCAGAAATAGTCCAGCCCCTCGGTGCTGATCGCGGCGCTGACCTGCTGCTCGCTATGGGTGGACAGACCGATGATGGGGGCGTCCCCGAGCAGCTGCCTCGCGGCAGAGACCGGCAGATCGCCCTGGCCGGCATGGAACACCGGAGCGCCGGCCAATGACGTGATGTCGACCCGGTCGTTGGCCGAGAACAATTTGCCGTGCCGCCGGGCCGCCTCGCGGAGCACCGCGAAGTACTCGAGTTCCTCCGCGGCCTCTATGTTCTTGTCCCGAAGCTGGATGATGTCGACGCCACCGGTGTAGGCGGCGTCGACAAACCCGGCAAAGTCATTCCGTTCACGGCGTGCGTCGGTGCAGACATACAACTGTGCAGCGGCGAGCTTTTCCCGGATCAGTCCGGCGTCGGAAATGGTGGGCGCGTAAACGGAAGGCATACGCTTTAGACTAATAGAACCACGGGAGCCGGTTCCGCCAATGCTGCAGATGCTGCAGGACGGACAGAAGGCTGAGAGGGCGTCCAGCGCCGACCGTACGAACCTGAACCGGTTAGTCCCGGCGTAGGAAGGATTTCAATGACGGCAATGCGCCCTCCGTTCCGGCACGTGGCAGTGGTCGGCGGCGGCATCATCGGCTTGGCTATCGCCTGGGAGGCGACACGCCGGGGACACCGGGTGACGCTCATCGACCCGGATCCGGCATCCGGCGCCACCTACGCGGCGGCGGGCATGCTCGCCCCCATCAGCGAACTGCACTACCGGGAAGAATCACTCCTGAACCTGACGCTGGCGTCGGCATGGATGTACCGGAAGTTCACGCGTGACGTTGAAGACGTGTCCGGACTCGACACCGGTTATCTGGCCGCCGGGACTCTGGCGGCGGGAGTGGACGTGGCGGACCGGCAGGCGCTCGCGGACCTCCGTGCGGCGCAGCTCGAACTGGGGCTGGAGGTACAGGGGCTCAGTACCCGCGAGGCCAGGCGGATGGAGCCGATGCTGGGGCCGCAACTAACCGGCGCTTTCCTCATCCCGGATGACCATCAGGTGGACCCGCGCGCTTTGGCCGCTGCCTTGCAGTCCGCACTTCAGACCGAGGCGCGGGTCGGGATTGTCCGTACTGCCGCCGTCGGGCTCCTCTACGGCAATGCGGACGACGGCGGAATCACCAGGGGTGCGGTCCGCCACGGAGAAGGCACTTGCGCGATGGACGACGGCGACGACGGCGGCCCGGTCACCGGTGTGCGACTCGCTGATGACAGTTGCATCTACGCCGACGAGGTGGTGCTCGCCAACGGCCTTGGCGCTGCCGGACTCGATGGATTGCCCGATGGGCTGGAGCTGCCACTGCGGCCCGTCTACGGCGACATTCTTCGGCTGCGGGTTCCGCTCCAGCTTCGGCCGCTCGTGACCCGCACCGTCCGGGCCGTTGTCCGCGGGGTCCCCGTGTACGTTGTCCCGAGAAGCGACGGGACGGTGGTTATCGGTGCCACACAGCGGGAAGACGGATCCGGCGCACTGTCGGCGGGCGGCGTGTATCAACTGCTGCGCGACGCCCAAACGGTGGTGCCCGCGGTGGCGGAGCTGGAGTTGCTCGAGGCGGTCTGCCGTGCACGTCCAGGAACACCGGATAACGCGCCGTTGCTGGGCAGATGCCGTCAATCGGACGGCGCCGACGTGCCCGGTCTCATCGTCGCCACCGGGTTCTTCCGGCACGGGGTGTTGCTGGCACCTGTCACGGCCGCGATCTGCGCCGACCTGCTCGACGGCGTTGTGCCGGATATCGACATCGAACCGTACCGTCCGGACCGGTTCCACCGCGGAAGCACCGTTCCCGACAGCCCTTCCCACCTGCAAAGGAGCCAAGCATGACGACGGTCGAACAAGGAACGATGAACATCACCCTCAACGGACAGGCGCACGCGGCGGAGCAGCCCATCCGGCTGAGCGCGCTGGTGGAGCAACTGACCGGACGCCGGCTCAACCACGACGGACAGCCGGCCGATGGACGGCGGCTGGGCATCGCCGTCGCACATAATTCCGAGGTGGTGCCGCGGAAGCAGTGGGCAACCACCGGGATCAACGAAGGCGACGACGTCGAAATAGTCACCGCCGTGCAGGGAGGCTAGGACATGGACGATCCGCTGATGATTGACGGCGTCGCGCTCGGTTCGCGGCTGATCATGGGAACCGGCGGGGCACCGAGTCTGGATGGGCTGGGCGCCGCGCTCGCAGCTTCCGGCACGGAACTGACGACAGTGGCGATGCGCCGCTACAGCCCGGAGGTTGGCGGGTCGCTGTTCGCGCTCCTCGAGGAGCAGCGGATCCGGGTGCTGCCCAATACGGCTGGCTGCTTCACCGCCCGCGACGCCGTGGTGACGGCCGAACTGGCGCGCGAGGCCCTGGAAACAGACTGGGTGAAGCTGGAAGTGATTGCCGATGAGCAGACGCTGTTGCCAGACCCGCTGGAACTGGCCGAGGCAACCGAAACCCTCGTGGCGAGGGGCTTCAAGGTCTTCGCCTACACCAATGACGACCCGGTCCTGGCCCGCAGGCTGGAGCAGCTTGGCGTCGTTGCCGTCATGCCTTTGGGCGCACCGATCGGAACAGGCCTGGGGATTCTGAATCCGCACAATATCGAGCTCATCGTTTCCCGGGCGGAGGTGCCGGTGGTGCTCGACGCCGGGATCGGAACTGCCTCCGACGCCGCCCTGGCAATGGAGTTGGGATGCGATGCCGTGCTGCTGGCCACCGCCGTCACCCGGGCCCAGGATCCGGTGAAAATGGCCACGGCCTTCAAGCATGCGGTGGCCGCAGGTAGGCTGGCATCACAGGCGGGCAGGATTCCCCGGCGGCAACATGCATTGGCTTCGTCGGCTATGGAAGGACGCCCGGATTTGTAGAGCCGAAGGAGCTGCCATGAGTGCCAAGGATGAACTCAGCCGGGACGATATCGATGCCGCCCTGCGGAAGCTGCCGGACTGGCGGTACAAGTCCGGCGGCCTGCATACCGTATTCAAGGCGGGTTCAGCCCGGGGTGCCCTGGATCTGATTGCCCGCATCGGGGATCTGGCCGAGGAGCAGAACCACCATCCGGATGTGGACTGGCGCTACAACAAGGTGCTCGTTTCCCTGACCTCGCACGATGCCGGTACGGTCGTCACTTCGCGCGATGTGTCCGCGGCGGAGGCGATCAGTTCGGCGGCCGCAGATACGGGTGCTGAAGCAAAGCCGGATCAGACGCAGACAGGCTGAGCACCATAAGCGCTCCAATCAGCGCGGTTCGATTCGCCATCCAAGTTCAGCGGGCCTGAAGTGTCCCGCTGAACCGCTCCGTGTCCGCGGCTGCACGCCGGTGGCCGAGCACAATGACGGCCGTGATGGTAACGGCGGTACCGATCACCATGGGCAACAACCAGCTCAGCCAATAGATCCCCGGTGTGTAACTGAGCCCGAAGGCAACCAGAATGATCCAGAGGAGCAGGCCGGTCGCCACGGCGATGCCGGACGGGAGCAGCAATCCGTAACGGCTGCGCCGCTTGTCAACGCCGCGGATGGCAAAACCCACGCAGGCGTTGACAAGCAGAATGGCAAGAAGCGCGACCATCAGTCATCTCCTTAGGCGCCGCAACACCTACCGGGAAGAATTTTCCCAGCTCTAGAGTGCGCCGAAGCCGATCTTGCGTTGTTCCTCGGCGCCGATTTCGACGTACCCCAGAACGTTCGAGGGAACGATAACGAGCCGGCCCTTCGCATCCGTCAGCCGCAATTCGGTTCCACCGTTCATGGCCTTGGCGATGATGTCAGCCACGTCGTCCGCGGTTTCGGCGGATTCGATAACAATCTCGCGTCCAACGTTCTGTATGCCGATCTTGATTTCCACTGCTGATGCCTCCTGATAAGTGTCGAAACCTGCGTTTAAACCTACTGTAAAGCGGACGGGTCACGTCTCTTTGGGAAACCGGCTGATTCCGCGCCAAGCTAAACGGTAAATCAGCTCGCTGGCCACTTCCAGGTCCAGATTCTTGTCCGTTTCCAACCAGTAACGGGCGCTGACCTGCGCCATCCCCGCCAGCGCCCGGCCGAGAAGGGTGGCTTCCTCATGCGAGAGTTGCGTGTCTTCGGCGATGACGCGGGCGATGGCGTCGGCATACTTCGCGTTGAATGCCTCGAGCCTCGCGCTGACCTCTGGGTCATTGTTTAGATCCGACTCGAACACCAGCCGGTGCGCCTGGTCGTCCTTGGCGATGAATTGGAAATAGGCATGCATGGTCGCGTGCACACGCTGCTTGTTATCCGTCGTCGAGTTCAAGGCGTCGACGAGCAGCTCCGTGAAGGAGGCAAGGTGATTGTCCAGCAGCGCCAAATACAACTCGCGCTTGCCCGGAAAGTGTTGATACAGCACAGGCTTGCTGACGTGCGCCGTCTCGGCGATCTCGTCCATTGCGGCCCCGTGGTACCCATTGGCGACGAAAACGTCGTGCGCCGCACGCAGCAACTGCCGACGTCGTTCATCACGGGGGAGCCTGGCGGACCGTCCCGGCGTCGGGCTCTGTGCTGAACTCAATTGCTGCATGCCTTTCGACGGCTAAATACCGGAAGTTCCGGCGTCGTACTCCATTCCAGCTTAGCGGTCGGCCATAATTGATGAGGACAGGCGAACGGTTTGCGGCTGCGCGCGCCGGTCGGGCGGGACCGCAGCCGCAATGGCAATGGAACGGACACGTTGGTGGCAATGGCTCAACAGGAACAGCAACTTCCGCCCCTGGTCGAACCGGGGCCGGAACTGAGCGTGGAGGAGATCGAGCGCTATTCGCGGCACCTGATCATTCCCGAGGTCGGCATGGTCGGCCAGCGACGGCTGAAGAACGCGAAGGTCTTGGTGATCGGCGCCGGCGGGCTGGGATCGCCGTCGTTGCTGTACCTGGCGGCGGCCGGCGTGGGGACCATCGGCATTATTGACGACGACGTCGTGGACACCTCGAATCTGCAGCGCCAGGTTATTCACGGGGTTTCCGACGTCGGCCGGCTGAAGGCTGAATCCGCGCGGGAAGCGATTGCCGACCTGAATCCGCTCGTCAGCGTGCAGCTGCACCCGGTCCGGCTGGATTCGTCGAACGCGTTGGAGATCTTCTCCGGTTACGACCTGATCCTCGACGGGACCGACAACTTCGCAACGCGGTATCTCGTCAATGACGCCGCCGCGATTCTGGGCAAGCCGTACGTCTGGGGATCGATTTACCGTTTCGACGGGCAGATTTCGGTGTTCTGGGAGAAGTACGGGCCGAACTACCGCGACCTCTATCCGGAAGCGCCGCCGCCCGGGAGCGTGCCTTCCTGTGCCGAGGGCGGCGTGCTGGGGATGCTCTGCGCGTCGGTCGGATCGGTGATGGTGACCGAGGCGATCAAGCTGATTACCGGCATCGGGCAGACCCTGCTGGGGAGGCTGATGATCTACGATTCGCTTGCGCTGACGTGGCGGGAAGTGAGAGTGCGCAAGGACCCGGATGCGGAGCCCATCACCGAATTGGTGGACTACGAGGCGTTCTGCGGGATCCTTCCGGCGGGTGCGGCAAGTGCTGCCGATGGGTCTGCCATTTCGGTGCGCGAGCTGGCTGACATGCTGGCTTCGCGGGAGCGGGGCCAGGCCGAATTCGAGCTGATCGATGTCCGGGAGCCGGGCGAGTACGGAATAGTCAGCATTCCCGGGTCCGTGCTGGTGCCCAAGGGGCGCATTGTCGACGGCGACGGGCTGGCACCGTTCGCGGGCAAGCAACTCGTATTCCACTGCAAGACCGGTGTCCGCTCGGCGGAGGCCCTTGCCGCGGCCAAGAAGTCCGGCTTCGAGACGGCTGTCCACGTCGATGGGGGAGTCGTGGCCTGGGTGGAGCAGATCGAGCCGGCGAAGCCCACCTACTAGCGAAACTTGCGTGCTAGGTGGGGATACCGCACGGGGAAGAGCTCATCCGTGGGTGCGATACGGGATTGGGAAATTGAGTGGGCACTAGTGGTTGTTTTGAGCCGTCGTAACAACCATTAGTGCCCACCCAATCGTCACAGGAGGCGGCTGACGCTTGGGAGGCGGCTTCGCGCCTGGAGGTACGAGGTCTGACCGCGCCCCACCCGCATCTGAAAGTGCGAGGTCAGGCGGATTCTTCGCGCAGGGGCAGCGACACCGGGCAGGAATCCATACCGGAACCGTCCGACGCCACGTAGCCGGCCCAATCGGAATCGTCACCGTGGGGCCCTCCGCCTGCAGCGGACCGACCGGCAGTTGCGCCAGCACCGGACCGGCCGGCAGCACCGGACGCCACCGCTTGCTCCGAAGTCTTTTCGGCCCGCGGAGCGGCAGCAGGTTCGTCGACCTCAATGCCGTACAGGGCCTCGAGCGCCGCAATGTAGGTGTCCTGGTCCCCGTTGGCAGCCAGCTCGCGTCCACGGACCGTCGGGATATGCAGCAGCTGCTTGACCATCCGGCGCAACGCGAATTCGACCTCTTCGCCCGCCGCAGTGCAACCATGCTGTGACCGCACCCGCTCAAGTTCGACGTCGAGCACGTTATGCGTGTGCTTGCGCAGCGCGACAATTGCGGCGTCCACGGTCCGGGACTTCTGCTGGTGCTCGAACTTCTCTGCCGCTTCGGCCACGATCCGCCGGGCCTTGGCCAGGGAATCCTTTTGCTCCTGCGGGGCGGCGAGGCGGACCGACTCCAGGGTGATCAGTTCAACGCCGGGCACGTCGCCGACGGATGGATCGAAGTCATGAGTGAGCGCCAGATCGATAATGGTCAGGGGCTTATCGGAGCCCTCGCGGACGCGTTCGACGTCGTCTGCATCCACCCGGGTATCACCGCCACTGCAGCCAATCACCACATCGGCGGCGGCCAGCGCGTCCGGCAGGGTCTGGCGGGTCAGCGCCGTACCACCACGCGTGGCCACGAAGGACTCCGCGCGGCCGGAGGCGGAAAATACCGAAACGTCCGTGCAACCGCGCTCGCGCAACAGGGACATGGTTGCGCCTGCGTAGGCGCCGGTGCCGATAATAACGACGTTCTTGCCGGCCCATTCGGGTTCGAGGGCTACGTCGGTGGCAAGCTCAAGCGCGACCGAGACGATGGAGAGCCCGCGCTGGCCCAGGCCGGTCTTCGAGCCGACGTCCTTCGCTGTGCGTGAAGCGGTCTGGAACAGCCGGGTCAGGCTTCCGCTGGCGGTGCCGTTTTCCTGTGCCTCGATCAGCGCCCGGCGCACTTGCCCGGCGATTTCGCGTTCGCCTACAACGGCCGAGTCGAGTCCGGCTCCGACGGAAAACAAATGGCGTGATACGTCGACGCCGGTGTTGACATTGAAGGCGCGCGCCACGATGTGCTTGTCGATGCCGCTGTTGTCGCTGATCTGGCCGAGCAGTGCGGACTTGGCCTCTTCGGCATCATCGCCGGAGGGCAGCTCGCAGTAGATCTCGTAGCGGTTGCATGTCGCGAGGACGACGGCGCCTGAGACGGGGTGGCCGTCGTCGAGTACAGCAGTGGCGACCTCAGAGGAGCCGGCGCTCAGGCGGGCTATGGTCTCGAGGTCCACGTCTGAGTGAGTTGCGACGAGAGAAAGTAGATTCACAGCGCCTCAATCATAACGGGGGTTCACCTTTTCGGACGAATAGGCAACCCTTAATTGGAACCACCAAACGGGTGATTCTTAACACGTTCAGAGTCTGGCATATACCTTTGGTTAACCATGAGGTACATATCTTCGGCAGAATCGACGGCATGACACTTCCATCAGACCATCCGCTCATGGATGGCCGCACGTCCGGCTCGCCGCTGATCACTGCTTACCGCTCCGGAACGCCGTCGCACCGTCCGGTTTGGTTCATGCGTCAAGCCGGCCGTTCGCTGCCGGAGTACCGGGCCGCGCGCGAAGGTACTGAGATGCTCGAAGCCTGCCTGACGCCGGAGCTCGCCGCTGAGATCACACTCCAGCCGGTCCGGCGCCATGACGTGGACGCCGGAATTTTCTTCTCCGACATCGTCATACCGCTCAAGCTGGCCGGCATCGACGTCGACATTAAGCCTGGTGTGGGACCGGTGCTCGGCGCCCCCATCCGCACTGCTGCCGACGTCGCCGCGCTGCCGGAACTGACCGATGAAGTGCTGGAGCCAATCCGCAAGGCTGTGCGGCTGACGGTGGATGAATTAGGTACGACGCCGTTAATCGGCTTTGCCGGGGCACCGTACACCTTGGCTGCCTACATGGTGGAGGGCAAGCCGTCCCGCGACCACCTCGGACCGCGCACTATGATGCACGCCGATCCCGGCACCTGGCAGGCGCTCGCGGTCTGGGCGGCGGAGGCCTCAGGCAAGTTCCTGCGCGCCCAGCTCGAAGCAGGTGCCAGCGCCGCTCAGCTGTTCGATTCCTGGGCAGGTTCGCTCGGTCTGGCCGACTACCAGAACCATGTCGCCCCCGCATCGGCGGCCGCACTCGATCACGTCCGTGGCCTCGGCGCCCCGTTGATCCACTTCGGCACCGGCACCTCGGAACTGCTCGGTGCCATGCGCGACGTCGGCGTGGACGTCCTCGGCGTCGATTACCGGCTGCCGCTGGACGAGGCGAACCGGCGGCTGGGCGGAACGACGCCGCTGCAGGGAAATATCGATCCGGCACTGCTCTCCGCGCCCTGGGAGGTACTCGAAGCCCACGTCCGTGAAGTGCTCGACGCCGGCTCGTCGGCTCCCGGGCACGTGGTCAATCTGGGCCACGGGGTGCCGCCGGAAACCGATCCGGCGGTGCTGACCCGGATCGTGGAACTCGTACATTCAGTGGCGCCGTAGTGCCATACACCAAGCCGCAAACCAAGCTGAGCGCCAAGCCGCACGGCAAGAAACCTGTCCGGCCCACCGCCGTCGTCATTGGTGGAGGTATGGCCGGTTTGATCGCTGCCCGGGAGCTGGCCACGACCGGCATCGAAGTGACGCTTCTCGAAGCGACGGACCGGTTTGGTGGCTGTGTAGGAGTCCATGAAGTCGCCTCCCTGAAGCTGGACAGTGGGGCTGAGTCCTTCGCGACCCGGTCCACCGCCGTCAGCGATCTCGTGCAGGAGCTTGGGCTTGGGGACCGGCTGGTGGAACCGAACCCTGCCGGGGCCTGGGTGCAGTTGCCCGAAGGTGCGTCGCCATTGCCCAAGACCGGGGTGCTGGGAATTCCGGCCGATCCGTGGGAGTCCGAAGTGCGCCTGACCCTCGGATTCTGGGGTGCCTTAAGGGCCAGTCTCGATAGGTGGCTGCCCGCCTCCACCGGGACCAAGTCGGAACTATCCAGCGTCAGCGACCTCGTGCGCGCCAGAATGGGCCAGACCGTCCTGGAACGGTTGGTCACACCGGTCGTGTCGGGAGTGCATTCGGCCGATCCGGCCCTGCTCGATGTGGATATGGTGGCCCCGCGGCTCCGCCGGCTGGTCGCCGAAAAGGGCTCCTTGTCCGCGGCCGTAGCGGAGCTTCGTGCCGGCGCCAAGGCAGGATCGGCCGTCGGGTCTCTGTCAGGCGGCATGTACACGCTTGTCACCGCGCTGGTGGAGGAGCTGAAACAGGCCGGAGTGAAACTCGTAACCGGTACGCCCGTTACGGAGCTGCAGCTCAATGACGCCGCATCCCAGGAGGCGAAAGAAGCACATCCCTGGACCGTGACGGCTGGCGAAAGGACCTGGACGAGCGACGCCGTTGTGGTCGCCACGGACGGTCCAAGAGCGGTCGGGCTGGTTTCGGACGTGGCGCCTGAAATAGCCAACTACGCCCCTAAGCGGGGCCATCAAATCAAGCTCGTGACGCTGGTGCTGGACATGCCGGAACTCGACGCCCCAACCCGTGGGACAGGGATCCTGGTGGCGCCGCAGACTCCGGGCATCCAAGCCAAGGCCCTCACACACGCGACCTCCAAATGGTCCTGGCTCGCCGACGAGGCAGGGCCCGGCACGCACGTCCTGCGGCTGTCCTATGGCCGGATGTCCCAGGGCCCGCAGCACAGTCCTGAAGCTCCCCGGGTCGCGGCCGAGCTGCACGATGCCGGCGACGACGTTAATTCTGAACCGGAAACGGATGCGGAATTGCTCGACGCGGCTGTTTCCGACGCGGCAGCCCTGCTGGGCGTCCATATCACTGAGGCCGATCTGCTCGACAGCGGCATTGTCCGGTGGCAGGGCGCTCTGCCGTTTGCCGCCGTCGGGCATAAAAAGCGGGTGGATGAAGCACGGAAGCTGGCCGGGCAACTGTCCGGTTTCGCGATGGTTGGTTCCTGGCTCGCCGGCACCGGGCTGGCAGCCGTGACCGCCGATGCACGTAAAACCGCCGGTGCACTCGCGGAACAGCTGGCGGAGCGCCTGACGGAACCGCCGGAGCGGTCATGACTGCAGGGTTATGACCGCGCAGTTGTGACTCTAACCACTTCTACATAATGTAGAACCAATTATTTCGACTTTAGCCATCAGCAAGGAGCAGACTGTTAATCATGAGCCACACATTGGATGAATCTGTCACTAAAACCGCTGAACAGCCCGCAAGCGACGAGGCCGGCAGTGTCGCCCAGACCTACACACTCTGGACGGTTTTCAAGCGCACCGACGCCGTGGACCGGTCCGGCGGCGCGGAGACATTCGATCAGCTCACCGCCGAGCTCGCCACGGAACATGTCACCGTCCGCGGCCTCTACGATGTGTCCGCCATGCGCGCCGACGCCGATGTGATGGTGTGGCTGCACGGTCCCAAGGCTGAGGACCTCCAGGCCGGAATCCGCAGGATCCGCCGTCATGAGCTCTTCGCGGGGACAGAGATCGCCTGGTCCGCGATGGGCACGCACCGCGAGGCCGAGTTCGCGAAGAACCATTCACCGGCCTTCTTCCGCGGCGTGAGCCCCGAAGAATGGCTCTGCGTCTACCCCTTCGTCCGCTCCTATGAGTGGTACACGCTGCCCAGCGACGAGCGCGCCAAGATGCTCCGCGACCACGGCATGCTCGGCCGCGACTTCCCGCAGGTGCTTTCCAATACCGTTTCTTCCTTCGCGCTCGGCGATTGGGAATGGATCCTAGGCCTGGAGGCACCGGAGCTGACCGATTTGGTGGACCTGATGCGCCACCTGCGCAACACCGAGGCGCGCCACCACGTCCGTGAGGAAATCCCGTTCTACACCGGCCGCCGGACGGATGCGGCAGGTATTGCAGAGGTGCTCCGGTGAGCATCTCAGAGAGCGACGAGCGCGACAACTTGTCCGACGACGGCGGCGTCCGCGCCATGGACCCAAAGGAGTACGACGCGATATTCCTTGCCTCCTTCGGCGGTCCCGAGGGCCAGGACGATGTCCTTCCGTTTTTGCGCAATGTCACCCGCGGCCGCGGCATTCCGGATGAGCGGCTTGAAGAGGTGTCGCATCATTACCGTGCCAATGGCGGCGTCAGTCCCATTAATGCGCAGAACCGGGCGCTGAAGGCGGCGCTCGAAGCCGAGCTGGCCCGCCGGGGGATCGACCTGCCGGTGCTCTGGGGGAACCGCAACTGGGATCCTTACATCCCGGAAACGCTGAAAAAGGCGTACGACGACGGGCACCGCCGGCTGCTGGCTCTCACCACGAGCGCCTACTCCAGTTACTCCAGCTGCCGCCAGTACCGCGAGGACTTCGGCATGGCGCTGGAGGAGACCGGACTGACCGGAAAGCTCGAGGTCGACAAGGTCCGGCAGTACTTCGACCATCCGGGCTTCGTGGCGCCTTTTGTCGAAGGGGTCAGCGCCGGTGTGGCCGAAATCCGCGGCAAGCTCGCCGGCGGCAGCGCGGTCGAAACGGCTGGCTCCTCCGTTCCAGCCAGTGCCACTTCCGCCGCCGCGGATGTCCATATCCTGTTTTGTACGCACTCCATCCCGACCGCCGATGCCGAAGCGTCCGGTCCGCGCAACCGGGACTTCGTCGAGTCCAGCGCCTATGTCGCCCAGCATCTTGCCGCGGCCGAAGCCATTCTGGAGGCGGCGGGGGAGAGCAAAACTCCGTGGTCACTGGTGTACCAGTCGCGCAGTGGCTCCCCGCACACGCCCTGGCTCGAACCGGATATCAACGACAAGCTCGAGGAGCTCGCGGCCGCGGGGACCAAGGGCGTCGTTATCGTTCCGCTTGGTTTCGTCAGCGACCATATGGAAGTTGTCTGGGACCTGGACACCGAAGCGCTGGACACTTCCTCGGAGCTGGGTCTGGCTGCCGTGCGCGTGCCGACGCCGAGCGTGCATGAAAAGTTCGTGGCCGGGCTTGTCGACCTGGTTTCTGAACGGACGGTACGGAACAATATTTCCGACCGGTCCGCGATGACCGACCTCGGCCCCTGGTATGACGTCTGTACTCCAGGCTGCTGCGCGAACCTCCGGGGTGCCAAGCCGACCATCGCCGGAAGCGACGATGCGGACTTGTCGGCCAGGCAAGGCAGAGCCGCCGGTCAGGGTTGTTCAACCGGGCAGGATGCTTGAGATGAACGCAACCAATTCTGTGCGCTTCGGCACCCGCGGCAGCACGCTCGCCATGACCCAGACTGGCACGGCGGCGGATGAGCTGGCTGAACTCGGCGGTTTCGACGTCGAACTGGTGAAAATCAAGACCGAGGGCGACGTCTTTAAGGGTTCGTTGACGCAGATCGGCGGCACCGGCGTCTTTGTCACGGCCCTTCGCGATGCGCTGTTGCGCGGAGAGTGCGACGTCGCTGTCCACTCGCTCAAGGACCTGCCCACCGTGCCGGCCGACGACCTCGACGTCGCTGCCATTCCGCCTCGCGTGGACTACCGCGATGCCCTATGTGCACGGGACGGTCTGACCTTGGCCGGGCTACCACCCGAGTCGAAGATCGGAACGGGTTCACCCCGCCGGGGAGCGCAGATTCTTGCCGCCCGTCCGGACCTCGAAGTCGTCGATATCCGCGGCAATGTGGAAACACGGTTGGGGAGGGTCGCACCTGGCGACCTCGACGCCGTGGTGCTTGCCGCCGCTGGTTTGGAACGGCTTGGCAAACTCGAAGTGGTCACTGAATTTTTGGATCCTTCGGTCATGCTGCCCGCACCGGCGCAAGGTGCGCTGGCCCTCGAATGCCGTGCCGAAGCCGATCATTCCGGTTCGGCGCTGGCCAAAGCCCTGGCCGCCTACGACCATGAACCGACCCGGCTGTCTGTCACGGCGGAGCGTGCACTGTTGTTCCGACTGGAAGCAGGATGCACGGCACCGATCGGCGCGCTCGGCTCCGTTACCAACGACAGGCTGTTCCTCGAGGCAGTGGTTTGCAACCCGGACGGTTCGCAGATCATCCGCCGGTCGGTGGAAACCGACGATGTCAGCCTGCTGGGAGCGCGTTCGCTCGGCGTGGAGTTGGCGGAGAAGCTGCTGGAAGCTGGCGCGGCAACCCTGACTCCGCTGGCCGAATAGGCATGGCACCACAATCCGCGTTGTCCGGGCGGACGGTCGCGCTGACCCGGGGTCCTGACCGTGCCGGTGCGATGCTGACGGCCCTCGAAGCTGCGGGTGCCGAACCACTGCTGTTCCCCGTCATCGACTTCGAGGTTCCCACAAATACCGATGAGCTGGACGCCGCGGTGTTGGAACTTGCCCGTGGCGGGTTCGACTGGCTCATCGTCACGAGCATCACCACCGTCCGCGCACTGGCGCAACGTGCGGCGTTTCTGGGCCTGGAGATGGAAACCCTTGTACCGGGCCGGACGCGTGTCGCCGCGGTTGGAGCAACGACGCGCCGGGCGCTCGAAGCCGAGGGTATCCGGGTGGACCTGGTTCCTGCCGGCGAGCGGTCCGGCCAGGGGCTGCTCGAAGAGTGGGCGTCCTCCGTGCCCGGCGCTGCAACTACTCACGGCATCGCAACTGCTCACGGCGCTGAAACCGCCCGCAGCACCGCGACCGTCCTCTTGCCGCAGGCCGATATCGCCGACCCGGCACTCCGGGAGGGCCTGACCAAGTTGGGCGCCGACGTCGTCGCCGTCACCGCTTATCACACGGTCAATTACCCGGCCGCCCCGGAACGCCGCTTGCTTCGGGCGCTGTCCCTGTCCAAATCCCCGGACGCGCCGGCCAAGGCGGAGGTTCTGTCCGCGGACGAATTTGCCCAGCGCCAGCGCAGGGGCGCGATCGACGCCGTCGTGCTGACCTCCCCGAGCGCGGCACGCCGGGTGCGGGAAGAATGTGCGCAGCTGAACCGTTCGGTCAAAGTGGTGGCCATTGGACGCCCGACGTCGGCTGAGGCCACCCGTTGCGGCTTTATCGTGGCAGCCGTAGCGCCGGAACCGACGCCGGAGGGCATCGTCACCGCACTCCAGCAGGCTTTCGCTCCGGACAAGCACGGAGCACGTGAAGAATCCGAAAACTTATCCAGCAAGGAGCATTCGTGAGTTTCCCCCACCACCGCCCGCGCCGGCTGCGCGCCACCCCGGCCATGCGGCGCCTGACCGCCGAGAATTCGTTCTGCGCGCGCGAGCTCATCCTGCCGGCCTTCATCAAGGAAGGGGCTACCGAACCGGCTCCGATCGCGTCCATGCCTGGTGTTGTCCAGCACACCACCGATAGTTTGCGCCGCGCCGCCGCTGAGGCGGCCGAATCCGGACTCGGCGGCATCATGCTCTTCGGTGTACCGGCCGTCCGCGACGCCCGGGGAACGGCCGGCGTCGATCCCGAAGGGGTGCTGAACAAGGCCATTGCCGACGTCGTCGCTGAAGTGGGCGACGACCTGGTGGTGATGTCCGACTTGTGCCTGGACGAATTCACCGATCATGGGCACTGCGGAGTGCTCGACGACGACGGCGCCGTGGACAACGACGCGACGCTGGAAATCTACGCAGAGATGGCGGTTGCCCAAGCCGAGGCGGGTGCAGACGTACTCGGACCGTCCGGCATGATGGACGGGCAAACCGCTGTGATCCGCCAGGCCCTCGACGGCGCCGGTTTCGACAACGTCTCCCAGCTCGCCTACGCGGTGAAGTACTCCTCCGCGTTCTACGGTCCCTTCCGGGAAGCGGTGGATTCGCAGCTGCAGGGCGACCGCAGGACTTATCAGATGGATCCGGCCAACCGCCGCGAGGCCCTGCTGGAGGTTCAGCTGGATCTGGAGGAAGGCGCGGACATGGTGATGGTCAAGCCCGCGCTGAGCTATCTGGACGTGATTTCCGATATCGCCGAGGTCAGCAATGTTCCGGTTGCGGCCTACCAGGTCTCCGGCGAGTACGCGATGATCGAAGCTGCAGCGGCCAATGGCTGGATTGACCGGCGGCGGGCCGTCGAGGAATCGGTGTTGAGCATCCGCCGCGCCGGGGCCAACATGGTGCTGACATACTGGGCGCAGGAACTTGCCGGCTGGCTGAAGGAAGGAAAATAATGACCACCTCCGCAGAACTGTTCGAACGTGCCAAGGCGATCATGCCCGGCGGGGTGAACTCGCCCGTCCGGGGCTTCGGCTCCGTCGGCGGAATTCCGCCGTTCATGGTCTCGGGCCGCGGGCCTTATCTGACCGACGCCGATGGCCGCGAGTACGTCGATCTCGTCTGCTCGTGGGGACCTGCGCTGCTGGGACATTCCCATCCTGCCGTGCTGGAGGCCGTGCATGCCGCCGTCGACCGCGGGTTATCCTTTGGCGCCTCAACAGCTGGCGAGACGGAACTGGCCGAACTGGTTCTCGGCCGGGTCTCCGCCGTCGAACGCCTGCGCATGGTTTCCACCGGAACTGAAGCGACGATGACGGCCGTGCGGTTGGCGCGTGGCTTCACCGGCCGGAACCTGGTCATCAAGTTTGCCGGTTGCTACCACGGGCACCTTGACTCGCTGCTGGCCTCGGCAGGGTCCGGCGTCGCGACGCTCTCGCTGCCCGGGTCCGCCGGCGTCACAGAAGCCACCGCCGCCGAAACGCTCGTGCTTCCGTACAACGACCTCGAAGCCGTGCGCGAAGCATTCCGGGCCCACGGGAACGACATCGCGGCAGTGATCACGGAAGCGGCGCCGGCGAACATGGGGGTCGTGACTCCGGCCGACGGTTTCAACGCCGGACTTAGCGCGATCACCTCCGACCATGGTGCACTCCTGATCGTCGACGAAGTCCTCACCGGGTTCCGTGTTGGGCCGGGCGGCTACTGGGGCGAGACCGGGGGAGTTGCTGGTTCGGCTGGTTCCGGCCGTTCGACAGGCTCCGACGGTTCGGCTGGTTCCACTCCTTCGGCCGGTTCCACCGAGCAGTGGACTCCGGATCTGTTAACTTTCGGCAAGGTCATCGGCGGCGGAATGCCGGTGGCCGCTCTCGGCGGCCGCGCCGATGTGATGGATTACTTGGCTCCGACGGGACCCGTTTACCAGGCGGGAACGCTGTCCGGTAACCCGATCGCCATGGCCGCCGGGGTCGCGACCCTGACGGCGGCGGACGAGTCCGTATACGCCACGATCAACTCGCGCTCACAGCAGCTCTCAACCGAACTCGGCTCTGCCCTCGACAATGCAGGTGTCGATCACAGCATCCAGCGTGCCGGCAATCTGTTCAGCGTCGCCTTCGGAACCTCACAGACCGGCGTCCACAACTACGAGCAGGCGCAGTCCCAGCAGGCGTACCGTTTCGGACCGTTCTTCCACTCCATGCTCGAATCAGGCGTGTACCTGCCGCCGTCGGTCTTCGAGGCGTGGTTCCTTTCGGCAGCGCACGACGACGCCGCGATGGAGCGCATCCTCTCGGCCCTGCCCGCCGCAGCAAAGGCCGCCGCAGCGGCACAACCGGCCCAGTAGACCAGCCGGTCCATCTTGTTACCACTTTTGGACAGGGGGTCTCCCGGACCGGTCGATAGTCATCGGGAAGTCGGTGGCAGCGCCCCGACGACGGTCCTTAGCCGCGAGAGCGTGGTTGGCCGGAACCGTTCTTGCCGGCCGGAACCGTTCTCGAGCAAAGCAGGCAGGACAGACTAACCACCGCACCGTTAAATGCCGCCGTCCCTCTCCCCACTGTGCGGAAAGGGACGGCGGTACAGCGCAACTGCGGGTATCAGCGCCGGTGCGTCCTAGACCTAGAAAGCCGGGCTGACGTCCCCGTTCGGCCACTTCTCCTCGATGAACTTCTTCACCTCGGGGCTGTGCAGCCATTCCTCCAGCTGCGCGATCCGCGCATCATCGGCCGAGTCCGCGCGCCAGGCGAGGAAGTTGGCGTACGGGTTGTTCTTCACTTCTTCGACGGCCAGCGCCTCGGAGGTGCTCAGGCCCGCTTCCAGGATGAAGTTGCCATTGATGATGGCCAGGTCCACGGTTGGGTCCTGCATGTCATTGAGCAGCAGCTCCGGCGCGTTCTCGGAGAACTCCAGACCCTTCGGATTCTGCTCCTCGGTCAGGGTCAGCACCGACGCGTCGTCCGGGACATTCTCCAGCAAGCCTTGGCTTTCAAGCAGCTTCAGTGCACGGGCCTGGTTGGAGGGGTCATTGGTAATGGCGATCTTCGCGCCGTCGCCGATGCCGGAGATGCTGTCGTGCTGTTCGGAGAAGGCGGCGTAGGGCTCAATGTGGACGCCTTCGCCGTGCTCAAACTCATAGCCCTTGGTCTCAACCTGCTCTTCGAACCACGGAAGGTGCTGGTAGAAGTTGGCGTCCAGGGAGCCGTCGCTCAGGGCAGTGTTGGGCGTCTGGTAGTCGGTGATCTGCTCTATTTCGAGAGTCAGACCGGACTCCGGTGCGAGCTCCTTGTTCACAAATTCAAGTATCTCCGCGTGCGGGACAGGGCTTGCTCCCACCTTGAGGGTGACCGGATTCTCCGGGTCCAGGGTGGTTACGGCGCTGGAGGCAGAGGAATCTCCACCGCAAGCCGTCAGCGCCAGTGCAGCGGCGAAACCGCCCGCGAGAATGGTTAGTGCTTTACGCATCGAGTGCGTTCCTTTCGATAATCCCGGCGCCCATGGCTAGTGGTGCCGGTGTTGTTGCAGCTAGCGGCTACTGGCTGCAGTTCCCGGTTCTGCACCGGAAAGTACGACGACGGCGGGCGCCACCGGAATGCCCCGGCGGGCCGTCGTCGTCGTTGGCTTTAGGGGACCTACCGGTGGTCCAAGGTCTTGCTGACCCGGTCTCCCAGCACCTGAATGACCTGGACCAGCAGCACAATGATCACGATGGTGACGATCATGACGGGTGTGTTAAACCGCTGGAAGCCATAGTTGTAGGCGATGTAACCGAGTCCGCCACCGCCGATCAGACCAGACATGGCTGAATAACCGACCAAGGTGATCAACGTCGTCGTCAGTGCAGCGGCCAGCCCCGGCATGGATTCGCGCAGCAGGACCTTGTTGACGATCTGCATATTGGTCGAACCCATCACCATCGCAGCATCGATCTTGCCGGAGTGGACCTCGCGCAGGGACGTTTCGACCAGCCGGGCGAAGAACGGAATGGTGCCAATGCTCAACGACACGGAGGCGGCAACCGGGCCGAGACTGGTTCCAACCAGCAGTCGGGAAAGCGGGATCAGGGAAACCATCAGGATCGCGAAAGGAACCGATCGGGTGATATTGACAATGACGTCCGAAGCGATCCGGTGAAACACCGGCATGGGGTACAGGCCGCCGGGCGACGCCACGTGCAGCAGCACGCCGAGGGGGAGTCCAATCAGTACCGTGAACAACCCGGCGATGCCGACCATCTGCAACGTTTCCACGAAGGCGACGGGCAGAGCTTCGGTGAAAACCGGATCTGCCAGCAGTTCGGTAAACCAGTTCACTGTGCGACCTCCACTGCTACCCGGTTCTGGCGCAGGTAGTCCAGGACACCCGCTGCGTCGGCATTCGGTTCGAGTTGGACGCGCAGTCTGCCGAACTCGGTGCCCGCGAGCGTCTCGACGCTGCCGGCCAGGACGTTGACATCCATGTCGAACCGGCGTGTGATGCCGGACAGTACCGGCTCGGAGGCGCTGCCTCCGGAGAAGAGGATCTCGAGTACCGTGCCGTCCGTCGCGGGAGCGCCCGCAGGCAGCGGCAGCAGAGCTTTCGACAGTGCGCCATCCAGGTCGGCTGCCACTTCGCCCAATGGGCCGCTCTGGACAATCTTGCCGTGGCTGAGCAGGGAGACGGAGTCGCAGATACGCTTGACCACTCCCATTTCGTGCGTGATCAGCAGGACCGTCAGCTGCAGGCGATCAGTGAGGTCCTCGATCAGCGCGAGGATCTCCTCCGTGGTCTTCGGGTCGAGGGCCGACGTCGGTTCGTCGCAAAGAAGCACGTGCGGATCGGCCGCCAGGGCGCGGGCAATACCGACGCGCTGGCGCTGGCCGCCTGACAACTGGGACGGATAAGCGTTTTCGAACCCTTCAAGACCGACGAGGCTGAGCAGCTCCGCCACCCGCTCGGCGGTGCGGGTCTTGGGCGTCTTGACCAGTTCCAGGGGATGCGCGACGTTTCCTGCCGCGGTGCGTGAATCAAGCAGGTTGGCGTGCTGGAACACCATGCCGATCCTTCGCCGGGCCGACCTCAATGCGGAATCCTTCGCCCCGGCCAGCTCCGCACCGTCAATGGAGACGGTGCCCGACGTCGGTCGGTCCAGCAGGGTCAGGCAGCGCACCAAAGTGGACTTGCCGGCCCCGGAGCGGCCGATGATGCCGTGGATGGAACCCTTGGGTACTTGCAGGCTCACACCGTCGAGGGCGATGACCTCACGGCCGCCCTGACGGTAGACCTTGCGCAGGTCGCTGATGGTAATCATGGATCCTTCTGGCTTTCAGGCGTGCCGGAATAGACCTGACCTGGCGGATAGCCGGGCGGCCTACGACGACGGGGGCGTGTTCCGGTGGGAACGGTGGTGTCAGCTCAACACCAGATGACGATTTTTGCACGCACCTCGAAGGCTGACGGCATTATGACGGTTTGTATCGCGCGCCTGATCTGGTGGCGTTTGTCACTCGTGATTTGCCCCACTCAGAGGGCCGGGATCCGCGCCGTCAAAAGGTCCCGCAGAGCCCTTCAGCCAACCGGAACGAGTTCGGCATGGACCGGCCAGTCTCCGCTGATGACGGCCTCGGGTTTCGTCCGTCGAAGATACTCCTGGAAGCTCGCGGCCTGCTCACGGCACCAGTCGATCTGAGCGTCATGAAGACTCGCGGCATCGGTGTGCAACTGCGGGTACTTGGCGGCCAGGCAGTCGGCCAGCCGGATGGTTGCCAACGCGTCGGCAGCCGAAGTATGCGCTTCCTTGAGGTCCACCAGATATTCCTCACACAGGGCCACCAGGGTCCGCTTGCCGCGGCGGTACTTATGGACGTGTTTATTGAGGACGAAGGGGTCGATGACCGGCTTCGCCTCCGTGGGGACGAGTCCGTACCGGCGGCATTCGGAACCCAGCACCGTGAAGTCATATGGTGCGTTGAACGCCATGACCGGGATCCCGGCGTCGAACAATCCCTCAAGAACAGCCAGCACTTCAGCCGTGACGTACTCCGGGGGCAGACCTTCCGCCTGGGCGCGTTCGTTGGTGACGCCGTGCACCGCTGAGGCTTCGGCGGGAATGTCGATTTCGGGAGCGGCCATCCACTCATGTGTCCTCACCACCTCGCCCGCGCCGTTGACGAGGACGATGGAGGCGGTCACGATCCGCGCCTCATGCGGGTCCCGTCCGGTGGTCTCGAGGTCGAACGCTGCCCTGGGTAATTCATGCCAACTGTTCATGTTTGAACGCTATCGGCCGGCTCCGACAAAATTGGTGAACGCCACGTCGTGGCATTGAATACGCTTGGAAGATGCGTGATGACTACATTGAGGCGGTGCTCGAAACTGCCGCTCTCATTCCGTCCGGCCGGGTGCTCGCCTATGGCGACATCGCCGAGCTGCTGGGAACCGCCGGACCCCGCCAGGTGGGTTCCGTCCTGTCGCATTACGGCAGCTCCATTCCATGGTGGCGGGTGATCCGCGCTAATGGAGAACCGCCCGCTTGCCACGACGGCAGCGCTTTGGTGCATTACGAGGCTGAAGCTACGCCGCTGCGCAGGAATTCGAGC
Organism: Arthrobacter monumenti; assembly: GCF_054511255.1. Classification (NCBI taxonomy): domain Bacteria; kingdom Bacillati; phylum Actinomycetota; class Actinomycetes; order Micrococcales; family Micrococcaceae; genus Arthrobacter; species Arthrobacter monumenti. The sequence goes on along the minus strand of NZ_JBTNCY010000007.1, from coordinate 102,293 downwards.
GGCAACGCCGGGTACAAGGTTGATATGCGGAACGGACGTTGGCAACCCTCGGAGCAGGAAATCGAGGCCGTTGAAGCCATCGTCCGGAAAATGTCGGAGGGGTATGGTGAGGTGGTTCCGTGAACGATTCAGCACAGCACACACTCCGGCTCACCCCGCCTGCGCCGCACCGCCTCCAGGCACCCGTACTCAGTGCGGACCAGAAGACCGTCGTCGACCTGCCTTCCGGATCCGGCCCTGCCCTTATTCTTGGTGCCCCGGGAACGGGTAAATCCACAGTTCTCGTGGAGAGCGCAGTCAAGCGGATAGAGTGCGACGGCGTCGATCCCGCCTCTGTGCTGATGCTGGCTCCCTCGCGGTCCTTGGCGGCAGATCTTCGTAATCAGCTGACCGCCCGCCTTAACCGGAGCCTGAGCGCCGCTCCAGCCCGGACCTGGGCTTCGTACGCCTTTGACCTGATCCGGCGCGCGAAGGCGGAAGGGCGGCTGCCGGGAATCACCCGGGCGCCGAAACTGCTTTCCGGTCCGGAGCAGGACCTTATTATCGCTGAATTGCTGGCTGGCCACGCCTCGGGGCAGGTGGGACAGCTTCCCTGGCCGAAGGACCTTGAAGCGGCGCTGGGAACACGCGGATTCCGGCAAGAAGTCCGGCAGCTGTTCGACCGTGTCATCGAATATGGCATTACAGCAGCCGACCTGGCACGGATGGGGCGGGAGCTGGACCGCCCGGACTGGGTGGCGGCCGCCCGGCTCTTCCAGGAGTACCGGGACTTAATCGATCTGCGGATGCCGGAAAGCTTTGACCCAGCCGGCATTATCACGGCGGCCCGTCAATTGTTCCAGGATGATCCCGGGTTCCTTGAGCAGGAACGTAACCGGTTGGGACTGGTCCTCGCGGACGACCTGCAGGAGGCGAATCCGGCGGTTCACGAGCTGCTGGCGGTCCTCGGGGCTGGCAAAGACGTGTTGGCGGCTGCATGCCCGGACACCGTGGTGCAGGGATTCCGCGGGGCGCGACCGGACCTCGTCTTCGCGGTCGAGGACATGCTTGCCTCCGGAACGTCAACCGTCTCACGCCATACCCTGACTACTTCGCACCGGCTCCCCGCGCCATTGGCGGATGCTTGGCAGCGGGTCGCCGGACGCATCGCCCGGCGCGGAGGCGCGGCCCTGGGCCGTGAGCTCATACAGCCCTCTCTGGCTGAACCTCTCTCGGGAACGGCGGAACCTCTCCCTAAGACGCCGGAAGGAACGACCGATGCCGCACCGGCCGCCGAGGTTCATGTTGTTGCTTCCTCGGTCCACGAACTGCGCTACATCGCCCAGCGCATCCTCGACGCCCAACTCAACGGAGGGCGCCATTTGTCCGAAATGGCCGTCATCGTCCGTACCGGTGGACAATTGGCTCACTTGCAGAGGTACCTGACCTCGCAGGGAATTCCGGTGCGGGTTCCGGTAGCGGAGACCGCCGTCCGCGACGAACCGGCGGTGCGTCCTTTGCTCGATGCCTATGCCGTCGCACTGGACCCGGTGCGGCTGACCGCCGAAGCCGCTGTCGCTTTGCTGACATCCCGCATCGGCGGGGCATCGGCGATCGACCTGCGGCGCATCCGTCAATCCCTCCGACGGGAGGAACTGCTCGGTGGAGGCGGACGGAGCAGCGATGCCTTGCTCGTCGAGGCGCTGCAGGAACCCGCGGCATTGGCAGCGTTGGGCTGGGAGGCAAGACCGGCTCAGCGCGTTGCCAGGATGCTGGAGGCGGGCAGGAAGGCCGTAGCGGAAAAGGGAGCCAACGCTGAGACCGTCCTGTGGGCGCTGTGGTCGGCGACAGGACTGTCCAGCAATTGGGCCCGGCACGCGGTCGACGGCGGCCCCGGGGGAGTAAGAGCAGACAGAGACCTGGATGCCATCATGGCACTGTTCCATACTGCAGAGAGATACGTGGACCAGCTGCCGGGATCCAACCCGGAACAGTTCCTCGAGTACTTGCTGAGTCAAGAGCTTCCGATGGACACCTTGGCAAGGCGCGCACAGAACCGGGATGCCGTCGAGTTGATGACGCCGGCCAGTGCCGCCGGACGCCAATGGCCGCTGGTTTTCGTCGCAGGTTTGCAGGACGGCGTGTGGCCCAATCTTCGGCTGCGCGGTGAACTGCTGGGGAGCACACTTTTCGTCGATGCGATGGAGTTCGGTCCTGATCAGGCACGTCAGGTGGACGCGGTAGCACGCCTGCGTGAAATCCGATACGACGAGTTGCGCAGCTTCTCTGCAGCAATCTCCCGCGCCAGCGAAGAGCTGGTCTGCACGGCTGTGGCGTCTGAGGAAGACCAGCCCTCGCAATTCATCGACATCATTGATCCATGGACAATATCGGACCACCCCCGCCCAAAGACGGAAGTCCTCCGTCCGCTGACGCTCCGCGCCCTGGTGGCGGAGTTGCGGCAGTGGGCACAACAGGACGAGGAGAGTCCGGAAGCGGCGGCAGAGGCCGTGCGCCAGCTCGCAAGGCTTGTTCGGAGCGATGTACCCGTACGCGGGGCGCATCCGGATAGTTGGTGGGGACTACTGCCGCTCAGCAGCGAGGGAGTGGACATTGTCGCTCCCGGCCATGACGTGCCTGTTTCACCGTCGAAAGTCGAAGCGGTGCATCAATCACCACTGAACTGGTTCGTTCAGGCGGCCGGCGGTGAGGCAGCCACCGATTTTGCCCGCAGCCTTGGCACTTTGGTTCACCAGATCGCCGCCGACATGCCGGACGCGACCGGAAGTGAATACGTAGCCGAACTGTTGCTGCGTTGGCCCCGTTTGGGAATGAAGGAAAACTGGGAAGGCCGGCTGGACTACCAGCGGGCCGCCACCATGGTGCGGAAGCTGGCTGTCTATGTCATCGCCATGCGCGGTGAGGGCAGGAAGTTGCTTACCACCGAGACGGACTTCGCCGTGACGATACCGGGCCCCGCCCGTACTGCGCTGCTCAGGGGACAGGTGGACCGGCTTGAGATCGACAATGAGGGCAGGCTTGTGATTGTGGATTTGAAGACCGGCAAGAGTACGCCGACCAAGGCGGATCTGGAGCGGCATGGGCAGCTGGCCGCCTACCAGGTGGCTGTCAGGCACGGCGCCTTCGATGAAAGCAGTGCCGCCGGAGGCGCGGCCCTCGTCCAGCTCGGTAAAACTGCGAAAAACGTCAGCGTGCAGGAGCAGGAACCGCTGGATCCAGAGAATGACTGGGCAACACCAATGATCGTTACCGCCGCCGAACTCATGGCGGGGCACGAATTTGAAAGCCGGCATGATCCCTCCGCGGGCGGATACCGGGGACATGGATGCCGCGTTCCCGAAGTTTGTCCATTATGCCCTGAAGGAAAGCAGGTAACAGAGTGAATCCGGTGGAGCAGGCCCTAATGGACAGAACAGAGGTGGAGGCCGGGGAACGTTACACGCCCGAGGAGCTCGCCGGCATCCTGGGCCAGCACAGGCCGACGCCTGAACAATCGGCCATTATCAGTGCGCCACTGGAACCCATGCTCGTGATAGCAGGGGCGGGATCAGGCAAGACCGCGACGATGGCCGACCGCGTGGTGTGGTTGGTGGCAAACGGAAAGGTCCGCCCTGAACAAATCCTCGGCGTTACGTTTACCCGGAAAGCGGCTGGCGAGCTGTCTGCGCGGATACGGGCACAACTGGCCAATCTGGCCGCGAAGGGTCTACTGCCGGCCGACGGCAATGATGAATCCGGGGATTCGGCTGGACTGCTCGACCCCAAGGTGTCGACATATCATTCCTATGCCAGTGGGATTGTCACCGACCACGGACTGCGGCTGGGTATTGAGCGGGATTCCGTCCTGCTGGGTGGAGCCCAGTCCTGGCAACTGGCGAGCCAGGTTGTAGAGGCCTACGGCGGCGAATTCGAGCACTTCACTGCGGCTAAGTCGACGCTCGTACAAGCGGTTATCCAACTGGCCGGAGAATGCTCGGAGCACCTGCAGGAGCCTGATGGAGTATGCAAGTACCTGCTTGACAGGGCCTCGGAACTGGAGCAACTTCCCTACCTCGCAGGGAAGGAGAAGCCGTCCACGGCCGAGGCAGGAAAATTGGTCAACCGGCTACGTACCCGGGCCACGGTAGCCGAATTGGTGGGGCACTATGCCGTAGCGAAGCGTGAGCGTTCCGCCCTCGACTTCGGCGATCTAGTATCCCTGGCTGCCCGCATCGCGAAGGAGGTTCCGCAGGCGGGGGAGTTGGAGCGGGAGAGGTTCAAAGTCGTCCTCCTCGACGAGTTTCAAGACACTTCCCACGCACAAATGATGCTGTTCTCGCTTCTTTTCGGCGGTAGTCATCCGGTTACTGCCGTCGGCGATCCCAATCAGTCCATTTATGGTTTTCGGGGAGCTTCTGCCGGGCAGCTGTTCCAGTTTCCGACGGAATTTCCCATCAGGGATGAAAATGGCTCGTTGGCGCCGGCGCCGGTTGAATTTCTCAGCGTTGCCTGGCGCAACTCGGTCAACATCCTCGATATGGCGAACACCATTTCCCTTCCGCTCAATAAGGCCGATCCCAACAGGCCCGGGGGAGCCCGCATTGAAGTGCCGGCGCTGCGTCCGAGTCCAGCAGCGGGGTCCGGAAAGGTGCTGCTGGGCCGCTTCGAAACGGAAGTGGATGAAGCCGCGGCAGTGGTCCGCCGGATCGAACAGTATCGGGCTACTGCCTTCTCCAGGAATCCGGAGACTGGAAGGGCCGAACCTACATCGGCCGCCGTGCTGTGCCGCCGCCGGGCCCAGATGGAACCGATCCGCAAGGAACTGGAAGAGCGTGGTGTTCCCTACGAAGTCGTCGGACTCGGGGGATTGCTCAGTACGCCTGAAATCGTAGATTTGGTTGCCACGCTGAGAGTACTTGCAGATCCGACGCGGTCGGATTCCCTAATGCGCCTGCTCGCAGGAGCCCGCTGGCGGATCGGGCCTGCCGACCTCATGGCTTTTTCCGACTGGTCGAAATTCCTGGCCCGGCAGCGTGAACGCGCAGCCGACGGCCATGACGCTGATGCAACTGCCGATGAAGCGGACGGGAGCGCCGTGGTCGAACAGGACCAGGTGGACAGTTCGAGCCTCGTGGAAGCTCTGGACTGGCTGCCCCGGGACGGCTGGACGTCGAAGAATGGCCGTTCCTTAAGCCCGGAGGGAAGAGCGCGGCTCGACGCTCTCCGGAAGGAACTCGTCAGTCTCCGGCCCTTTGTTGGAGATGACCTGACGACTTTGCTTTCTGAAGTCGAACGGGCCATGTTGCTCGACATTGAAGTCGCTGCCATCCCCGGGGTCACTATCCACTACGCCCGCCGGCACCTTGACGCGTTTCACGATGCGGCGGCGGGGTTCATCCAGACAGCCCAACGTTTGGACCTGCTGGCGTTCCTAAGCTGGTTGGACGCTGTCGCGGAGGAGGAGAACGGTCTCGATATTTCACAGGTCGAGGTGCGCCGTGACGCGGTCCAGTTATTGACCGTCCATGCCTCCAAGGGATTGGAATGGGATGCGGTATTCGTTCCCGGCCTCAATGCGGCGTCCTTCCCGACTGACCGGGACGCGCGTTGGAGCAGCGGCAACGCTGCCCTGCCGTGGCCATTGCGTGGTGATTGTGCCGGGCTCCCGGTCTGGGACTGTGATCATCCGGACCAAAAGGGATGGGTGGACAGCGAGAAGGTTTTCAAGGGTGAGGTGGGAAACCATACCGAGCTCGAGGAGCGCCGGCTAGCCTACGTTGCTTACACCCGCGCCAAACACGTCCTGATGTGTACATCCGCCGCTTGGAATGGCGCACGGTCGGGAGCCGCCCCTGTCTCGTCCTTTCTCGAGGAACTACTGCCGCTGACGGAAACAGACAAGCCTTCCGCTGACGTAGAAGCATGGGTGGAAGACGATGCAATCAGTACGTTCAATCCCATGACGGTCGGTCTGGAAACCGCCATCTGGCCCTATGACCCCTTGGAGGGCCCACATGGTCCGGACGGGCCAATCCGGAAGCGGCAGGGCCGGCGGGCACAAATGGATCGGGCTGCCAGGCATGTGCTGGCGGCCGCAGCAGCGCCCGATGGCGCCGATTCCCCGCATCTCCAAGAGGTACATCCCGAAATGCCGGACGGCCCCGCTTCCCGCTGGGCGAGGGAAACGGACTTGCTGCTGGCGCGCCACAACGCCCCTGATGATCATTTGGAGGTCGAACTTCCATTCCACATCTCCGCCTCGACTTTGATGGAACTGGCAGACGATCCCGATGAGGTCGTTAGGCAATTGCGGCGGCCGGTTCCGAGGAAGCCTGGTATGGCCGCCCGCAAAGGGACGGCGTTCCATGCCTGGGTCGAGGACTATTTCGGAACGGCGGGAGTACTCGAATGGGAGGAACCACAAACATCCGACAGCTTCATTGACGAAGCATATGAACTCGACGACATGGTCGCCACGTTCAAAGCGTCGGAGTGGGCACAGCGGGCACCCGCCGCCATCGAGGTCCCGGTAGAGACGCAGGTCGATGCCGTCGTCGTGCGCGGCCGTATTGATGCCGTGTTCCAGGACCCGGACGGCACCTGGGATTTGATCGACTGGAAAACCGGATCGCCGCCGTTAGCGTCAAAGCTGGGCATTCGTTCCATCCAGTTGGCGGTGTACCGCCTGGCATGGGCCAGGCTGAAGAATGTGCCAGTGGAACAGGTGAAGGCGGCGTTCTACTACGTGAAGGAGAACAAGGTGGTGCGACCACACGATATGGCTGGCGAGGATGCGCTGGAGGCGATTATTACGGGTGCGTACGGATAGCCGCACCCGGTGTGTTGGCCGGGTCGGCGACAACTTGAATCATCTGGGTGTCGTCGTCGGCCAGCTGTTGCCCGGACGGCCGTTCTGAGTCTTCACCATCTTCTTCCGGCCCGTCCGGCGGGACAGCTTCAGTGCTGCCGGGGGTTTCCGTGGCCGCTCCGCCCGCGTCGCGCTGTGAGTCATCAGTGGAGACGGCAGATTCGCCCGGATCCGGATCGGAAGGGTCTCGATGGGTTGTTCCTGGCTCCTGGAAGCCGGGATCCGTAAGATCAGGAGCTGTGGGCTCCGGATCGATGATACTGACCGGAGGCAGCTTGTCGGAACCGTCCACGTCCCCGTCTATGGCTGGCGCAACGGCGGGGGAATGTGCGGGCACCGGTGCTTCGACGGAGATTGGCTGGCCACCGTATTCTTCGATGTCCGATTCAAGCGCCGCGAGCATCTCCTCCGCTTCGGCGACGATGTCGTCATCGCCGGTGGAAATACCCCGGACAAGCCATTGAGCAAGGGCAAACTCGGCGGAGAGCGCGGCCCGCCGCAGCAGATGCCGGTCCGGGGCCCCTTTGCCGGCGACAGAATAGGACTCGAGCACCGCATCAGCAAAACTTTGGTCATTGGCGGCGATCAACCAGGCGAAATCGTCTGCAGGATCACCAATGCGAAGGTCCGTCCAGCCGTTGACAGCTGCGACGCGCCCATTGTTGATCAGCAGGTTGTCCTCGTGCAGGTCGCCATGGACCACCGATGGACGGAACTGCCACAGCGCAATATCCTCGAGCGCGTTTTCCCACCTCAGCAGCAGCGAAGAGGGGATCTTCCCTGTCGTAGCCGCTTGATCAAGCTCATTGAGCCTGCGTTGACGGAATTCGTTCGGCGTGTAGCTGGGCAGGTCGGCTGCGTGCACCAGTTCAAGCGGGAGGTCATGAATGGCGGCCATAATCCGTCCCAGTTCAGCCGCGATAAGGCGCGGCTCAACCACGAGCTGCTCGATGGTCCTGGTTGAGCCGGGAAGATGCGAATAAACGAAGGTGGTGAGGTTGTCCTGCCGGACGGTTCCCGCGACATGCGGCATCAAGAAGGGCAGATTGGCACGCACTCCCGGTGTGAACGAGCGCAGGACATGCAGTTCTGTCTCCAACCGGACACTTGCCTCAGCATGTCTCGGTGAACGGACCCGCCATCGTTTTCCGGCGCTGTCCAACAACACGGCGGAGTGGAAATCCGCCGCGTCGTCCGGTGCGGAGGCCACACCTGTCGGGGTCAGCCCCGGCACCGCGGCGCTTGCAATGGCTGCCAGTTCCATGGGAGTTCTCGTCACATTCCCAACGGTAGGTCCATCCCCGGATTTCGACCACGTTGAACGGCGGCGAGTCGTGGTTGCAGTGGCCAATAGAACGCTGTGAGCAACCTGAAGAGAAGCTGAAGGCGCCGTCCACAGCTTGCGTTCAGGAATCGTGAAAACATGCAATGGTTCAGTACCGTAGGAGGATGAGTAATACCGTGCCGGAGGCAGGTCTTTCGCCCGAAGAAATCCATCCGCCGCTGGGATCCCTTGCACTTGCGCGGATCGGAGTGGACCGCGGCGGCGACCGCAGGCTTGCCGGGGGAATGATGGACCTGATCTGGGCCGAGCCATCAACCAAAGTGATGCTGATCCACAATGGCAAGACGCTCATCCGGGATTTCTCCCTAATGCTGCTGCAGCCGGCGCACACCGAACAGGCTGAGTGGGCTGAGAACCTCGTCTACTTGGGGCGGACCACCGTGGCAGCGGATGAACCGGCCGGCACCGACGTCGTACTTCAGATCCTGAAGGAAAAGCCCGCGGAATGGGAAGACGACGCAGAATGGCTTGGATTGCGGGAGGTCGCCACCGAGCTTTCCCCGAGGGACGCGGCGCTCTTTGTCGAGGCGGCGGCCGTATCGAACTGGCACGCCACTCACAAGCACTGCCCGCGCTGCGGATCCCCGACAGATGTTGAGGCGGGCGGCTGGGTCCGCCGATGTCCGCTTGATAACAGCGAGCATTATCCCCGGACCGACCCGGCGATTATCGTCACGGTCGTAGATGACCAGGACCGGCTGCTGCTGGGAAATTCGGCGCAGTGGGCCGGAAACAGGTTCTCGACACTCGCCGGGTTTGTAGAGCCAGGGGAATCATTGGAAGCGGCCGTGGTGCGGGAAATCGCGGAGGAATCCGGCGTCGTCGTTCATTCACCCAAATACATGGGGTCGCAGCCCTGGCCGTTCCCATGTTCCCTGATGCTCGGGTTCACGGCTCAGGCAGAGGGCACAGAAACCGTGCCCGACGGCGTCGAGATCACCGCGGTGCGCTGGTTCACCCGGGAAGAACTGGCGGAGGCCGTCTCCAGTGGAGAAATCCAGATTGCCTCCGGAGCTTCAATTGCCCGGTCGCTGATTGAGCATTGGTACGGCGGTCCAATTGTCGAACCCGCGAAGACGCCTTCGTGAGCGTGCAGGACATGCCCTTCAATGACGAGGCTGAATTGTCGTTGGAGGACCGCATCCTCGGCGGTCTGGATGAGGAGCAGCGCATTGTCGCCTCCACGCTGACCGGTCCGTTGTGCGTTTTGGCGGGGGCGGGGACCGGTAAGACCCGTGCCATCACCCACCGGATTGCCTACGGGGTCCATGCCGGCGTTTACAACCCTCAACGGGTTCTCGCCGTCACCTTTACGGCCCGCGCGGCGGCGGAAATGCGTACCCGTCTGCGCGATCTCGGTGCCGGGGGAGTTCAGGCCCGGACCTTCCACGCGGCCGCCCTGCGCCAGTTGCAGTTCTTTTGGCCGCAGGCCGTCGGCGGAGCGCTTCCGGGGCTGCTGGACCACAAAGCGACACTGATTGCCGAGGCCGCCCGCCGGCTTAAGCTCAGCACCGACCGCGCCGCCATCCGCGACCTTGCCTCCGAGATCGAGTGGGCAAAGGTCTCCATGTTGACGCCGTCGACGTATCTGGAACAAACGGTGGGCCGGGCCGAACCGGCTGGATTCGACTTCACCACCATCGCCCGTCTCTTCCAGTCCTATGAGGACGTCAAGACGGACCGTAATGTCATCGATTTCGAAGATGTCCTGCTGATCACGATCGGAATTCTCCAGGAGGATCCGAAGGTCGCCGCGACAGTACGGGCACAGTACAGGCACTTTGTCGTCGACGAGTATCAGGACGTTTCACCCCTGCAGCAACGATTGCTTGAACTGTGGCTGGGGGACAGGGAGGAACTCTGCGTCGTGGGGGACGCCAGCCAGACGATTTACTCGTTTACAGGGGCGACTTCGAAGCATCTTCTCAAATTCACGGAGAAGTTCCCGGATTCCACGGTGGTCAAGCTGGTACGCGATTACCGGTCCACTCCGGAGGTAGTGAAACTCGCCAACGACCTTCTCGCGGTGCGTACGGCTGAGGGTGAAGCCGCGGACCGGCGCAGATCAGCGATGGGCTCCGCGTTACCGGCGCCGAAAAAATCGGTGCGGGACAGCTGGGCCACTCCGCTGCAGCTCATAGCCCAGCGGGAATCCGGTCCTGAGCCGTCATTTAGCGAATTCAGTGATGATGAGGCGGAAGCGGCCGGCGTCGTGAGCAAGATCCAAACACTTCTTGGGGATGGTTTACAGGCCAGCCAGATTGCCGTTTTGTACCGGACCAACGGTCAGTCCGAGGCGTACGAACAGGCACTGGCGGCCAATAACATTGGGTACCAATTACGTGGTGGCGAGCGGTTCTTTGCGCGCAGGGAGGTCCGCGACGCCATTCTGCAGCTGCGGGCGGCGTCCCGCGCGGGAACCGATGAAGCTGTACCGCAGCAGGTAAGGGACGTTTTATCCTCCCTTGGCTACAGTGCGCAGGCGCCTCAGACCAGCGGGGCTGTGCGCGAGCGTTGGGAATCGCTGACTGCGTTGGTGTCCCTGGCGGACGAGCTCAATGCCGCGAGGGCGAAAATTCCCGACGCAACGTTTTCGCTCTTGGATTTTGTTGCTGAACTGGACGAGCGGGCGGCCGCGCAGCATGCCCCCACGGTCCAGGGCGTCACACTGGCTTCATTGCATTCAGCCAAGGGACTCGAGTGGGACGCGGTCTTCTTGGTCGGGCTGAGTGAAGGCCTGATGCCGATTTCTTTCGCCAATACGCCCGAAGGTGTCGACGAGGAGCGGCGGTTGTTGTACGTGGGCATTACCCGCGCACGGAAACATCTGCAGTTGTCGTGGTCGACGGCAAGGACGCCTGGCGGGAGGGCCAACCGCAAACCATCACGTTTCCTTGACGGGCTTCGGCCCAATTCGACTGCGCAGACCAGCAGAGGAACAGCGTCGGCTCCGAAGCGCCGCAAGTCTGCGGCACCGGCACAGTGCCGCACTTGCGGCAGCATGCTCGGTACGGGGGCGGAGCGCAAAGTCGGTAGATGCAGCGATTGTCCGCCAACCTACGACGAGGCCACTTTTGAGGCATTGCGAAGCTGGCGGCTGGAGGAAGCGTCCGCGGCGAAGGTCCCGGCATTTGTCGTCTTCACCGATGCGACGTTGGTGGCTATCGCAGAGGCAAAGCCAGCCAACTCTCAACAGTTGTCTACGCTGGCGGGAGTGGGGCCGAGCAAACTTGAACGATACGGTGAAGCAGTGTTGGAGATTGTCAACGGCGGTTGAGCCGCAGAGACCTATCCGGCAGCGCTGGTGGCCGGGCCCTGGTCCGTACAGCCGCAGGCTGGATGTGGCTGATAATTGAAGGTGGTGCTCGAGCCATCGGCCGTGCGCATTTGGACGACGGTCGACCAACTTGAGGGGCGGTTAACGCCGTCGATCAGCAGCAGCGACTGCAGAACGGCTGATCCGGCCGCGAACAAGGCAACAGCAGTTTCTTCAGGTGACGGGCCGGTTTCGGCCAAGGCCCGTGCCCGCATCGTCCGGCAGATCTGCAGCCATTGCGGATCCTGGTCTGCACGGTGCTGGTCGACGCATCCAAGGCAGGCGGTTCTGCCGGGTATGACGAGTGGACCAACGAGTACATCCCGGTCCCGGAGTGTCACCGGCAAATGCGGCTGTTCCTTATGCATCAAGTCCGCCTGCAGCTGCTCGTCAGCGATGTCGTTGGCGATATGAATTACCAGGTCCAGTGTGAAAAACGATGCATCGTACGTTCGCTCTTGTCCCGGCTGGCCAATGGCATGGGTCTGGATTGTCGGATCAATGTGGTGTATTTGGCGACGAACGGCTGCGGCACGGGACATCCCGACATCACATAATCGGAACGACCCTGCCCCGACATCTGCCGGACCAACACGATGGTTGTCATCGAGCAGCAAGGTGCCGACACCTGCCGCGGCAAGCGCCTGTGCAATTGTGCTGCCGGTCCGGCCCAGCCCCATGACGCGGACCGCAGCCTGGTTGCGCCGTTCCATGAGGGGCGCTGCGTTCAATTCATATGCCGCGGACCATTGAATGATGTCGGGTTCGAGACGATCAGCGCGCAGTCCCGACAAAGCAGTTTTACGCTGGGAGGGCACGATCAAGACCGGCTGCAGCATTCGGATCAGGTAGGCGGCACGGGCAGGAAGTAACCCGCATTTCCCTGCGAGCACCGACTCCGGTTCGTCTGTTCCTTCGATCAGGAGATTGATGAGTCTCCTGTCGGGATCGGTCAATCCGTCGAGGATCACGCTTTGCTCACCAACACCGAACTGGACGCACTGTTCGGACCGGTCAAACACTTGCAACCGCGGGTTGATGTACATTTGCGTCTCCTTCTCCCTCCAACGCCGTTCGGACGTCGGTTCTGTTTCGCCTCAATAATGTTGATGCTGTTGTTCCCGTGCAGCCAATGCTGGCACGCGGATCGTCAACGAGTGACGTTTTCCACAGGCAGATCCGTGTGAAGTGGTTTGCGCTCAAACGGACGGTAACGTCATGGCATGACTACAACAACGACAGGACAGCCGGTCGAAGTCCGCCGCTCCGCCCGTCGCCGCCGCACCGTCTCAGCATTTTGGGAAGATGGAGTAGCCGTCGTTGCTATCCCCGGGCATTTCAGTGCCAACGAGGAACGCGAATGGGTTCAAAAGATGGTCGGGCGGCTTGAGCAGAAGAAAGCGAAGGCAGCGCAGCGGCCAGGAGGGGCGGCAACCGGCGATCGCGAACTGATGGATCATGCACTGGAACTGTCAGCCCGCTATCTGGCAGGCAGGGCCCGGCCCCAGAGCATCAGGTGGGTTGGCAACCAGAATTCGCGCTGGGGATCGGCAACTCCGGCCATGGAGACCATCCGCATTTCGAACAAGCTCAGAGGTATGCCGCAATGGGTCATCGATTACGTCATTCTGCATGAGCTGACGCACCTGATCGTCGCATCGCATAACGCGAAGTTCTGGCAGTTGTTGGAGGCCTATCCGGAAACGAACCGGGCCAAGGCATTCCTGGAAGGGGCCGCGTTCGCCAGTTCGCGGGGGCTTACCGGCGAAACGGAACTGGACTAACTCCGGCCCGGAGAGTCCCCGCCTTCACTGCCGGAATCACCGCTATCGTCGTCGGAACCATCGGTACTGTCAGTCTCGGGACCGCTCTGCCCCGTGTCGCTTGGCTTGTCGTCATAGTCACCTGAGAGAAGCTTCTGCAAAGCAGCGTCGACATCCTCTTCTGACGCTTCAATCAGCTTTCGGCGGCCGCCGAAGCCGGATGGATCATCCAGATCCTCGGCTGTCGGCAGGAGGTCCGGATGTGCCCAGATCGCGTCCCTCCCAGCGATGCCCCGGTCTTCCTCCAGATGCGACCACAATGCCGCCGCATCGCGGAGCCGCCGCGGTCGAAGCTCAAGACCAACGAGCGACGCGAACGCATGCTCGGCCGGTCCGCCAGTGGCCCGGCGCCGGCGCACGGTCTCCCGTAGAGCCGATGCAGACGGCAAATTCTGAGCAGCAGCGGCGCTGAGTTCATCGACCCAGCCCTCGACCAGCGCCAGAGTCGTTTCCAACCGTTCCAGGGCAGCATCCTGTTCGGGCGACCGTTGAGGCATGAAGACACCGTGGGATAGTGCTTCCTGCATGGATTCCGGATTGGTCGGATCAATATCGCGGGCCAGTTCCTCGATCTTTCCCATGTCGATGTGGATGCCCCTTGCGAAGCTTTCTATGGCGCCCAAAAGATGTCCGCTCAGCCACGGTACATGCGCAAACAGACGTGCATGGGCAGCCTCCCGGACGGCGAGGAAGAGCATCACTTCCTTCTGCGGCACGTCCAGTCCTTCACCAAAAGAGTCGACGTTGGCGGGTAGCATGGCCATCTGTTTCCCAGCAAGCGGAACCCCGATGTCGGAGGCGCTGACCACCTCACCTGAAAGGGCGCCAACTGCTTGTCCGAGCTGCATGCCGAAGAGGGCACCGCCCATGTTCTGCAGCATCGACTGTGCCCCGCCCATCATTGATTTCATTTCCTCCGGCATCTGCTCACCAAGCGCTGAGGAAAGCGCGAAGGCGACGCTGTTGGCGACGGGTTCTGTCAGCCGCTTCCAGGTATCCATCGTTTCCTCGACCCATTCAGCCCGCGACCAGGCCCGGCCGATCATGCTTGTACTTGGGAAATCGGTGACTGGATCAAGCCACATTTCAGCCAGCCGGAGAGCTTCGTCAACCTCACGGGCGCGGGCCGCTGTAATCGACGGATCGTTTCCCGCAGCGGCTGCCTGACGGGCGTTCTCATGTGCCAGCTGCCAATTCACAGGAGCATCGCTTTGAGAACTCATCATGGCCTGGACCTGTTGAAACATCATGGCCAGGGACTGTGGGTCGGAAGGCATACCGGTAGCTTTGGCAAGCTCTTCCGGATTGATGCCGCCCGCCCCCTGGCCACCGAAAAGTTTTGCCAGCATCTCCGACAGGGGATCCTTCGGATTCTCGCCGTCATTTGGTGGGTTGGAGCTCATCGATACCGCCGATCACTGCTGTAGCCTTCTGGGGACTTTTAAGTATGCTGTGACGTTAAACGTTACCGGCAGGCAGATCGGCTTGTCGCCCCACCCGCCACCGGTTCGCTAAAGGCAAAGAAAGCACCGCCGCGGGCGTAGGCTTGGATAAACACCAGATTCGAGAGGTTGTGCTGTTGAGTTACCCCCCGAATGGGCCGCCCGCATCGTCGATGCGGCCGCAAAAGCCGAAGGATCCAAGGTTCAGCGCAATGGCGGTATCCGGGGTTATCTCCATAGTCCTGATCGTGGTGGCATTCCTGCTTCCCGCACCGTATGTCGTTGAGAGCCCCGGGCCGACATTCAATACTCTTGGAGAGACTGGAGAGGGCGCGGTCATCCAGGTTGAGGACCAGCAGGTTTACCCGGCGTCGGGGCACCTGAACTTGACGACCGTATACGTCACGGGTGGGCCGGGGCCAAGGAACAACGTCAGCATTTTCCAGGCCTTTGAAGCGTGGGCCGACCCATCCGACTCTGTGTTGCCCGTCGGCCTTGTATACCCGCCTGGTACTACTCGGGATGAAGTTCAACAGCGGAACGCTGCCGCCATGGACTCGTCGCAGGATGACGCGATTGCCGCAGCGCTGACACAGCTGGGCACAGCGTACGAGCAAGAACTTTTCGTCGCGGGTTTCACGGAGGGATCCGCCGCGGAGGGCATCCTTCAACCGGATGATGTCCTCCTCGAAATCAACGGCACTCCGATCGAGAACATTGACGTTCTGCGCGGGCAGCTCAACGCTTCGGGTGGTGAGAGTGTCCGCCTCACCGTCGAGCGCGACGGGCAAACCATCACAGAGACCGTGACACCCAATGAATCGAAAACAGGGGATTACCAGCTTGGCGTCTTCCTCGGCACAAATTTCGATTTCCCTTTCCAAGTCGACATAGCCCTGCAGAATGTTGGCGGACCCAGTGCTGGAATGATCTTTGCCCTCGGAATCGTCGACAAACTCACTGAGGGAAATATGACAGGTGGAAAATTCTTCGCCGGCACCGGAACCATTTCACCCGATGGCAAGGTTGGGCCTATCGGTGGAATCGCCCAAAAGATGGATGGGGCGCGCAGTGAGGGGGCAGAGGTATTCCTCGCCCCGGCGGAAAATTGCAAGGACGTCGTTGGAAACATCCCCGATGGGATGCAGGTGTTCAGCGTTGAGACACTGGACGACGCCGTCGAAACTGTACGGACCGTTGGCTCTGGTGGAGACACATCGGAACTGGATACTTGTTCAGCGCAATAGGCTGCGGATTACAATCCAGCGACATTCGCCGGACATCGCTGTGCCAATTCGCTGTAGTTAACCGTTACAGGGCAGAATGAGAATGCACGGAACCATCTGCCGCGCCCAGTCGTGGCACAGATAACCGCACCTGAATAACTGCACCAAAACGGTTGCCGTGATGAAGCAGCAGACCTAAATGATGAGGTAAAGAGTGACTTCCGGACCATCCACGCAGGATAGACCACGCCCCATTTTCGGAAACCGCCGCGGACCACTCATTCCGACCTTAATTGTTGTTGGCGCATTGGTGGCCGGTTTTCTATTCTTCGCAGGCATCTACGCCGACGTGTTGTGGTTCGACCAGCTCGGATATCTGGACGTCTTCGTCAAGCAGAACGTTACGCAGGCGGCAATCTTCGTCGTCGCAGCAGTCATTATGGGTGCCACCGTCTACGCCAGCCTCCGGATCGCGTACGGAGCCCGTCCGATCTACGCACCGGATACAGATATCCAGGACAATCTGAGCCGCTATCAGGAAACGATAGAGCCTGTCCGCAAGCTTGCCATGATCGGTATCCCGGTCCTCTTGGGCGTTTTCGCCGGAACGGCAGCTTCCTCCCAGTGGCAGCAGGTTCTGCTTTTCTTCAACCAGGTTCCCTACGGGGCGACCGACCCCGAATTCGGACTCGACTACACCTTCTACATGGTCACGTTGCCGTTCCTCGGCTTCCTTGTAGGCTTCATGATCAGCGTGGTTTTGGTCGCTGGTATTGCAGGTTTGCTTACGCATTACCTGTATGGGGGAATCCGCCTGGAAGAGAAGGGCATCTTCACCAGTACGGCGGCACGGGTCCATATTGCGGTTGCCGCCGCGGCCTTCCTGATCCTGCAAGCCGTCAATTATTGGCTGGACCGTTATTCCACCCTGGTAAGCCAGGACGGTAACTGGGCCGGTGCGATGTATACGGATGTCAACGCCGTCATACCCACCAAGTCGATTCTCGCCGTCGCCGCCCTTATTGTGGCGGTGCTGTTCGTGGCGGCCGCTGTCACCAACAAGTGGAGGCTCCCCATTGTCGGTACCGCGATGCTCATCATCACGGCGATTCTCGCCAGCGGTGTTTATCCGTGGGTTATCCAGCGGTTCCAGGTGGAACCGTCAGAGCAGACCTTGGAAGAGCCGTACATTGCGCGCAACATCGAATTAACCCGTGAGGCATATGGGCTCGATGGCATCGACGTGAGTAACTATGACGCTTCCACCGATGTGGAAGCCGGCGCCCTCGAGGATGACGAGGCGACAACGGACAACATCCGTCTTCTGGACCCGAACCTCGTTTCCGCTGCTTTCGGGCAGTTGCAGCAGTTCCGGCCCTATTACCAGTTCCCGTCGATCCTGAATGTGGACCGGTATGAAATCGACGGTACAACGGAAAACGTTGTCGTCGCCGTGCGTGGCCTGGATACGGGCAATATTGACAGCTGGATCAACCAACACGCCGTATACACGCACGGATACGGATTGGTTGCTGCCAGCGCCAGTGAGGTCGCAGCGGACGGGGAGCCACAGTTCCTGGAGGCGGGCATTCCCAGCCAAGGCGTTCTTGGCGACTACCAGCCGCGTGTCTACTTCGGCGAGTTTTCGCCGGAGTATTCAGTGGTGGGTGCCCCTGAGGGAGCACCGCCGATGGAGCTGGACCGGCCTGAGACCGGCGGTGCCGAACGCGAGGCCAAGACTACCTTCAGCGGTGAAGGTGGACCGAGTATCGGCAACTTCTTCAACCGGTTAATCTATTCCATTCAATTCCAGTCCACCGATTTGCTTCTATCGGACGCGGTGAATGAAGAGTCACAGATCCTTTACAACCGCGATCCCCGCCAGCGCGTTGAAGCGGTGGCGCCGTACCTGACAGTTGACAGCAATATCTATCCAGCCGTCATTGATGGTCGGATCAAGTGGGTCGTTGAGGGCTACACCACGAGCGCGAACTTCCCGTATTCGACGCAACAGCAACTCGAATCGGCTACCACGGATTCCCTGACAGGGGTAGGTGCCGCTTCACAGGCATTGCCTCCGGAGCCGGTCAACTACATCCGCAACTCCGTCAAGGCGACGGTTGACGCTTATGACGGCTCAGTCGATCTGTACGCCTGGGACGAGAATGATCCGCTGCTGAAAGCCTGGCAGAACGTCTTCCCGGAAGCGATCCAGCCGATCAGTGAAATTTCCGGCGATCTGATGAGCCACGTCCGTTATCCGCAGGACATATTCAAGGTTCAGCGCGAACTGCTGGGTCAGTACCACGTCACGGATCCGGTCGACTTCTACCGTGCCAACGAGGAATGGAGCGTTCCGGACGACCCCACGGCCGTGGACAATCAGAACACGCAGGGGAACAACGAGAGCAACGTTCCGATACCGCCGTACTACCTGTCGCTGGCAATGCCGGGGCAGGAGAACCCGTCCTTCCAGCTGACAACACCGTTCATACCGGCAGCGACCAGTCAGGGAGAGGAAGCCCGGAACGTACTGTATGGCTATCTCGCAGCAAATTCCGACGCCGGCTCCGAGGCTGGTGTGAAGGCTGACAGCTACGGGCAGCTCCGGCTGCTGGAACTGCCTACCGAACGCGTTGTTTCCGGACCGGGGCAAGCACAGAACCTGTTCAACTCTGACCCGGAGGTCTCGCAGGCGTTGAACCTCCTACGGCGCGGAGCCTCAGAGGTCCTCAACGGAAATCTACTGACACTGCCTGTTGGCGGCGGCATACTGTATGTGCAGCCGGTTTACGTGCAGTCTTCCGGTGAATCCTCCTACCCGACGCTGCAGCGTGTGCTGGTCAGCTTTGGCGAGGAAATAGGATTTGCGCCCACTCTGGACGAGGCACTGGATGAGCTGTTTGAAGGTGACTCAGGCGTCGAAGCTGAGGGAGCCGATGAAGAGCCCACACCCGACCAGCCGGGTGACGGGGGCGCGGCACCCCCGGCAGATGCTGACGCACAAGCGACGTTGCAGGACGCCCTGCAGCGTGCGAACGCGGCGATCCAGGCCGGGCAGGCTGCTCTAGCCGAAGGCGACTTTGCAGCCTACGGAGATGCCCAGGCAGCCCTGAATGACGCGTTGCAGGACGCCATCGCCGCAGAGAACCAGCTCACAGGCCAGGAAGCGCCCGCGGAGGGATCTTCCGAAGGCGGTGGCGGCGCTCAACCCGAAGCCAGCCCGGAGCCGACCGAGGAGCCGTAGCTGCAAAGGCGGTAAGCCAGACAGCTAACAGCTGGAATCGTTGGAAAGGCCGGTCTGTCCCACGGGACTGACCGGCTTTTCTTTTGCCCGGCAGCGGTTCTTTTCACCAGGCTGGCGGGCGTGAATACCTCGATTTGGTGCACAGGGACGCGGCAGGTAGAGTTATTACTACGCCGCGGGGTGGAGCAGTTCGGTAGCTCGCTGGGCTCATAACCCAGAGGTCACAGGTTCAAATCCTGTCCCCGCAACGAAAGAAAAAGCTCCTGATCAGTCTATTCTGATCAGGAGCTTTTTCGTGTCAGAGCAGACAGATTGAAACCGGAATCGCATCGGGCTATGCGGTCGGGAATTTACCGAATCCGGGACCCCCGGTCGCCTACACTTGTGCCATGACGAACGTCCACGGTGCAGCCCCCGGTGCCGGTTCCATGCCTGCCCAAGGGGGAGCATCGGCGGCGGTTTCCGGCGGCATTTCCGATGATGGCCGGGGGGAGTCGGAAAACCAGCGGCTGGACCGCAACTGGGTGGAACTGCTGCAGGAACTGCGCGTTATGCAAACTGGCATCCAGATTCTTACCGGTTTTCTGCTCACGTTGCCGTTCCACGCCAAGTTTGAGCAATTGGATACCTTTCAGGTCACCGTCTATCTGTGCCTCGTCACGACGGCCGCGATTGTAACTGCGCTGATTCTTACCTCTGTAAACTTGCACCGGGCGCTGTTTGGCAAACACATCAAGAAATCGTTGGTGATCAACAGCGACAGAATGGTCCGGGTAACCATGGGACTGGTCGCATTTGTCCTGGCAGGTACAGCCGGCTTTATCTTTGACATTGTGATTGGCCGTTTCGCCGGGTTCTTGATGTTCGGGATCCTGTTGGGGGTCCTCGTCATCCTCTGGGTGCTTTACCCATTCGTGGTCCGGAGGAGGGCCACCCGGGAACAGGCAGAAGAGGGCACTCAGCAGGGCTGAGGCGGCGGACGGACAAAAGGCCCGGAATCCATGCAGATCCCGGACCTTCTTGCCGCAGATCAGCTTCTAGAGGTCAGTTATTGGACTGCGTCGATTCACCTGATGTCAGCTGCGATGTTTCCGGGCGGCTGGAACCGGCCTTCAGCGCAGCAAGACGTGCCTCCACTTCGGTCTGTTCACCTAGGTCCTCAAGGCTTTCAAACTGGGCGTCGAGGCTCGATTCCTGAAGCTCAGCCTGCCCGCGTACCCGGGCTTCCTCCCGGCGGATCTTGTCTTCGAACCGGCTGACCTCGCTGGTTGAGTCCATGAAGTCGATGCTCTTGACCGCATCCTGCATCTGTGACTGGGCTTCCACAGTGCGGGCACGTGCGGCAAGCTCATCGCGCTTGCGGCTGAGTTCATTGAGCTTGTTCTTCATCTGATCGAGGCCGGTCTTGAGCTTTTCGACGATTTCGCTCTGCGACTGGATGTTTGGTTCGGCGCCATTTGCTTCATTTTCGGCGTCCATCTGGCGTTGGATGGCGACCTTGGCGAGGTTGTCGAACTTGTCGGCGTTGACGCCGTTGCCCTGTGCCCGGAACTCTTCAGCCTTCTGGCTGGCGGCAATAGCCTTGTTGCCCCAACTGCGGGCGGCTTCCACGTCTTCCTGGTGGTCCTCCTCCAGCATCCGCAGGTTCCCGATCGTTTGCGCGACTGCGCTTTCCGCTTCCGCAATATTGTTGGTGTAGTCCCGGACCATCTGGTCCAGCATCTTCTGTGGATCCTCAGCCTGGTCGATAAGGGAGTTGATGTTGGCTTTGGCCAGTTGAGCGACCCGGCCGAAGATTGACTGTTTTGACATATTGCTATCCTTCTTTCTGCCTAACATGAATTACCTGCTGATCCTCCGCTATCGCCTGCAGCGGCCGCGCAGCCGCCCGGTCTATCTTTCTTCCGGTTGTCTACAAAATTAGAAGCTGCCACCGGCACCGCCGTCGAAGCCGCCGCCGAAGTCACCTCCGCCGAAACCGCCGCCGCCGAAGTCACCGCCATCGCCGAATCCGCCGAACCCGCCGCCCCCGAGAACAGAACCGAGAAGGAGACCGCCGAGCATGGCGCCTCCCATCCCGCTGCCGCCCCGCCGGCCGGCATACATGCCGCCGCCATAGCCACCCATGCCGCCGAAGCCTTCGACGTCGGTCTGGGCGATCTTGGCTGCCTGTCCAGCCAGCACATTTGCCTGGTGGGCGTAGTTCAGTGCTTCGGTCGGGTCGTTCTTGGCGATCGAAAGCGCGTAGTCCAGGTTCCGTTGGGCCTCCGCGAGGCGGGTCCGTGCTTCACTGCCGACGCCACCGCGCCGTGCCGCAATGTAATCGGATGTACCCGAAATCTGGGCCCGCGCCGACATGACAGCCTGCTGCAGCGCCGAGCGCGACCGCCGGTCCTGGTCTTGTTTGTCCCGGACACCAGCCAAGGCCTCATCCAAATGATGGTTGGCTTCCTCGATCCGCCGCATACAGGCCAACGGAGCGATCTTCCCGGAGCGTAGTTCATCCTGGACGGTGCTCAGTGCCGATTCGGCCCGGGCGAGCGGGCCGGAAAGCTCCGGGTGTCCGCCGCTGTCAACCATGGCCCGGGCGGCGGCAACATCCTCCGCAATGTCCGCCACAGCCGGCTCGATGGCCTTGTCGGCTTCACTTAGGTCGTTGGAAAGTTTGTCGACGGCGTCCAACAGGACATTGGTCTGCTGCACGCTCTCTTCGGCGGCCCGGACAGCAATGACGGCGGAGGCGGTGTCGCCGGCTGCAATCTTTTCCTCCGCGGTCTCGGCGGCCGTTTCGACAAACTCCAAGCGCTCGTACGCCTGGGCGATATTGTCCGCCACTTGGATGATCGCTTCGCCTGAATAGCGTCCCTGCATCTTCACCAAGGACTGCTCGGCGGCGTCGACCTTTGCCGCAGCCTGTGCCGCGCCTCGCCGTGCGGCTTGGAGGGCTTCGGGAGCGCGCTTTTCGAGCTTCCGCAGCTCATCGAAGTCGGACTTGTGCTCACCCAGGGTCTGGTTCGCCGCCTCACAGCTGCGGATAATCTGGCCAAGCCAGGTGCGCTGCTGCTCTTCGGTGTCGGGAATATGGTCGTCCAGCTGCTGCTGAAGCTTGAACGATTCTCCCAGCTGGGCCTTGGCTTTGGTGATGTCATCAATGAACGGTTTGACGGCGTCGTCACCGTATTGTGCCTGGGCAAACAGAACTTCCTGTTCACTCGTTCTAATGGCGTCATCGCAGGCAACCAGGAGGCTGCCGGCGCGGAGGCGGAGATCCGCGACGCTGACGCCTGCCAGCGGGTCCACCGGTCCGGTATCTTCGGCGGCCTCGAGCTCGGCTTGATTGTCCTTCGATTTCACGTTCTTGCGGGAACGGAGGAACAGGAAAGCGCCCACCCCGATCAGGGCAATAACGAGCAGCACAGTTAACACAGTTGAAAATCCGCCTCCATCATTGGGGTTGCCGTCGCCGCCGCTGGCCGCATCGGCCGCGCCGGCCACCGCGCTTTCGGCCGCCGCCGTCCAGTTATCGTCGCGCAGTTCCGGCAGTACCACGTCCTGGAGAATGGTCTCTTCCTCCTCCTGGCTGATGTCGCTCTCCGAATCAAAGCTCAACCACGCGCTGCGCTCTTCTGTTGCAACGGCCAGCACCCCATCCACGGTTCCCAGACTGTTCAGTTCGGCGGTTTCCTCCGCCCAGGCCTCGGCACTGTCAGCGCCGGTAAATTCAGGAACGAAAGCGATGTGCAGGTTGTAGTTCTGCTCATTCTGCAACTCTTCAATGGCGGACTGGACTTGCTCCGCTTCCGAGTTGCTCAAGACGCCGGAGTCGTCGATGAGGTATTCACCGGGTGGAAACTCGACCGGCTCGACGGCATAGGCGGCCGTGGCTGGGAACACCAGGAGGGCCATCAATCCCAGGACAGCCGCAAGGGACTTCATCAACGCTCGCATGTGTATGACCTTCAACCCCGTTCAGCGGCCCGCACGGAGCCGCAGATATTTGGGCGGCCAAGCCACGCTGTCCGCCGTTTTGATTCTATGACCCACCCTATATGGCGTCCAGAACTGAAATATATGCTGGGAGTGAAACGTTGGGTTAGGTGCAGGCTTATACGTGAGGCTTTCAGCAAAGCATCAGCAATTGTGTAACCAAGGTTCAGAATCGGCAGGCATAGTGGAACAGGCTATGCGAAAGGACTTAATAGATGACTGAGCAGCACGGCAGTGGATACGGGCCGCAGCGTCCTACGCCGCCCCAGGGATTCCCTCCCCAGCCGCAGACGCCGCCGTCGAATGCGCCCCGGTACGGGCAGTATCAGCAACCAGCAGGGCCCCCGTCCTATGGGGAAAACGTTCCACACCAGCCGGACGGGGACAACGGGCAGCAATTCGGAGGTATGCCTCCGGGAAATCAGTTTCAGGACCGTTCTCCCCGCGACAAAAAGAAGTACGGCCCGACGACGCTGATCAGCGGCATGCTTATCGCCGGCCTTATCGGCGGTGGAGTAGCGGTGGGCGCCGATGCATTGCTCGATGACGGGTCCCAGGCGGCACCGGCGTCGAACGCAACGGCGCAAAGCCCAGTGATTGTCAACGATCAGGAAAACGTCAACGCCGTTACTGCTGCCGCGCAGAAGGCCTCACCGAGTGTGGTCACGATTTCTGTGGCCGGACAGCAAGCCAGTGGAACAGGCTCGGGAATCATCCTTGATCGTGAGGGCCACATCCTGACCAATACCCACGTCGTGACATTAGGCGGCCAATCTTCGGAGACGAACGTGGAGGTGCGGACCAACGACGGTCGTGTCCACTCTGCCGAGATCGTCGGTACGGACCCATTCTCCGACCTGGCGGTCATCAAGATCGATGCCGGAGGGCTCACGCCGGCCGCTCTGGCCGATTCCAAGGACCTGAATGTGGGGGACACCGCCATCGCCATCGGGGCGCCTCTTGGTTTGAGTGGAACGGTCACCGATGGGATCATCTCCACCCTGAACCGCACCATCCGCGTTGCTTCCTCGGCCGTACCGGAGACGCAGCCGGACGGTCCGCAACGAGGAACACCGGATGATCAAGGCTGGAATTTCGCTCCGCCGGACGGTTCGCAGACACCGCAAAGCAGCAGCCAGGGCGCGGTGTACATCAACGTGATCCAGACCGACGCGGCAATTAACCACGGCAACTCCGGAGGCGCACTGGTCAATGCCGACGGCGAGGTGATCGGCGTCAATGTCGCGATTGCGTCAGGCAGCGAGACCGGCGGCAATATCGGTGTCGGTTTCTCGATCCCGATCGACTATGCCGAACGCGTCGCGCAGGAAATCATCGCGGACGGCGAAGCCACTCACGGATTCCTCGGAGTTTCCGTCACCGCAAAGGCTTCGGAGGAGTCCGAGGGCCGCACAGCATTCAGCGTTGGCGCCGAGGTTGCCGAAGTCGTGGAAGGATCACCTGCCGATCAGGCCGGTCTGCAGACCGGGGACGTGATTACCGATGTGTCCGGCATCAACATCGGTGATGGCGAGGCTTTGACCGCGGTCGTCAGGCAACAGGCACAGGGCGAGACGGTCCAGCTGTCCTATCTCCGCGGTGGAGAGCCGATGAGCACAGAAGTGACGCTCGGGGACGCCGATTTGTCCTGAGCCGCGCGCTCCCACCAGCCCGTGCATCCGGGGACCGGTCCTTCCAGGGCGGGTCCCCGGCCGCATTTAACGGACCCCCGGATCGGTTAATGAGTCATAACCGAACTCGATGTGGTTAGCTTAATCCAGGTCCCGGTACAGCGGCGGGGCGCAATCGTACGACATACCTCTTGCGACAAAGAGGGAATGAAAGGCGACAGTGGAAAATACGGCACTGAAAATTGTGGTCCTGGTCAAACACGTTCCCGACGCCCAGTTCGACAGGCAACTCACGGGCTCGTCCAACACGACGGACCGTGCGACGAGCATCCTGTCCGAACTCGACGAGTATGCGTTGGAAGCAGCCCTCCAATTGGTCGAAACCCATGGCGGAGCCGATGCAGGCCACCAAGTCATCGCACTGACCATGGGCCCGGACGGCGCCGTCGCCGCAGTAAAGAAAGCATTGCAGATTGGCGCCAACGAAGGCGTCCATCTAAGCGACGAAGCGTTGGCCGGCTCCGACGCCGCCGCCACCTCGCTCGCGCTGTCGGCAGCCATAAAACATATCGGTGACGTTGACCTGGTGCTGACTGGCATGGCATCCACCGACGGCGAGACATCACTGGTTCCGGCCCAGCTGGCGGAACGGTTGGACCTGCCTCAGGTCACCTTCGCCTCGACTTTGGAGCTGAAGGACGACGGCGGTGGTTACCAGATCGTGGCGCGGCGTGACGGCGATACCCATCTGGACAATATCGAATCCCCTCTGCCGGCAGTCGTCTCGGTTACCGACCAGATCAACGAACCTCGATACCCCAATTTCAAGGGAATCATGGCTGCCAAGAAAAAGCCCTTGGCTACGCTCAGCCTCAGCGACGTCGGCGTGGATGCCACGGATGTCGGAGTGACGGGGTCATGGACGACTGTCGAATCCGCAGAGCCGCGTCCGCCCCGCTCCCACGGTGTTGTCATTACCGATGAGGGCGACGCCGGGAAACAGCTCGTCGATTTCCTCGAAAAGCAGAAGCTGCTCTAGGCCAAAGCCCGCGGCCAAACGAGCCGAACGACCGGCGTCGGACACTTCCGGCCGCTGAAGACTAAAGGAGTCCGCCAGCATGGCTACCGTTCTTGTATTCATCGACAACCCTGGTGACGAGCTGCAGAAAGGAAATCTGGAGCTGTTGACACTCGCCGCTGCAGCAGGGAAACCAGCCGTCGCGTTTAACGGCACCCTGAGCGACGGCGTCAAAGAGACCTTCGCCGAGTATGGCGTCACTACGATCTACCATCCCAGTGCGGCGGACCTGGACGAGTACCTCGTGGGGCCTAAGGCAGGATACCTTGCCGCCGTCGTCGGGCAGGCGGCACCATCTGCGGTACTGATCGACAACACTTTCGAGGGCAAGGAAATTGCCGCCCGGCTGGGCATCAAGATTGGCTCCGGAGTCGTTACCGACGTCATAGCGCTGACAGGGGAGGGCGCGGACTTGACCGGCACGAAATCGGTGCTGGCCGGCGCCTACACCGTGGAGGCCAAGGTCTCCACCGGTATCCCGGTTATGACCGTGAAGCCGAACAGCGTTCCGCCGGCGGCTGCGGGACCGGCGTCCACCCCGGAGGAGATCACTGTGGAAGTGTCTTCCGGAGCGGACAGCCCGGCTGCGAAAATTACCGGGCGGGAGGAGAAGCCTGCCAGCGGAAGGCCCGCCCTGACCGACGCGCGTGTCATCGTATCCGGCGGACGCGGTACCGGCGGCGACTTCACCCCCATCGAGAAGCTCGCTGACGCACTGGGCGGAGCGGTAGGTGCATCCCGCGCGGCCACGGACGCCGGATGGATTGAACATTCCGCGCAGGTGGGCCAGACCGGCAAGACCGTTTCACCGCAGCTCTACATCTCCGCGGGGATTTCCGGCGCGATTCAGCAGAAGGCGGGAATGCAGACGTCGAAGGTCATCATTGCCGTCAACACGGATGAGGACTCGCCGGTCTTCGAAATCGCCGATTTTGGCATTGTGGGGGATCTCTTCGAGGTCCTGCCGCAGGCCACCGAAGAGATCCTCAAGCGCCGGAGCTGACCCGGCCGCCACGCCTGGCGGACTAACCGCCCTGGAGATTGCGCGCGGCGTAGACCTTGATCCCCTCCAGCAGGTAGGCCGCCAGACCGGGCTTCACTTTGTCGTAGAACCTGGTGAAGCGGACGTCGTCGACATACAGCTGTCCCAGACCGGGATACGACTGTGCATCCGGGGTCCAGTGTGTGCCGACCCAGCGGTAGTGGGCATCGACGGCCTCTTGCACGGCGGCGTCGTCGGCAGGCAGGCCCTGCTCCATGCAGGATGCCAATTCGGCGTTGATCCGCTGCGCCTCTACCATCAGTGCCTGCTGCTGATCCTTACTCAGCGCGGCCACCTTGGCGTTTGATGCATCGACGGCGTGATCACCCCAGCGTTCGCGGGCTTCCTGTTCGTAAGGGTTGTGGTCGAATCCGGTAAACATGTCTCCGGCACTCATCGTTTCTCCTTTGTCCAAGGCTGTGATCGTGCGGCTTACGGTCGCGGCCATGCGCTCGAGCCGCTCCCGTTCGGCCAACAGCCACTTGCGGTGCACACGGAGCGCATCGCGTTCGTCGACCTGACCATTGAGCACCTCCGCCACGGTGTCCAGTCCGAGCCCAAGCTCGCGCAGCAGCAGGATCCGCTGCAGTCGCAGCAGTTGTTCCTGTTGATAAAAGCGGTAGCCATTCTGGCCGGTGCAGGCAGGCCGGAGCAGTCCCAGGGCGTCATAGTGCCGCAGTGTCCGGGATGAAACTTTGGACAGCTTCGCCACCTCGGAAATGGACCAAGCGGATTCCATAGCGCTTACCTTTGCCGTCGTGTCGATCACGCCGGCCGGACGTTCCGGCCGGTAAACCAACACTAAAAGTTGACGTTACGTCAAGGTCAAGCTTTGCGGCAGGTCAAGCTTTGCGGCAGGTCAAGCTTTGCGGCAGGTCAGGCGCCCAGCGGTATCTCGGCGATGATCGGCATCGTCGGGGCTTCCGATCCACCCTCCGGCTCCACCGTGATGGCGACCGCAGAATAGCCGTCAAAGTCCTTCAGGACCGTTGTCTGCGTATCGGAGACGTCCTCGCCGGTCATCGTGCCAACGGATTCCGGTGCACTGCCGCTCTCGGGCAGGCGCCACATCTGATAGACCTTGCCCGGCGGGGGAGCAGGCACATTTTGCAGGGTCACCACGGCAGCGCCAACAGATTCGGACAGCGCGACTTCGGCTGTACCGCCGGCCGGGATCTCCAGGCTCTCGCTGCGCACATCGGATGCCTCGACAACCTGCTCCTGCAGGGAAGGATCAGGCAGGTTCTGCGCTACGGTGACGGATCCGATGGCGATCGCGGCGGCCGCAGCCGCGCCGATCAACAAGCGTCGTCCGGTCGACGGCCGTGACTCCTTGCGGTGCCGGCGGAGCGCGAGCTCATCCTGTGCCCCTGCACCTGCAGGGGCGGCAGAGCCAGCCTGCACAGCCGGTCGTTCTATTTCATGTTCCGGCAGCCGTGCCATGATCCGGTCCAGCAGATCCGCAGGCGGTTCGGCCACATCGGTTGCATACGCTTCGGTGGCGGTTTCCCGCGCCTGGCGTACCCGTTCATTGAAGGCGGTGCGGACGTCCTGGGCGGCGGCTGAGATGTAGACCTCGATCGTGGTGCGCTCCTCTTCGCTCACAGCATCCAAGGCATACACCTCAGCCCACTCCAGAATCCGGCCCTCATCCAGGTCCGTCTGAAGATCATCTGCGAACTGCTTATTGCTATCTTCCATCTCAACTCACCCCCAAACAGGCTTTTAGTCGTAGTAATCCATCCCGGATCCGGGATTTGATGGTTGGTACGGCCACTTCGAGTTTCTCGGCTACCTCCCGGTAGGTGAGTCCGCCGTAGTAGGCCAGTTCCACTGATTCCTGCTGCGTTTCGGTCAAGGTCTGGAGGCAGTCGACGACGGCTTCCGCTTCAATGCGCCCGGTCACCGCTTCCACCACTTCGTCATGCTCGACGGCGTGGGAGGCGGCTCCGTAGCGGGCCTCGCGGTCTGAAGTGCTCTGCTCAGAGCGGACCTTGTCGACCGCACGCCGGTGCGCAATGGTCATCAACCAGGCCAGGGGAGTGCCCGACGACGGATCGTACTTTCCGGCCGCCTTCCAGACCTGCAAGTAGACCTCCTGTGTCGCATCCTCGCTGAGCTCGGAATCGACGAGCACCCGTTTGGCCATGCCGAAAACCCGGCGGGAAGTAAGCCGATACAGCTGCGCGAACGCTTCCTGATCGCCCCGTCCGACGCGGGCCAGCAGCTCCACGAGCTCAGAACGTTCGGCGGATACCCCTGGGGCAGGGCGCTCCGTGGATTGATAGCCGTCGTTGGTCCGCCGGCCGACCTGTGGGGTGTCCATGACTTCCAAGCATATGCGCCCGGAAGGAGAATTATGTAGCCACCATGCTGACCGGAGAGGAGAAAACTCCGATGCAGGCGCGGCATAGGCCGTCGCCGTCATCGCCTCACCTCATCCCTGTCCGGTCTGCCAAATGCTTTCAACAGGTATTCGCGGCTGTGGTGGGTCCGGATGGGTGCGTGTCGGTTGTGCGCCGGATCACCTCCCTCAGAGGCCGGATTATTCCTCCCGGGACCCCCGGAAATCGTTCTGCCGCCACGCCTCGTAGAGGGCAATCGACGCTGAGTTTGCTAGATTGAGCGACCTGAGCGACGGAAGCATTGGCAGCCTGAGACGGGCTGTCACATGCACATCATGTTTCACTTCAATTGGTAGCCCGACTGATTCGGGACCGAAGAGCAGCACGTCGCCGGGTTGGTATTCCACTGAGGCGTAGGACCGTTCGCCATCAGAGGTGAAAGCATAGACACGCTGCGGTGCCAGAGCGGTCCAGGCATTCTGCAGGGAGTCATGGACGTGCAGGACGGCGAGATCGTGGTAGTCGAGGCCGGCGCGGCGGAGCTTGGTGTCGTCCAGGTCGAACCCCAGCGGCCTGACAAGATGCAACTCGGCGCCAGTGACGGCGGCAAGGCGGATGGCATTACCGGTATTACCGGGGATCTCGGGGGTGTAAAAGAGGATGCGGAACACCCGACCAGTGTAATGACCTGTTCCCGGTACGCCGGACCGGGCCTGCCATAATCAGGTGCCATGACCAGCGCCCTCCCTCAGCAGCACATCGCCGTCGCGATTAATCCCCGTGCCGCGTTCGGTGCCTCGCATCAGGTGGGGCGACGGGTGCTGGACCGGCTGCGGAGCTCGGGAGTCTCCGTGGCGGCGCTTCAGGAGAAGGACTATCAGTCACTGGAGCGCGCCGTTGCCCGCGAGGTGTCAGCAGGCGTGGACGCCCTCGTGGTGGTGGGCGGCGACGGCATGGTCCATCTCGGGGCTAACGTCCTGGCAGGGAGCAGTATCCCGCTCGGCATCGTCGCATCCGGAACGGGAAATGATGTGGCCCGCACGCTTGGGCTGCCGCGCAAAAACCCGGAAGCCGGCCGTCGAGCACTTGCTGTCTGCGCTGGCTGCTCCGCCGCGCTACCTCGCCGCGAAGTAACTCGAGGTGCCGGCGCAGTGCACCAGGCCGAGATCCCGGTTCTGTCGGCAGGTTTCGACGCGGTCGTCAATGAACGGGCGAACACCTGGTCCTGGCCCAAGGGGCGAAGCCGTTACAACGGCGCAATTCTGCGCGAACTCGCCACTTTCAGGCCGCGCTCCTACTCGGTAACCGTCAATGGCAGGACAAAGGAACTCGCTGCAGTGCTGATTTCGGTGGCCAACGGCCAGTCGATGGGCGGTGGTATGAAGATCGCCCCGGAGGCCAGGTACGACGACGGCGAGCTGGATTTGTTGGTTGTGTCGCCGTTGTCCCGGCTGCGGTTCCTGGCGGTATTTCCGAAGGTGTTTTCCGGCCGCCATGTGGGGCATCCCGCCGTGCGGATCCAGCGGGTTTCCGCCGTGGAGCTGGACGCCCCGGGCATCGTTGCGTATGCGGACGGCGAGCGGATCGGTCCGCTGCCGGTCACGGTGCAGGCAGCACCGGCCGCGCTCCGCATTCTGGCCTGTGGATAAGAATCGGCGGGAAGCGGGTTGAGCCTTTAGAATTGTGGGGTGCCCGTGAAATCAGATCCTGTGTATTTGGATCATGCGGCCACCACGCCACTCGTGGCGGAGGCATTGGCCGTGCTGACCGAAGAATTAAGCCGTAGCGGCAACCCGTCGTCGCTGCACGGCTCAGGTCGTCGTGCCCGCAGGGTCGTCGAAGACTCACGTGAGGCACTCGCTGCGGCAGCCGGTGCCCATCCCTCCGAGGTTATTTTCACCTCGGGTGGTACGGAAGCGGACAATCTCGGCGTCAAAGGGTTGTACTGGGCGCGCAGGGATGCCGACCCCAACCGGACGAAAATCCTGGTTCCGGGCATCGAGCACCATGCCGTCCAGGACACCGTGGAGTGGCTTGAGCGCCATGAAGGGGCCGACGTCGTGTGGCTGCCGGTGGATGCGGCCGGAACCGTTTCGCTCGAGGCGCTGCGCTCGGAGCTGGAGGCTGATGCCGCGCTGGAGCAGCCACGCATTGCCCTGGTCACGGTGATGTGGGCGAACAATGAGGTCGGGACCATCCAGCCCATTGCCGACGTCGTCAAGCTGGCTCACGCGCATGGCGTTCCGGTGCACTCTGATGCGGTGCAGGCGTTCGGTTCCGTTCCGGTGGATTTTGCCGGTTCCGGATTGGATTCGATGGCTGTCAGCGGACACAAGATCGGCGGACCGGTCGGTGTTGGTGCGTTGCTGCTGGGGCGGTCGGTCAAGCTGACTCCGGTGCTCCACGGAGGCGGACAGGAACGCGATGTCCGTTCCGGCACCCTGGATACGGCCGGTATCGCGGCCTTTGCCGCCGCGGGGGCTTCCGCCCTCGAACATTTGCCGCAGGAATCCGCGCGGATCGCAGCGCTGCGGGAGCGCCTGATCGACGGCGTCTCACGGGTGGCGCCTGAAGCACAGCTGCGTGGGCCCGCGGATCCGGAGAACACGGGCAGGAGGCTGCCGGGCAACGCCCATTTCACCTTTCCGGGCTGCGAAGGCGATTCGCTGCTCTTCCTGCTCGACGCCGCGGGAGTCGAATCATCCACCGGCTCGGCTTGTACCGCCGGGGTGCCGCGCCCTTCCCATGTCCTGCTGGCGATGGGCCTGGACGAAGACACAGCCCGGGGAGCGCAGCGTTTCACGCTCGGACACACCTCCACCGAGGCAGACGTGGATGCCTTGCTGACGGCCCTGCCGGAAGCGTATTCCCGGGCCAAACAGGCGGGTATGGCCGGTCATGCCTCCTCAATCCAAACCGCCGGAACCAGATAAGCACCAGGATTTGAACCGGCCGGACGAACGCCAAGCCCGGCCGCGGACGACATACACACAACACGGAACCAGCGCGGTTCCAGGGAGATACATCAAATGCGAGTTTTAGCAGCCATGAGTGGCGGAGTCGATTCCGCCGTCGCCGCAGCGCGGGCAGTCGATGCCGGGCACGACGTCGTCGGTGTCCACCTGGCGCTCTCCCGGATGCCCGGCACCCTGCGGACAGGCAGCCGGGGCTGCTGCACCATCGAGGACTCCCGGGACGCCTGGCGCGCCTGCGACATCCTCGGAATTCCGTACTACGTATGGGACTTCTCCGAGCGGTTCAAGGAGGACGTCGTCGACGATTTCATCGCCGAATATGCAGCCGGCCGCACGCCGAATCCATGCATGCGCTGCAATGAGCGGATCAAGTTTGCGGCCCTGCTGGAGAAGGCGATCGCGCTCGGCTTCGACGCCGTCTGCACCGGCCACTACGCCAAGGTGATCGAGGACGCCGACGGCAACCGGGAGCTGCACCGGGCGGCCGACTGGGCGAAAGACCAGTCCTACGTGCTCGGCGTACTGACCCACGAGCAGCTGCGGCATTCCATGTTCCCACTGGCCGAAACCCCGACGAAGGCCGAGGTCCGGGCCGAGGCGGAGCAGCGCGGACTGTCGGTGGCGAAGAAGCCGGACAGCCACGACATCTGCTTCATTCCCGACGGTGATACCCGCGGCTGGCTGGCCGAGCAGATTGAAATGCGCGACGGCGACGTCGTCGACGAAACCGGCTCCAAGGTCGGTTCCCATGAGGGAGCGAACGCGTTTACCGTCGGCCAGCGCCGTGGGCTGAAGCTGGGCACCCCGGCGTCGGACGGCAAGCCGCGGTTTGTCCTGGAGGTCCGGCCCAAGGAGAACGAAGTCGTGGTCGGCCCCGAGCGGATGTTGAATATCGACCAGATGCGCGGTATCAAAGTTTCCTGGTGCGGACTGCCGCCGGCCGAGGCTGCTGCGCTCGCGGAGGCTGGAACGCGAATGTCGGCGGAATTCGACTGCATGGCCCAGGTCCGCGCCCATGGCGACCCGGTGGACGCCAAGGCGCACGTCGAGCTCACCGGCGATGGCCGCGAGGAGCTGGTTGTCACCCTGATCGAGCCAATGCGGGGAGTCGCACCGGGGCAAACCGTGGTGATCTACCAGGGGACCCGCGTGCTGGGTCAGGCGACCATCGACACTGCGCGCTCACTGGAACGTCCAGACCTCGTCCCGGCCGCGAGCGGGTCGCAGCTCCACTGAGAACAGCGTCGTGAGCTGCCGCAACGGGCCTGCCACCGGGCCGCGCAGACGGTCGATGCGGCCTTCAAGTTTTCGTTACCTAGATTAAATTCCGGTCTCAACTGAGCTCTCACTGGGCCTTTTGGACTTTCTGATGATAGAAACAATGCATCATTAAGTGTGGGCAGTCACATGCGCCCACCTCGATAATCATCGAACAAGAAAGTTCCCAGATGGCTAAGATGAAAAAAGGGCTGCGCTCTGCCGTGGCCGCTGCCGCTCTGAGTGCGCTCGCACTCACTGCGTGCACGGGTCCAGCGACCGAAGGCGGCGGCGAAGAAGCCGCCGGCGAGAAGATCGTTGTGGGCACCACCGACAAGGTGACATCCCTCGACCCGGCCGGCGCTTACGACAATGGTTCCTTCGTCGTGATGACGCAGATCTACCCGTTCCTGCTTAACTCCAAGCCCGGAAGCGCCGACCCTGAACCGAGCATTGCAACTTCCGCCGAATTTACATCGCCAAAGGAATACACGGTCAAGCTGAAGGAAGGCCTGAAATGGGCCAACGGCAACGACCTGACCTCCTCTGACGTGAAGTTCAGCTTCGACCGGATGGTTGGAATTGCCGACGCGAGCGGGCCCTCTGCCCTGCTCGGCAACCTCGAGAGTGTCGACGCGCCGGACCCGACGACCGTGGTGTTCAACCTCAAGGCCGGCAACGACCAGACCTTCCCGGAGGTCTTGACCAGCCCGGCAGGACCGATCGTTGACGAGGAAGTCTTCTCGGCCGATGAGGTCACTTCGGATCAGGAAATCGTGGACGGCAAGGCATTCGCCGGCCAGTACTCCATCGACACGTACAGCAAGAACGAGCTGATCGCCTACAGCGCTTACGAGGGCTACGAGGGACTGCTTGGCGATCCGAAGACGGATAACGTCGAAATGAAGTACTACACCAGCTCGAACAACCTGAAGCTGGATGTCCAGCAGGGCAATATCGACGTCGCCTACCGCAGCCTCTCCTCGACTGACGTCGCGGACCTCGAAGGCGACGACAACGTCAAGGTCCTCAAGGGGCCCGGCGGCGAGCTCCGGTACATCGTCTTCAACTTCAACACGATGCCGTTCGGCGCCGAAACGGAGAACCCGGACGAGGACAAGTCACTGGCAGTCCGCCAGGCCATGGCGCATGCGCTCGACCGTGAGGCAATCGCCGAGCAGGTCTACAAGGGTACTTACGAGCCCGCGTACTCCTACGTTCCGTCCGGTCTGCCCGGCGCCATCGAACCGCTGAAGGAAATGTACGGCGACGGCAGCGGCGGCCCCGACCTGGAGCGTGCCAAGTCCACCCTGGAGGAGGCCGGCATCGATACTCCGGTTTCCATCAACATCCAGTACAACGGTGACCACTACGGCCCGTCCTCGGGTGACGAGTACGCCATGGTCAAGTCGCAGCTGGAGCAGGATGGTCTGTTCAACGTCAACCTGCAGTCCACCGAGTGGGTGCAGTACTCCAAGGACCGCACCAACGATGTCTACCCGATGTACCAGCTGGGATGGTTCCCGGACTATTCGGATGCAGACAACTACCTGAGCCCGTTCTTCGCACCAGGTAACTTCCTCGCCAATCACTACGAGGACGAGGAAGTCGCTTCACTGATTGCTGAACAGCGGACGACGACGGACAAGCAGGAGCGCCTGGACCTCATTGGCGAAATCCAGACAGAGGTTGCGAAGGATCTCTCCACGCTGCCGTTGCTGCAGGGCTCCAGCCTTGCCGTGGCGGGTAAGGACGTCAAGGGCGTACAGGACACCCTGGACGCTTCGTACAAGTTCCGTTTGGGAGTTATCTCCAAGTAGTAAACCGGTCTCGAGTGGGCGGGGCGTGCCAATGGCCGTCCCGCCCACTTACTGCTGTGTTACCGGAGGCCGGAACGACCGGCCTGCATATCAAGCTAGGTAGTTATGACATCAATGATCGACACTCCGGAGGGCGCTACCGCGCAGGAACCGGAGAAGAAGCCCAAGAAACAAGGTCTGGGGCTCGGCAAATACATCCTTATCAGGTTTCTGCTGATCTTCCCCACAATTTTCATTCTCGTAACCATGGTGTTCTTCCTGATGCGGATCACAGGCGATCCCATTACGGCGGCACTGGCGGGCCGGCTTCCACCGGACGCGCTTCAGGCGCGGATTGAAGAGGCCGGTTACGACCGGCCCGTCATCGTCCAGTACTTCGAATACCTGGGCAACATCCTCCGCGGGGACTTTGGAACGACTCTTTCGGATAATACCGAGGTGACGTCGTTGCTGGTCAACTACGGTACGGCGACGCTGGAACTGGCGTTTTACGCACTGATTGTCGCCTTCATCATCGGCATCCCGTTCGGCATGCTCGCCGCCTACAAGCGTGACCGCGGCCCGGACGCCGTTCTGCGTTTCTCCGCCATCCTCTTTTATGCAACGCCCGTCTTCTTCGCGGGGCTGCTGCTGAAGCTCGTTTTCTCGGTTTGGCTTGACTGGCTGCCGGTGGCAGGGCGGACCAATTATCTGGCCGAGCTGGAGGGGCTGCGGGCGCCGACAGGCATTTACCTCCTCGACGCCCTCCGCGCCGGAAACCTCACCATCGCCCTCGACGTGCTCGAGCATGCAATCCTGCCTGCTATTGCGCTGGGTCTGCTGACCGCAGGCGTGTTCCTCCGGCTGGTCCGGACCAACGTGATTGGCACCCTCGGGTCGGACTTCGTCGAAGCGGGCCGTTCCCGCGGAGTCAGCGAATACCGGCTGGTCACCAAGCACGCCTACAAACCGGCGTTGATCCCGATCATTACCGTGATGGGACTGCAGATGGCGCTCCTCGTCGGCGGCGCCGTGCTGACGGAGACCACTTTCGGCTGGCCCGGACTGGGCTTCAAACTGGCCGAGTACCTGACTGCCCGCGACTTTGTTGCGGTGCAGGGAATCGTGATGCTGCTGGCCGTGATCGTCGCCTTTACGAACTTCCTGGTCGACATTATCGCCGCGCTGATTGACCCGAGAGTGAGGTACTGATCATGGCGGGTATGAATAAAGAATCCAAGTGGTCGCGGTTGCCGGTGATTTCCCATCTGCGCAAGAGCGTCGGACTGCAGCGGACGATGCTGGTCATCGGTCTCGTGCTCTCAGGGATCTTCGTCTTGACAGCAATCTTTGCCCCATTGATTGCTCCTTATGGGTTTGCCCAGTCCTCGGACGAGTCTGGCAGGTTCGGGGCCCAGATGCCGCCGTCGCCCGATCATCTCTGGGGCACGACGGTTGGCGGTTACGACGTCTTTTCCCGGGTGATTTGGGGAGCTCCGACGGCGGCACTGGTGATCGTTGTCGCCGTCGTCCTCTCGATTTTCGCCGGCATCATCCTGGGTTTGATCTCCGGCTACCTCGGTGGCTGGATCGACCGGGTGCTGGTGGTGGTGGCGGATGCGATCTATGCGTTCCCCGCACTGCTGCTGGCCATTGTGATGTCCATTGTCATCAGCGGCGGACAGTCCAACCTGTTCGGCGGCATCATGGCGGCGGGTATCGCCCTGACCGTGGTGTTCGTTCCGCAGTACTTCCGCGTGACCAGGGCCGAAACACTCCGGCTTAAGGCCGAGCCCTTCGTCGAGTCGGCCAAGGTTGTAGGCGCATCGAATATCCGGATCATGAGCCGGCACGTCTTCCGCAACGCGACCAGGACGCTGCCATTGATCTTCACGTTGAATGCGTCGGAAGCCATCCTGACCCTCGCGGGGCTGGGCTTCCTCGGCTTCGGTATTGAACCGACGTCCGCCGCCGAGTGGGGCTATGACCTGAACCGGGCATTGGCCGACGCATCGAGCGGCATCTGGTGGACCGGATTGTTCCCCGGTCTCGCCATTGTGCTGACCGTTCTCGGGCTGACGTTGGTAGGAGAAAGTATGAACGACCTGAATGACCCGAGGCTGCGCGGCCGCAAACGGGCCGGCAAGACCCGGACGCAGGAGGGCAGGACCACGGTCGAGACGGTGCCCACCGCCGCCGACATTGATGGAACCGGAGTGGAGGCAACGAAATGACGCAGATTGCAACTCCCTCAAACCTGGGAAACCCCGTACTGTCCATCGACCATCTGAAGGTAACCTTCGCCACTGATGGTGGCGATGTGCCGGCAGTCAAGGACGTCAGTCTCGATGTTGGTTCCGGCGAGGTCGTCGCCATCGTGGGCGAATCGGGTTCGGGCAAGACCGTTACGGCCAAAACCATCCTGGGACTGCTGCCCGAAACGGCGGTCAGTTCCGGGGCGGTCGTACTCAATGGCAACGACGTCATCTCCGTTTCGGCGCAGAAAATGCGGCAGATCCGGGGCAAGGACGTGGCGATGGTCTTCCAGGAGCCGTCGACAGCGCTGAACCCGGTGTTTACGGTCGGCTGGCAGATCTCCGAGGGCATCCGAGCGCACGGAAAGGTCTCGAAGAAGGAAGCCCGCGCCAGGGCCATCGAGGCACTGACCAAGGTCGGAATTCCCGATCCCGAGCACCGGGTGGACTACTATCCGCACCAGTTCTCCGGTGGGCAGAAGCAGCGTGTGGTGATTGCCGCCGCGTTGGCGCTGAATCCCGGACTGATCGTCGCCGACGAACCGTCGACCGCCCTGGACGTCACGGTGCAGGCCGAAATCCTGCAGCTGCTGCGCGACCTGCGGGACCAATACGGCGTCTCCATTGTGCTGATCACGCACAATATGGGTGTCGTCGCGGACCTGGCGGACCGCGTCGTCGTGATGTACCAAGGCGATGTCGTCGAAGAAGCAGATGCCACGGCGCTGTTTGCCAACCCGCAGCAGGACTACACGAAGAAGCTGCTGGCCGCCGTGCCACACCTGGGCAGGAATTCGGCGTCGGCAGGGTTCGCGGCGAGCCCGCCGAAGTTCGGTGAGGTGCTGGTCCAGGCGAAGAACCTGGAGATCGAATATCCCGGCCGCCTTGGCCAGCCAGCCTTCAAAGCGGTGGACCGGGTCAGTTTCCAGATCTCCGCCGGCGAAGTCTATGGCCTGGTGGGGGAGTCCGGTTCGGGCAAGACCACCATCGGCCGCTGCATCGCCGGGCTCAACCGCGCCACCGGTGGAAGCCTGAAGGTCTTCGACTACGAAATGGTCGG
The DNA here is from genome assembly GCF_054511255.1 of Arthrobacter monumenti. Classification (NCBI taxonomy): domain Bacteria; kingdom Bacillati; phylum Actinomycetota; class Actinomycetes; order Micrococcales; family Micrococcaceae; genus Arthrobacter; species Arthrobacter monumenti. The sequence continues at coordinate 63,618 of NZ_JBTNCY010000007.1, read as the reverse complement.
GTTCAAGGAACGGACTTTCAAACCGCTGCGCAAGGACATCGGGTTTGTTTTCCAGGACCCGGCCGCGTCCTTCAACCCGCATCTGACGATCGGTGAGTGTGTGGCCGAACCGGTCGCGATCCATGAGAAGCGCTCGGCCCGGGATATCCGCAAACGCGTCCTGGAGTTGATGGATGCCGTCCAGCTGCCGGCGCACTTTATCGACAGGTATCCGCATGAGCTCTCGGGCGGGCAGCGTCAGCGTGCCAGCCTGGCCCGCGCGCTGTCGTTGAATCCGAAGCTGCTGGTGGCCGACGAACCGACCAGCGCCCTGGATGTCTCCGTGCAGGCGAAGGTGCTTGAACTGTTCAAGGAAATCCAGGCCGAGTTCGGTTTTGCGGCCCTGTTCATCAGCCATGACCTTGCCGTCGTCGACATGCTGGCACACCGTGTAGGCGTGCTGCTGCGGGGCGAGTTCGTGGAGGAGGGGATCGGAAACCAGATCATGAGCGATCCCCGGCATCCGTACACCCAGCGGCTGGTCGCTTCGCTGCCGGTGCCGGACCCTGCGCTGCAGGCCGAACGGCGCGAGGCGCACCGGGCCATGTTCAGCAGTTAACCAAAGCACGCCGACGCCGGTCATCACCTGGGTGAGAGCCCGCCGGGTTACACCTGCCGGCGGAAGACTTTGAGGCCGGGATCCGCGACATATTTGCCGCGGGTCCCGGCCCATCTGCTTAACTGGAGGGATGACTCATCCCAGCCGCGGCTATGATCCGGAGGCCAGCTCGTTGGCCGGAGAAGTTGACCCCAACGTGATGGCGGAACTGCTGGCCGTCCGGGGCAGTATCGACAACATCGATGCGACCCTGGTCTACCTGCTTGCGGAGCGGTTTAAGGCCACTCAACGGGTCGGCGTCCTCAAGGCCGAACACAAACTTCCACCGGCGGATCCGGACCGGGAAGCAGCACAAATCTCGCGACTGCGGGCCCTGGCCGAGGAGGCGCAACTCGATCCTGCGTTTGCGGAGAAGTTCCTGAACTTCATCATCTCGGAGGTCATCCGCCACCATCAGGCTATTTCCGCCTCCGGCAACGGCGAATGAGCCAGGCGGGCCAACTCACAGCCACGGCGCTGGGCTCCTGGCCCGGTACCGATCCGGCCGAAGCGATGCGGGTGATACGAGGTGAGCTCGGTTCGCCGCATTTGCCCTTCCTGCCGCAACTGCCGGACCGCGGCGTTGGCGCGGACGCCGTCGGACGCACCGCGGCCCTGCTGGTCGAGCTCCCTGTGGATGTGCAGCCGCACGGCTGGCGGCTGGTTCCCCGGCGTGGTCAGGACCACCGCCGGGCGGTTTCGATGCTTAATACGGATGTCAACACCTTGGCCGACATCATCGGGGCGGAGGAGACCGCCGGGGGCCAGCTGAAGCTGCAGCTCCGGGGACCATGGTCGATGGCGGCAAACCTGCATCTTCATCATGGTGAGCGGGCATTGTCCGACGCCGGTGCGCGGCGTGAGATCCTCGAGTCACTGACTGCCGGGCTGGTGGCGCATATTGGCAAGGTGGCCGAAGTGTCCCGCGGGGCGGATCTCGTGATCCAGTTTGATGAGCCGGAGATCGAGCGCGTGCTCACTGGCGGGATTCCCACCGCCAGCGGTTATCGCACCCTTCGGTCGGTGCCCGAGCAGGAAGTTCTTTCCGGTTGGCGCTCCATTGCCGGGGCCGCCCGGGATGCCGGCGCGGTTGAAGTGGCTGTCTCCGCTCCGGCGGCCGGACTGCCGTTGGAAAAGCTGGATGAAGCCGGCCTTGACGCGGTTGGCCTCTCCCTGGACGCTCTTTCTCCACGTCAGTGGGAGGACATCGCTGCCGCCGTCGAATCGGGCCGCAAGCTCTGGGCAGGGGTAACGGCGACGCCCGACGGCGGTGGGACTCTGCCGGAGGTCAGTGCCCTGGTCGAGGAGGTACTGACTCCCTGGGGCCGGGTGGGGCTGCCTCTGCACCAGCTGCAGCAGGTGCGGCTGACGCCGTCGTCCGCTTTGTCCCGCTGTGCACCGAGGGACGCCAAGCGGACCCTGACCCGGCTGACCCAGGCAGCAGATGCGCTGAATCAAACCGCGGCCGGATAGCCGGTCGGCGTTCAGGCCCGGCTCTCCCAGCGCACCGGACGTGCCCGTCCCGGCAACGCTGCTTCGGCCGGCACAAGGGTGTAATCGAAGCTGCCGGCGTAGACGAAGACGGCGCCGGCCTGAGGCTGGATCACTTTCGTCTGCACCTGGAACCTGCCTGTTTCGTCGTCCCACCACTGCTCGGTGTATGCCTTCGCATCGAGAAAGGCAGGCAACGCAACCCGCAGCGGCCCGGCCAGGATCCGGGTCGCGGAAGATTCGATACGCAAATGCCCGGCGGCGGTCACGCCGAGGCTCATAGCAGTGGCCAGGCGGCGGTTCCGGCCGACGTAGTCGAGCAGCCCGTGCTGCCGGTCAAAGACCGTTGAGTCTTCGAAGACGCGGCTCCGGCTGCCGAAATCCACTGTGCGGAGCGCGGTCAACGTCTGCCGGCCGAAGGGATCAAGGTGCGCATGGTTCTCAATCGTGAACGGCACACCGCGGCCGAATTCGGGAAAGAAGGTGTTCTCCGCGGCTGCCGGAGCCAGCGCCGGACGAAGCCAGGGCATGGGGCATCCGACGACGTCGAACACGCCGGTGCCCAACCCATAACTGCCGCTGCCAACGGCCAGCGAGAAATAGTCCCGCAGTTGAGGCTGGAGTTTGCTGTAGCTGGATCCGAGAACCTGCTGGTAGACCGACCTCATAACCGCCAACCACGCCGTTCGGCCAGCCACTCGAGGACCAGGCTGGCGGTGTACCGCCCGTGCGGCCTGAGCTGCGGGCTGGTGGGCATATCCGGTTTGGAGCCCTGATGGATCATGTAGGCGCCCAGGATGGCGAGCCATGAGTCGACACGGTCAGGGTCGGCGCCAGCGGACAGCGGTGAGCGCTGCAGCCAGGATCCGGCGTCGATACCATGCGGCCGGAGGTAGAGCAGCAGTCCGACCCAATCTGCCCACTCCGGGCCGGTGGAGAGGAAGTTCCAGTCGCAGAAGAGCGCCTCCGGGCCAGGCTTGCGGATGATGATGTTGTCTGCCCGCAGATCGTTGTGCAGCACCGCGTCTCCAGCCAGGGCCTCCGAACTGAAATCGCTCAGCTCCTGCAACTCGCCCAGCTGGGCAGGACTCAACCGGGGGATGAACGACGGCGCCGTGCCCGACCGCTCCAGCGCGGCGAAGACACCGCTAATGGAAGTGTCCTCCCCGAACGCCTCCGCCATGGAACCGCCGGTGAATTCGGGTGGAAGCCCGGCCAAGCCAGACTGGACGGTGACCAGGCTCTGATGGACCGCGTCCAGATCGGCCTCAGTCCAGGGAGCGCCGGGCATGTAGCCGTGGACCGCTTCGAAACACATCACCTGCCAGGTATCCGGACCTGGATCTTCCATCCGACGGCCTTCGACCTGGCCGGCACCTACCTCGACACTCTCCGCGGCGATAAGCCGGGGGACCGGCAACCCTTCGGGGAGCACGTCCAGTACGGCGGCCTCGCGCAGATAGGCGGGATAGATGAAAGCATCCGACGCCGGTGCCGCCTTGGCGAAAATACTCCGGTCCGACCCACTGAGGACGGCGGCAAAACCGTGGGTAAACCCGCCGCCTGCCAGTGCGACGTCTTCCACCGGGACGCCGAGCTCCCCGGTGAGGCGCCGGCGGACCTCGGCGGGCAGGTGCGCCCAAGGCATCCGCTGGGCGGTTTTCGCATAGTCGAACATGCTCACCGACACTACAGCCGTCCGGTCGCTTTGAGCCGGATGTAGCGGTCGGCCAGCGCGGAGGGAAGTTCGTGCGGCTCCGCATCCACCACTTCCGCACCCAACTGCTTAAGCTGCTCTGTGATCGCGTCGCGGTCGAGAATCGCCCGTTCAGCCGCCGCGGCACGGTAAGTCTCTGCCGCCGTCGTCCGTTCTTCCCGCATCCGGCTCAACAGCGGATCACTGACCGACGCCACCACGACGGTGTGTTTGGTGGTCAGGTGGCTCATGACAGGGAGCAGTCCTTCTTCGGCGGCGCCGGAGTCGAGGGAGGTCAGCAGCACGACCAGCGAGCGGTGCGGGGAAATGGCGTTGATCTGTGAGGGGATCTGGGACCAGTCGGCTTCGATCAGCTCGGCATCAAGCGGCGCCATGGCCTGCACGAGATGGTGCAGCAGGACGCCTTTGGACGCTGATTCGACCCTGGCCCGGACACGCCTGTCGTAGGCGAGGAAATCGACGCGGTCGCCGCCGCGTTCAGCGAGTACCGCCAGCAGCAGCGCCGCTTCTATGCCGGTGTCCAGCCGTGGCTCATCCTCGATCCGCGCAGCTGAAGCACGCGAGGTGTCCAGCACGATTACCACCCGCCGGTCGCGTTCGGGGCGCCAGGTGCGGACGACGACGGCCTGCCGCCGGGCGGTGGCACGCCAGTCGATGGAGCGGACATCGTCACCGCGGACATAGTCCCGCAGCGAATCGAACTCGGTTCCCGCACCGCGGATCTGGACGGCGGCACGGCCGTCCAGCTCACGGAGGCGGCGCAGCTTGGATGGAAGGTGGCGTTTGGAATGGAATGGCGGCAGCACCCGCAGCCGTCCCGGTGCGGGAACGGTCAACTGGCGTGCGGCCAGGCCAAGTGGACCATAGGTTCTAACCGTCACATGTTTCGCGGCGAGATCGCCCCTGCGCTCAGGATGCAGCGAAACGTCCATCCGCCGTCGTTCTCCCGGGGGAATGTCCAGGACCTGGCTGGGATTCCGTGCCCCGGCGGAGGGTTGCCAGCCGTCACGGACAAGGCCGCGCAGGCGGCGGGTACCGTGATTGGCCACGGTCAGCGTGCTGACGCAGTTTTCACTCAGCCGGACGCTGTCCGGCAATTGGCGGGTCAGACCCACCTTCCGCACGGATGCGGCGAAGGCCATGTCGCCGCCGGCCAGCAGGATCAGCAGCCCGATCCAGGCCAAAATCGTCAACCAGTGCGGAAACAACACCACTGTGGGCACGCCCAGCAGCGCCACGAGCACCAGCCGTCCGGTAATCGCCATGTTTGGTCCTAGCGGGGAACGGGAACGGTGGCCAAAATGCTCCCCAGAACGTCATCGACGTCGACTCCGTCCATCTGCGCTTCCGGACGCAGCGCCACACGGTGGCGGAGGGCCGGCATGGTCAGCACCTTCACGTCGTCGGGAGTGACATAGCCGCGTCCGGACAGCCACGCCCACGCCCGTGCGGTTTTCAACAGCGCCGTAGCGCCACGCGGGGAAACACCAAGCTGGAACGACGGCGCCGCCCGGGTGGCCCGGACGATGTCCACGATGTAGCCGAGCACCTCGGGAGAAATAGTGACGGCGGCGACGGCGGCACGGGCGTTTTCGAGGTCCTCGGCGGAAGCCACCGGCCGCACGCCCGCAGCCGTGAGGTCACGGGGGTCAAACCCGACGCTGTGCCGGCGGACCACCTCGATCTCGTCCTCGCGTCCGGGCAGCGGCATCGTCAGCTTCAGCAGGAACCGGTCCAGCTGCGCCTCCGGAAGGGGGTAGGTGCCTTCATATTCCACCGGGTTCTGGGTTGCGGCGACGATGAACGGGGACGGCAGCTGGCGGGACACGCCGTCGACCGAAATCTGGTGCTCCTCCATGGCCTCCAGCAGCGACGCCTGGGTTTTGGGCGGCGTGCGGTTGATTTCGTCCGCGAGCAGGATGTTGGTGAAGACGGGACCTTCCCGGAAGGAGAACTCGGAGGTATGCGTGTCATAAACGAGCGATCCGGTGACGTCGCCGGGCATCAGGTCCGGCGTGAACTGCACCCGCTTGGTATCCAGGCTCAGGGCCGCGGACAAAGTGCGCACGAGCAGGGTCTTTGCCACGCCGGGGACACCTTCGAGCAGCACATGGCCGCGTGTCAGCAGGGCAATCAGCAGTCCAGTCACCGTTGGTTCCTGCCCGACGACGGCCTTGGCGACTTCGGCGCGCACATCCAGCAGCGCATTCCGCACCGGGTCGTTGTCCGGCTGCTGTGACGGCGCCCCATCACCCGCCGGTCCGGTTTCCTGGGCAGGCGGGTACTGCTGGGCGGGGTATTGCTGAGCGTCGGGATGCTGCGCACTCATCTGGCTGTTACCTCTTTCTCTAACGTTTCCAATTCCTGTGCCCAGTGAAGCAGGCCGGCATCGCTGTCCGGCTGTTCCCGCAGCAAAATCCTGCCGACGTCGGACTCCGGCAGCGTACTCGCTTCCGAAGCGGCCCGCGCAACGGCTTCCGCGTCTGCTCCGGAGCCCAGCCTGAAATGGGTGGCAAGGCGGGTCAGTGTTCCTGCCCTGAGATTGTCAGCGGCGCGGCGGAACGCCCGTGAATCCTGGTATAACCTTGCCCTGCCCTCGGCGGTTTCCGCGGCCTTGGCGGTGACCGGCAGTGGCTCGACGACGAGTGGACCGGTCCGGCGTGACTTCCAGATGATTCCCAGTAGCGCCACGATGAACAGCCACACCATCGTCAAGTTCACCCAGGGCGGAACCAACTCGCCGACGGAGGGAGCGGCGTCGTCGAAAGCGATGTCGGTCAGGGACGGTTGGTACCAGATCAGCGTCGGGTTCGCGCCCAGTGTCCGCAGTGTCAGGGCAGCGTTGCCATATTGAGGCAGTGCGGCGTTGCTCATGATGGCCGGATTGCCGATCACGGTCACCCTGCCGTCCTCCGACTGCACATAAGACGCAGATGCTCCGGCCTGTTCATTCTGGACGAAATAGCACATCTGCCCGCCGCGGTAGGCCGACCCACCACGGCTGATGGGGCCAGCGGCCTCAGGGGCACCGAGGGAGCACCGGGGCTTCAACGTAGCGGGCGAATCCCCGTCCTCCGGCGTCGGGACGACCCCCGCTGAGTTGATTTCGGGAGCGAAACTCTCCAGTGCCGGAAGGGGCGGCTCCACCAGCACGACCGTCGCTTGCGTTTCCGAGAGCCGTGCGAGTTGCTTGTCCATCAAGAGCTGGAGCCGGTCATGGATCAGCAGGGTGGTCTCCCCTGGAATGGGTCCACGCAAGGCATCGATCGTTCCGGACAGCGTCTCCGTCGGTATTACCTCGACACCCTGCTCTTCCAGGATTTGCGCCGCGGCCATAGCTCCATTGGGCGCCGGATTACCGGGGGAGAGGACTCCCCGGTCGCTGCCACCTGAGGAAAGAATAAAGCTCACCACCAGCACGACGACGGTCGCCGCAACGATGAGGATCCAGAACTTCCATTTGCGGAACAGCGCAGCCAAGGTCTGTCCAGTGCTTCCGCCGGCGGTGAACTCGGATGGAGCAGTTGCTGCCTGTGGAGGACCAGTCTTTTCATCGCCGCCGCGCTCGCGGACGTCGATCCCGCTCATCGTGGGGCCACGGTTTCAGCCGCGGCACCGAGGTATACCGGGCGGGTCTCCAGCAGTTGTGAGTCCAGCCGCACCAGGCCTTCGAAAAGTGCCTGATCTGCCGGATTGTTGCCATAGCGGACGCCATTGAAAGTTGAACCGGCATCGCGCAACTGGGGTGCCAAGGACGGAAACGCCGTGCATAGCCGTGACGCTACTTCCTCGGCAGTGCGGCCCGGTTGCGGGTCAATGACCGCCCGCTCTTCGGCGGCTCTGACGATGGCGCGGAACTGCTCAGCGACCGCGGCACTGAAGGCGTCCTTTCCGGCAGCTGCCCGTGCCGCACTGCGGTGCTGCTCGGACGTCAACTGTGTTTCGGCGTCGAACACCTCACCATCCTTTGCCTTGGCGGGGTTCAGGCGGGGCTTGATGATCCAGATGGCCAAGCCGATCAGCACCCCCACAGCGACCACGATAACGGCGATCCCGAGGTTGGCATTGACTCCCTCCAGTCCTTCGAAGAAAGTCCCAAGCCAGTCGATGACGGCGGCCACGATCCGGTCAAAAAGTGAGGGCTTGGCCTCCTGATAGACCGTTTTGGCCAACTCGTCCAGAGCCAGCTGGCGGGCTTCCTCGCCGTCGGGCAGCACCGGAACGTCCAGGGGCATGTTGACGGATCCAGGCTTTCCAGCCATGGCAAGTGCGGCGGAATGCTCCATGTCGGAAGTCAGATGCCCCGTCCCTGGTCGGGTCCCTGGTTGGGCAGCGCGGAGGGCCCAGGACCGGAGGAACCGGCCAGCTGTTCCGCCTCCTTCATGAGGACGACGTCGAAGCCCTCGTGCCGCATCCGAAGGTCAACATAGAGCAGCGCCGTCACGCCCGCTTGGAAAGCGTAGCCAATGGCGGCAAACAGCGTCGAAATGAGCGCGGAAATGAGGGTGGTTATCACGGTCATAAAGATGACATCCTCCGTCGACGACGTTTCCATCGTGCCGGCGCCGATGAAGCTGATAAGGAATTCCAGCGGAACGGTGACGACAGAGGTGACGATTCCCACGATGATGACGGTGAGCGCGACGATGCCGAAAGTGCGCCACCAATTGCGCTTCACCAGGATCCAGGAACGCCGGATGGAGGCAAAGATGCCGATGTTCTCAAGAACGAGTGCTGCAGGAGCCAGCACGATTTTGATGCCAGCCCAGATGCCGGCGGCAATCATCGCGAGCACCAACGGCACGACGATCCAACCTGACAGATCCGCGACGCTGACCAGGACCACGCCCAGCACGACGGTGGCAATGAGGACCGCGATGGTGGCCAGGAGCACAACCAAGGCGAGACCAACGAGGGGCCAGATACGGCCCCTCGCGCGGGCCCACATGTCCTTGAAACTGGTTTGCTCGTTCAGGATGGACCGCGACACCGGAATAACCAGGACTCCTTGCAGCACAAAAACGCTGGCGGAGTCGAGCAGTCCGATCAGCAGGAAAGCACCGAGAGCACCGGCGCCGAAACCAAGACCGGCCGCTGTTGGCAGTCCGTCGGGCTGGATGAACGATTCGATGTCGGCGCCGAGGCCGAAGAATATCGCGGCGGTAAGTCCCATCAGGACGACGATGACCAGTTGGAAAAGGACCGCCGATCCAAACATCGCCTTGGCGTTCTTCCGCGTGGCCTGGAAAGCGCCGTCGAGAATCTCTCCGAGCCCGAGTGGCCTTAGCGGGATGATGCCGGGTTTCGGAGGGGCGACGTAGCCGGGAAATCCGCCGTTAGGGCCAGACCTGCCCCACTGCGGCTGTTGCCCCCACTGCGGTTGCTGGCCGGGTTGCTGACCCCGCTGTGGCTGCTGACCCGGATATGGTTGCTGGCCCACTGATGGCTGTTGTCCCCACTGTGGCTGCTGGCCGGGTTGTTGCTGTCCCGGCTGTGGCTGCTGACCCCACTGTGGCTGGCCTCCCTGGCCGGGTGGGTGGTGTGGGCCGTTACTCATTAACGTTCTCCCCGTTTCTCCAACGCTGACAAGCCCCAGTCGCGGTCCTGCGCTGATCAGTATCAGCCTATAGTTTCCTGCCGACACTTCATAGGAAGCGGCCTGGACCCCCTTGCAGACGCCCGGAATTTTTCAACAATTGAGCGGCTTTTGGGAGTACTGTAAGGGTCAAACCGTGTCCTGAGGCGACAATCGATGCTCAATAGTGACAACATGTTCCTTATGAAGGGACGCATTCTGGTCGTAGACGATGATGAAGCGCTGGCCGAGATGATCGGTATCGTGCTGCGAAATGACGGGTTTGAGCCGGTTTTTTGCGCTGACGGCAATGAGGCTATCAGTGTATTTAACAACTCGAAACCGGATCTGGTGCTGCTGGATCTGATGCTGCCCGGAGTCGACGGGATAGAGGTCTGCCGCAAAATCCGCGCCGAGTCCGACGTCCCCATCGTCATGCTGACCGCCAAGACCGACACCTCCGACGTCGTCCGCGGCCTTGAGGCCGGTGCCGACGACTATGTGCCCAAGCCGTTCAAACCGGCCGAACTCGTGGCCCGCGTGCGTGCCCGCCTCCGGCCCGGTGATCAGAAGGCGCCTGAGACACTGCGGATTGCCGACGTCGTTATCGACGTGGCAGGTCACGTCGTCCACCGGGGCGACGAGCGCATTTCGCTCACCCCGCTGGAGTTTGACCTTCTGGTCGCTTTGGCACGGAAGCCGTGGCAGGTCTTCACCCGGGAGTTGCTCCTGGAGCAGGTATGGGGATACCGGCATGCGGCGGACACCCGACTGGTGAATGTGCACGTGCAGCGGCTTCGGTCCAAGATCGAACGCGACCCGGAAGCACCCGAGGTCGTCCTTACCGTACGCGGCGTCGGATACAAGGCCGGCCAAGGTTAGTCAGGCGCGCCCGCTTCACGGCATTTGAAGCATATGGTGCCGGTAGAATGTCCGTGAGAGGTCTGGTGCATGAGCCAAAGCAATACGGGCATTTCCGCTGAACCGCCGCGGCTTCAGCGCTTTCGTGGTGCCCTCGCGGCGTCCCGGGCACGGCTCCGCGGCCTCCGCCGGCACACGTCGCGGCAATGGCACCGCTCGCTGCAGTTCCGGACTGTCGTGGCCACTGTGCTGCTCACCGCGATGGCCTTCGTCGGCGTGGGAGCATTCCTGTCCGGCCAGATTGCGCAGGGGCTGTACCAGGAACGGCTGAACACCGCGCTGGACGAATCGCGCCGCGGTTTCACCACTGCGGAAAGCATTTTCGACGGCGCAATCGGCAGCGACCAGGCCACCACCACCGAAGTGGTTTTGGAAGCGCTTGTCCAGCTTCAGGGTTCGTTTGAGGGTTCAGAGCGTGGCGTGCTGCTCACTCCTGTCATCAATGGGGATCCGGAACAGCTCTGGATCGGTGCACGCACGGCGGGGGCGGCATTCGAGGCGACCGACATTCCAGAGGATCTGCGCACAGCTATAGCCGAAAGCACGGAAGACAGGCTGTATTACCGGCCGTTGTCCGTCATTATCGACAATGAAACCGTGCCCGCTATCGCCGTGGGAACCAAGGTCACGCTGCCTCCGGGTAACGAGTATGAGCTCTACCTGATCTACAACATCTCAGCGGCACAGGAGACGCTCGACTACATCCACCGGTCACTGTGGATCGCCGGAAGCGTGTTGCTGCTGCTGGTCGGAACGATTGCGTGGTTCGTCACCCGCGCCGTCGTCGGGCCGGTGGGCCATGCGGCGGACGTTTCCGAAAAGCTGGCGGCCGGTGAGCTTCAGGAACGAATGGAAGTGCGCGGCGAGGACGAAGTGGCCCGTCTGGGCGCGTCCTTCAACCACATGGCGGACAACCTGCAGCAGCAAATTACCCAGCTGGCGCAGCTCTCGCACATGCAGCAGCGGTTCGTGTCCGACGTCTCGCATGAACTGCGCACACCGTTGACCACTGTGCGGATGGCGGCCGAAGTGCTGTACGAGGCCCGCCGCGACTTCGACCCGGTCAATCAGCGTTCGGCAGAGCTGTTGTACGTTCAGGTTGAACGCTTCCAGGCCCTGTTGGCAGACCTTCTCGAGATTTCCAGGTTCGACGCCGGTGCTGCTGTGCTGGAGTCGGAGTCCACGGACATTTTCAGCGTGATCCGGCATGTCATCGAAGGCGCCCAGCCGTTGGCGGACAAATCCGGTTCCGAGGTGCGGATTGCGTCGTCAATGGAGCGTTGCGTGGTTGACATGGATCCGCGGCGCATCGACCGGATTCTGCGGAACCTTCTCCTGAATGCGCTGGAGCACGGCGAGGGTCAGCCGATCGAGGTGCTGGTCGAGGCCGACGATGAGAGTGTTGCCGTGGCAGTGCGAGACCATGGAATCGGCATGAGCGCCCTTGATGCATCACGTGTCTTCGACCGGTTCTGGCGTGCCGATCCTGCCCGGGCAAGGACCACCGGAGGCAGCGGCCTGGGATTGTCTATCGCCACCGAAGACGCACGATTGCACGGCGGCTGGCTGCAGGCCTCCGGCCGTGAAGGCAAGGGCTCCTGCTTCCGGCTGACGTTGCCGCGGAACCGTGACGGCGTCGTCGAACATTCACCAATTCCGCTTCCGCCTGCGGATTTTCTGGACGACGGGAACAATGACGTCTCGCCCAGCTCGTTGGCGTCCCTCAACTCTGTAGTGAAGGAGACCAGTGACGAAGTCAAGACCTAATCCAGCGGCCTCCCCGGCCCGGACCGGTCGAACAGGCGCGTTCGGTCTGCGGCGGGCAGCCGCCGGCGCCGCGCGGACGTTGTCCCGGATGCGTGTGCTGATGTCGGCCTGTCTCGCCGTCGTTCTATTGCTGTCCGGATGCTCAGCCATTCCTTCCACCGGCCCGGTGCAGGTGAGTGAAGATCTGCTCAACGACGAGAACGAGAGCTCGGTGGGATTCAGCCCGATGGGCCCCCAGGAGGGCGATTCGCCCGAGGCCATCGTGGACGGTTTTATCAATGCCGGCACGGGCACCGAGAACAACTACCGGACGGCGCGCCAGTTCCTCGCCCCGGGGATCGCCGACTCCTGGCGTCCTGATGTCCGCACCCTGGTCTACCGGGGCATCCCGAACATCGTCGAGGGTGCCACCGAGAACACCTTCTCGGTGACGCTGGACCTGGTCCGCACTGTCGACGCGGAAGGTATTTCCCGTCCGGTGTCGGAAAGCGGAACGGACACGGTCGAATATTCCCTGACCGAGCTGCCCAGCGGGGAATGGAGGATTTCCGAGGCGCCGGACGGGATCATGATGTCCACGTCCGAGTTCGCCGAGGTTTTCGACCCGCACAACCTGTATTTCTACAGTCCGAATTACAGGTACGCGGTGCCGGATGTCAGGTGGTTTGCCCTTGGCCCCTCCGTGCCCGCCTCGTTGGTCCGGGTCATGCTCAATGGGCCTGCCCCATATCTGAAGGGCGCCGTCATCAGCGCCTTTAACGACGGTACGACGCTGGCCAGCCCATCGGTCGCCGTCGACTCCGGGGTGGCTCTTGTCGACCTCACCCCCGGCGCCACCGAGGGAGCATCGCTGCTGCAACGGCAACGGATGCAGAAGCAGCTTGAAATGATGCTCCTGCAGCTTAACAATGTCAGTTCCGTCGAAATGACCGTGGGGCAGCGCGAAGTGGATCTGCCGGAGGACTCCGACCGGGTGTCGCCGGTGATGGATCCGCAGGTTCCAACCGTGCAGGTGATTGTTGAGGACGAGGAACTCGCCCTGTATGAGGGCCTGGAGGTCTTGCCGGCGGGGGATCTCGTCCCGACATCCGACCTTTCGCCGCGTGACCCCGCCATTTCCTATAACGAGCGGCTGTTCGCCTTCTTGAACGGCGACCGCAGCCAAATGTTCATCACAGCCCCGGGAATCGGAGTGAACCAGGTACTGGCAGGGAAGCGGCTGACCGAGCCGTCGTTCGATCCGTACGGCTGGCTTTGGACTGCCCACGGCGACGACTCGGGAAAGATATTTTCCATCAATGCCGGACGGAATCCCGGTCAGGTGGCTTCAGTGGAAGCGTCGTGGCTGGAAGGGACAGTGACAGACCTGAAGATCTCCCGGGACGGTGCCCGTGCCATGGTGATTACCAAAGACGGCGACGAATCCCTGGTCATGATTTCCGGCGTCGTCCGCAACGAACAAGGCGTGCCGACCGAGCTTACTGTGCCGCTGCAGCTGCAGAAAACGGTCCCGGTGGACCGCGGCGCCTGGGTGGATGAAACGAGTGTCGTCGTCATGAAGGCATCCGGCACAGAGGAGGTGCAGGCCGAGATCCTCCGTCCCGGAGCGTCCACCGTCCTTGCAGGCCTGGAAGGCATGACACACATCAGTGCCGGCAATGGGGACCAGCAGATTTACGGACAGACGGACGATGCGATCTTCCTCCAGGTCGGGACCACCTGGTCAGAGCAGACCGAGGACGTCAAAGACCCCTCGTTTGCGGGATAGTCTGACGCCGCTGCGGGTTGGCGTGGGTTATCCACAGTCGTCACTGACCCTGCTGACATACCGGAATTACCGGGCCACCATGGACTTATGCAGAGCGAAAGCCACGGCCGGCAGGGAAGCCGGTTCAAGAAGGGAGCAGTTCCTCTGGCAGTGGCGTGGCTGGAATTCTGGTCTCTGCTGTTCCCGACCGAATGTGTAGTTTGCAGCACTCCTGATACATCGCTCTGCAAGCCCTGCCGCAAGCTCCTACGGAAGGGGACGGTTCGCCCCTTCCGCGCCGAAGAGTCGGCAGAGTCACTGCCGGAAATTGCTCCGGACAGGCCACTTCCAGTACTGGCCGCAGGGGTGTATCGCCGCGAACTGTCCTCGACGCTGCTGGCCTACAAGAACCGCGGACACACCGATCTTCGACCGGTACTGGGTACCGTCCTTGGGGGAGCCCTGCACCTGGCCGTTGATGAACTTTCCAGCAGCGGCAACCGGGAGGTGCTGCTCGTTCCCATACCCAGTACGGGAGGGGCACGACGGCGGCGCGGCTACGAGCCGGTGTATTCACTGCTGCGAAGGCTCGACAGACAGGCGATGCTGCCTGCGTCGGCCGTCTGCGCCCGTGCCTTGACTGTTCCTCCGTTCTGGTGGCGCCTGCTCGGCACTGCGGCACGAGGAACACGTGCCGGGGAAGGCCTGTCCTGGCAACAAGATGTCTCCCGGGCTCTCGCGCACCGGTTCGGCTCCCAGAAGGGACTCGGGGCCGCGGCCCGGAGGAGCAACGTACGGAACACGATGCGCCTGAGGCACAGGTGGAAACGGGGGCCTGGCCCGCAGCCCGGGCAGTTCGATTGCCTGATCGTGGACGATGTGCTGACTACTGGGGCCACCCTGTCAGAAGCGGAGCGCGCTCTGCGGGAGGGCGGTGCCACGGTTCTCGGCGCCGTCGTCGTCGCAGCTACTCAGCCACCAAAGGGTCCCGGCCAGGCAGAACTGCCGGTGGAACCTGCGCGAACTGATCAGGAAGTGGAAATTGGCCAACAAATTTCTGTGGATGGGTGAATATGTGATGTGCGTCTACTAACGTAAGGAGTGGGTATCTCATCAGGTGCAGATACCGAACGGCAGTGCCACTGTCGCGTCACCGCAGTGATTTGGAGGGCACCATGGAGTTCAACATCAGCGGCCGGAATCTGACAGTCCCGGACCGCTTCCGCGAATACGCCGAAGAAAAGATCGACAAGGTCGAACAACTGGGCGACAAGGTCCGAAGCCTTGACGCCAAGGTCACGAAAGAGACCAACGCAAGGAACGCGGATTCGCAGATGACCGTCGAACTAACGGTTATGGGTAAAGGCCCCGTAATCCGTGCCGAAGCATCCGCAGCGGACAAATTCGGAGCATTTGACCTGGCGTTCAACAAACTGCTTGAACGCCTTCGCCGTGCCCGCGACCGCAAGAAGGTGCACCGCGGGCGGCACACTCCGACGGCGGTCCACGAGGCTACAGCCTCGCTGGAACCGGCCAGTACACAGACGCCGCTCCATATGGAATCGACTAACCACTCCGAACCCGAACCGGTCACAGCGGCGGCCGAAGAACGGAGCGAATACGAGATCGAGAACGATCTGCCCGCAGGAGACTCACCGGTGATGATCCGCCGGAAAGTCTTCCCCGCGACGCCGCTGACCCTGGACGACGCCGTCGACAATATGGAATTGGTGGGGCACAATTTCTACCTCTTTATCGATAAGGAGACCAACGCACCCTCTGTGGTCTATCGCCGTCGTGGCTGGACTTACGGCGTCATTAGTCTTGACGCGAACTGCAACGATGACGGCTCCGGCCCGCAGGAGGAAATCCTTGCCTACCGCTCCGACGACCGGTCGGCAATCAATGTCTAAACGCACCCTGTGAGTGCGGCTCTGACCCTGGCACAGGCACGGCGAATCGCCCTCGCCGCGCAGGGTTTGGCAAAGGAACGGCCCGCCTCCCTTGTAACCGCAAGGCAGGTGGGCCGCACCTTTGACCTCCTGCACCTCGTCCAGATCGATTCGGTTAATGTCCTCAGCCGCAGCCAATATCTGCCTTTCTTCTCCAGATTGGGCCCTTACGACATCGACATCGTGCACCGGCTGGCCGGGCGGAAGCCCCGCCGGATGGTGGAGTACTGGGCACACGAAGCGTCCTTTGTGGACCCCGCCGTCCATTCGCTGCTGCTCGAACGGAATGGACGCTGGAAAAGCAGCCAGGCCGAGTACTTCCGCGCCGTCCTTAATGAGCACCGTGAATTGACGCAAAGCGTTCTGCGGGAGTTGGACAGATACGGCCCGATGACCGCTTCAGCCCTGAAGGCCCACCTGGAACATGATGAGCCACGCGCGAATGTTCATTGGGGTTGGAATTGGAGCAGCGTCAAGAAAATCCTCGAAGCATTGTTCTGGTTCGGCGAAGTCAGCGCCGCCAGCCGGAATCCGCAGTTCGAGCGTCGTTATGACCTGACGCACCGGGTAATACCGCCGCACGCCGCAGGGGGCGCCGAGGTCAACCGCCGGGATGCCACGATCGAGTTAACCGAACGGGCCGCCCGTGCCCATGGCATTGGAACGGTGCGGTGCTTTGCCGATTACTTCCGGGTAGGAACGAAGGACACGGCGCTCGCAGTCGAAGAACTCGTCCACCGGGGCACCTTGGAACCTGTCCAAGTACGCGGCTGGGAGCGGGAAGTTTTCCGGCATGTACAGGCTAAAGTACCCCGCAAGGCGGCCGGACGGGCGTTGCTGAGCCCTTTCGACTCACTGGTCTTTGAACGGCGCCGGCTGGAAGAGCTGTTCAACTTCCACTACCGGATAGAAATCTATACCCCTGCCCCGAAGCGGAAGTTCGGATACTACGTGCTGCCGTTCCTGCTGCGCGACCGGCTGGTTGGCCGGGTGGATCTGAAGGCCGACCGGACGGCAGGCAAGCTTTTGGTGAGGGGCAGCTACGCTGAGCCGGACGCGCCGGACGATACCGCCGTCGAACTCTATGCCGAACTCCGGTCAATGGCCGGATGGCTGGGGCTGGACGACGTGGTCGTGGAGCCGGCCGGGAATCTTGCGGAACCGCTGGCCGCCGCGGCCGTTGCAGGATATTCGCCGTCAGGGAACTTTGCACCACAGCGGGACGTGACTCACGTAGACTGAGCTAGATTTCGGCAGCAGTAGATTGGGAGCCAGTAGTGCCATCGATTCTTGAAAAAGTCCTCCGAACCGGCGATAAGAAAATCTTGAGACGTCTCCGCACCTACGCGGAGGCGATCAACGTGCTGGAGGACGAGTTCAAGGCGCTCAGCGACGAGGAACTGCGCGCCGAAACGGACGAACTCAAAAAGCGTCATGAGGACGGCGAACCCCTCGACGAACTGCTCCCGGAAGCGTTCGCCGCCGTACGGGAGGCCGCGAGCCGCACGCTGGGAATGCGGCACTTCGACGTCCAGCTGATGGGTGGCGCAGCACTTCACCTGGGAAATATCGCCGAAATGAAAACCGGTGAGGGTAAAACCCTGGTGGCGACGCTCCCCGCTTACCTTAATGCGCTGGCCGGCAAAGGCGTCCACATCGTCACCGTCAACGACTATCTGGCCGAGTACCAGTCCGACCTGATGGGCCGTGTCTTCCGCTTCCTCGGCATGGACACCGGTTGTATCCTCGCCAATCAGGATCCGACGGTCCGCCGCCAGCAGTATGCCGCCGACATCACCTACGGAACGAATAACGAATTCGGTTTCGATTACCTGCGCGACAATATGGCCTGGTCGCAGAAGGAACTGGTCCAGCGCGGCCACAACTTCGCCATCGTGGACGAGGTCGACTCCATCCTGATCGACGAGGCGCGTACTCCACTGATCATCTCCGGCCCCGCTTCAGGCGACGCCAACCGCTGGTACAACGAATTCGCCAAGGTGGTCCTGCGTCTTGACCCCGAAGACGACTACGAGGTCGATGAGAAGAAGCGCACCATAGGTGTGCTTGAATCCGGCATCGAAAAGGTCGAGGACTATCTGGGGATCCATAATCTCTACGAATCTGCCAATACGCCGCTGATAGGGTTCCTCAACAACGCCATCAAGGCCAAGGAACTGTTCAAGCGGGACAAGGACTACGTCATTCTCAATGGCGAAATCCTCATTGTCGACGAGCACACCGGGCGTATCCTCGCCGGCCGGCGGTACAACGAGGGCATGCACCAGGCCATTGAGGCCAAAGAGGGCGTGGAGATCAAGGCCGAGAATCAGACGCTGGCCACGGTGACCCTGCAGAATTACTTCCGGCTCTATGACACCCTGTCCGGCATGACGGGTACGGCCGAGACCGAAGCCGCGGAATTCATGAACACCTATGGTCTCGGCGTTGTCCCGATTCCGACCAATAAGCCGATGGCCCGCGTGGACCACACCGACCTGGTGTATAAGAACGAGGAGGCGAAGTTCGCCGCCGTCGTCGCCGATATCGCCGGATGCCACGAAAACGGCCAGCCCGTACTCGTCGGCACCACCTCGGTGGAGAAGAGCGAATACCTGTCCAAGCAGCTCGCCAAGCAGGGGATCCGGCACGAGGTCTTGAACGCTAAGAACCACGCACGTGAGGCAGCCATCGTGGCGCAGGCCGGCCGCAAAGGCCAGGTCACCGTCGCCACGAACATGGCCGGACGCGGTACCGATATCATGCTCGGTGGCAATGCCGAATTCAACGCCGTTGCTGCGATGGAGAAGAAGGGTCTGGATCCGGCCGAGAACCCCGAAGAGTATGAGGGCGCATGGCCTGAAACTTTGGAAGCGGCCCAACATGCCGTTGAGGCCGAGCATAATAAGGTTGTCGAACTTGGCGGCCTGTATGTGCTCGGTACCGAGCGGCACGAATCCCGCCGGATCGACAACCAGCTGCGCGGCCGTTCCGGACGTCAGGGCGACCCCGGAAAATCGCGCTTCTACCTGTCGATGGGCGACGATCTAATGCGCCTGTTCGGTTCGGGCAGCGCGGAACGCCTGATGTCCAGTGACCGGATGCCGGACGATGTCCCGCTGGAGAACAAGATCGTGTCGAAGGCTATCGCCTCCGCGCAGGGCCAGGTGGAGAGCCGGAACGCTGAGCAGCGCAAGAACGTCCTGAAGTACGACGACGTCCTCAACCGCCAGCGCGAGGCCATCTACGGTGACCGCCGGCGCATTCTCGAGGGCAGCGACCTGCATGAGAAGATCCAGTTCTTCCTGGAAGACACCCTGACTGCCGTGGTCGACGAGGCCACGATGGAAGGCAATGGTGACGACTGGGACTTCGAACAGTTGTGGACGAACCTGAAGCAGCTGTATCCGGTGAGCCTGACCATTGACGAGGTCATTGACGAAGCCGGCGGCAAATCGCATGTCAGCCACGACTTCCTGCTCGAAGAAGTCCTCTCCGATGCGAAGGTTGCCTACCAGACGCGTGAGGAAGCCCTCGGATCTGAAACCATGCGTGAACTCGAGCGCCGCGTCGTGCTGTCGGTAATCGGCCGCAAGTGGCAGGAACACCTCTATGAGATGGACTACCTGAAGGAAGGCATAGGCCTGCGTGCCATGGCACAGCGTGATCCGTTGGTGGAGTACCAGCGGGAAGGCTTTGTCATGTTCCAGGCAATGATGGAGGCCATCCGCGAAGAGAGCATCGGTTTCCTCTTCAACCTTGAGGTCAAGGTGGAGAAGAAGGACATCGATGGCGACGGCGTTGAAGAGTCGAGCGTTTCCGCAGCCGGACTTGATGCTCCCGAGAAGCCAGCGAGCATGCAGTACAGCGCTCCCAGCGTGTCGGGCGAGGTTGAAACCAGGGTCGAGCGCCGTCAGAAGGCCACGGCCGGCGCCGGTGCCAATAATGGAGCGAACCGCTCCGGGCAGAAGGTCAACAACAAGAAGAAGAACCGGTAATTCAACCCTCTGAGTTTGCCCCGGCGATCGATTCTTGGTGGGTGACTAACCAGTTCGGCGATCCGGGACAGGATCAACGCGGGCTCCTCGCTAACCGATCTCAAGGGCTGTAATTTTCCAGACTTCCTTCCTGTATTCGAGCCGAAGAGCCACCGCACGTGCCCTGGACTGTTCCACGACCACGAGCGACGCTTCGTAAATACCGCTGGTTAGCCGGCACAACCGGGCAGACCTGACTTGCGGGTTGCGGTGCAGACGCTTGGCTCCAGCTGATGACCGGGCGTTCCTGGATTCGCGTTGCTCCCGGACCAGAGCCGAACGCAGTTGCAACCGTTCATAACTCTGTGGGTCCAGCCATCGTGATAGCTGGCTGACTGGGCGTGTACCCGCCAGGACCTCTACCGCTGCTTGTCCGACCGATTTCGAAATGGCTGTCACGCGTCGCTTTTCCTCTACTTCATCGATCCCAATGACCTCCGCCGGCGTGCCGGTGGGTTTGCCGGTCCGACGTTCTGCAAGGGGGTTCCGGCGTGGCTCGAGGCGAATCACCGGTGCATACTCCTGACCGTGTATGAGTTGGCCGGCACGGTGAGCTGTCAATGCCGGCCCAGGATCTCCAGCTGCCGGTACCATGGAGCTGCGCTGGTCCGGGGAAGCAACGGCCTTAAGAGACGGGCCATTTACAGCGGCCTGCGCCGCATTCTGCGTATTCATGTTTCTCCTTGGTTTCGGCGCAATGGTTAGGGATTAGCGGGGATTACTAGAACCTGGCCAGGAACCAGATGGTTGGGGTTCGACCCGATAGTTTGTTTGTTTGCGGCGTACCAACGTGGCCATTCGGCCGCAATTTCGACGTCTGTTGCGTAAGGTCCCAAGTGGGCAGCCGATATCGACCACAAGCTGTCGCCTCTCAATACGGTGACTGTAAATTCGTCGCTGTCCGATGTCTGCCCATTGCGGGTGGTCCCGATCATCGGTCCAGCGTCGGCCTTGACCTTTCGGGGCTTCCACTGGGGATGGAGAGTTTCCGGCGCTTCTGTCTCCGTCGGTTGCCAGGCGGGGGTAATGCTCTGGTTCGGTTGAATTCGAGATTGTCCCGGACGTGCTTCGATTCCGGCCGCGTGGACCTGCGAGACGGAGCCACTCGCCTGCGTATGGGATACGGAGGCTGTGGCTATCGGAGCAGACACCAGATTTACGCTGAGGACGACCAGTACGAGTCGTCGCATAAACGCGGGACTGTACATCGATATGCGCCATCCGATAGTGGAATGACCGGCGCGCTGCAAAAGATGTCCTGCTACGGCGATTAAAAAACTCAAACACCACCACACCAAGGTGCATAATCCAAGCGCGGATGCTGCCAGTCCCAATAGCGGCTGGAATGTGAGTGTTCCAAACCCATCTCCAACGAACCACGAAGACCGGATACTGGAACCTGCGGCGCCAAGAGCGAATCCTAGGGCAGCAATCAATACAGCAGTCAATATATCGGCGGCCGTCCTGAATCTATCCGGTTGCCCTTGATGCATTGATTTCTCCTGCCGTTTGAACTCGTTTGATGATGTTTGATGTCGCTTGTATCTATATGTCTATCTTGAACAAGGTTTGAATGTCTAGACTTTGACCAAACTTGTTGATCCTCGTACGCTTGCCGAATGCGATGGGCGGCTTTGTTCGAGGACCTGGAAGCGCAGCTGGCGACGGCAGGGCAGCTGGATATGGACTCGGAAATATCCGATCGGGCCCGGATGGAGCAGGCGGCTGTGAAGCTGGTAGATCGACTGCGCGGGCAATTGGGCGGCACTTTGAAGGTCCGGGTTTCGGGGCACGAAGATTTCGAGGGCCGGTTGGTTCATGTTGGTTCGGAGTGGTTGGTGCTGGAAAGCGGCTCACAATCCATGCTGATTCCGTTTTCCTCCGCTACGGTCATTCACGGACTTGGAAGATCCACCTCTGCTACTCCAAGTTTCAGCGACAGCAGATTGAAATTAACTTCGGCTCTCCGTGTGCTGAGCAGAGACAGAGCCCCATTGTCGGTCCAACTTGTGGGCACAGAACGGGAGGGTTCGGTCAACGGGATCATCGACCGGGTAGGCAGCGACTTTATCGAAGTGGCAGTTGTCCCAAGCGGTGAATACCGACGCGCACGCAACGTTGTGGAGACGGTGGCAGTGCCGTTGCATGCAGTAAGGGCCGTTGTCTCTCAGCGATAAAATCGACTGCACTTGCCGCTAACTGAGCGGCTTCAAGAAGCAAACCGCATTTCTGGTTTCGACATCGGCTTACAGGAGCTGATGTCCACCCCTGGTAACCGTACGGATTCAAGGCTGGATCAAATAGAGTCCTGTGAATGTCTTACGCTCTCAGCAGTCTTCTCGTATGCGGCCGCAATGTACTCTTCGAGCTTGCTTTGCTCGACTCTCCATTGGCCCCTGCCACCAATTTGTATTGCAGGCAACTCCCCGCTGCGGACCAGAGCGTATGTTTGTGCAGAAGAGATATTCAGGATCTCGCCGACATCGGTCAACGTGAGGAACCTGGGCATCTAGTTCTTTCCTCCTGCTCTCACTCGATGGCGATGAATGTACCGTCATGCCTGGAATAGGTACTTTTCCACATTCTGCCATCATTTGAGGCTTTTTGCTGTGGTTATCCACAATTTGAGCCTGGGTGGCGACTGACTCTTTGCAACTACGGAAGCCAACGACTAACAATGGCATGACAGTTAGTTCATCGCTGTACATCAGGGGATCAAACGTCCATCCTGTCCGTATGGCACAGCCCTAGGGGGACGTTTGGCGAGTGCAGGCACCATCGACACCGGTCGGGAACAAGCCGGTCGCTTGAAGAAGCCTTCCTGGAAGGACCCGCGGCTTGTGGTTGGACTGTTGCTGGTCCTGGCCTCAATCGCCGCTGTGGTGGCAATTGTCGGAAAGGCCGACCAGAGGACGAGTGTATATGCTGCCAAGGATACGATCTCCGTCGGGGAACGTATTCAGGAAGGTGATCTCGTCGCTGTTCCGGTGCGACTGGGGGAGGCCAAGGAGGAATACATTCCGGTAGCCGATGGAGTGCCGGAGAACGCCTATGCTCAACGATTGGTGAGTGGAGGTGAGCTCTTGGCCAGGTCCGTCCTCGATGACGCCGATGCATTGGACCGCAAGCCGGTTGGCATTACCGTGGAAGAATCATTACCGGATGAGGCACATGTCGGTTCCAGAGTTGATGTGTGGGTCTCGAGGGCGATGCCGGATGGCGGCTTCGCTGAACCCGAATTACTTCTGGCCGGCGCTGAAATATCGCAGCTGTCTGACAAGTCTTCTGCTCTTGGATCGGCTACTACGACGCAACTTCATGTACTGGTCGATGACACCCATATGGCGGACCTCCTCGGTGCGCTTTCAAATGAAGCCAAACTCGCCGTTGTTTGGAGTCCGGGCGGAGAATCTTCATGACAATCCCCGTCATAACTGTAGGTCAGACTTCCGCCGAATTCGTCGGCCAACTTGAGCGGCTCCACGGCCCTGTGACAATAGTGCGGAGATGCAGTGAACTTTCGGAGCTCATTGCCGCCAGTCAAACCGGTATCGCCCGTGCCGCGATCGTCGCTGACGTTGCCTCTGAGTTGAACTCCGAGCTTGTCGAACGTATGAACCTGGCAGAGGTCGCCGTTGTTGCATTGTCAGCCGAGGAATCCGAGCGGAAGCGACTCCTATCCATTGGCACACGCAGCGCGGCTGTCGGAGTAGCGCCGGAAGACCTTGCCGAACTTGTTGTGGAAGCCGTCAATGACTTGGCAGCCGACCGGATAGAGGGACGCTCGACACGGATAAGCAACCTCGCAGATCCGGGCATGTCTTTAGCCCCGATCCAGTATGACGCCGATGATGCTGCCGAAGAACCTGAGCGAAGCGGACAAATAATAGGTGTATGGGGCCCAACGGGCGCCCCGGGCCGCACAACATTGGCGGTTAATATTGCTGCTGAACTTGCCGCACGAGGCGAACGTACTATTCTCCTCGATGCGGATACCTATGGAGCAAGCGTTGCGACCGCCCTCGGCCTGCTTGATGAGTCGGCTGGTCTGGCGCAAGCCTGCAGGCTGGCCGATCAAGGCCTGCTGGATGCTGCTGCATTGAACCGAGTAAGCAATCAAGTTGCCATCGGTGGCGGCCAGCTTGGCGTTCTTACAGGGATAACGCGGGCGGATCGTTGGCCCGAGCTTCGTACGGCCGCGCTGGCCGAGGTGTTGGACTTGTGCAGCAGGGTCGCCGATTATACGGTCATCGATTGTGGCTTCGCTCTAGAGGCCGATGAAGAACTCAGCTTTGACACGCAGGCGCCGCGCCGCAATGGATCGACGCTGCGATGCCTTGAAATGGCTAGTATTGTTTACGCCGTTGGTGCGGCCGACGCTATCGGTGTTCCGCGCATGGTCCGCGCCCTTACCGAACTCGAATTGGCAGTCCCCACGGCCTCACCCAGAGTCGTGTTCAACAAGGTCCGCGCCTCCTCGGTAGGAAGATCACCCCGACGCCAGCTACAAGAAGCCTGGGATCGCTACGGTCCTGGAACTGACATTCAATCCTTCCTTCCAGCAGATCCTGCAGCCGCGGATGCCGCCCTAATGGCGGGTTCTTCCTTACTCGAATCGGCTCCGGAGTCGCTGCTTAGGAGCGCGATTGCGAAGCTGGTGGACAGTCCGACTGACCACCGTTCCAGAACGCCCGGTGGACAACCCCGACGGAAAGTGAAGTTTTCACGAGGGGGCGTTAGGCTTTTAGCGGGACTGCGATGAGGCGGTCTTTAATTTCGCGCAACGGAGGCGTTTTCGATGTCGTCTGGATCCAGCCCGGATCTGTCCAGTTTGGACAAATCTCTTGAGGCATTCATATCCAATTACTATGAGCATCTGGATGAGGAGGATGCCCGAAGCTACACATCCGAGACTCTCCAGAGCCGCGCTCTGTTCCACCGCGGGATAGCGGAGGACCGAAATCTTGGCAAGGCCGCCATAGCTATAAAGGATGAGGAAGCCGCCAGCGTAGTCTTCATCACCACGGATGACATGCCGTTCCTTGTCGATTCAGTCACCGCGGAGCTCGTTCATCAAAACGCCGCCATCCGGCTCGTGCAGCATCCGACTTTTGTCGCGACCCGAAACACGGACTCGAATGAATTGATCGAGGTCCACCCCGTACCTTCGAACATGGGCGTTTCCAGCGGTGACACAGCGGCAATGCCGAGCATTTCCCATCTAGTTGCAACAAGCGACAACGCGTCACACATTGAGTCTTGGATCGCGATTGAAATCGACAGGGTCGATGACGAAAAAGCCGAGCAAATTATCTCGGGGCTTCGCCGGGTTCTCGGCGACGTGCGAGCGTCCGTTGATGATTGGTCCAGCATGCGGAATAAGGTGCGGAAAATCGCCAGTTCGTTGGGCGAAGTGCCCGGAGCGGGCGAAATACCCGATCTTCAGCAGGCAAAGGATCTGCTGCATTGGCTCGACGATGGAAATTTCACCTTCCTCGGTTTTCGCGAGTATCAATTGGAAACACATGATGGCGAGGATGTGCTCGTTACCGAGCCGGACAGCGGACTTGGCATGCTTCGGGACAAAAAGGACGACCGCACCGTCCAGCATCTGACGGCTGCGGGACGTGAAAAGGCCCGGGAAAAGCGGGCACTCGTCATAACGAAGGCTAATTCCCGATCCACAGTGCACCGTGCCGCGTACCTTGACTACATCGGCATCAAAAGGTTCGACTCCCAAGGCAACGTCGACGGCGAACGCCGGTTCATAGGCTTGTTTGCCACCAGTGCTTATACGAGTTCGGTCCGCAGCATTCCTATCATTAAGGACAAGATCGACGCCGTTCTGCGGCACTGTGGGTTTCCCCCTGATTCACACTCGGGCAAGGATCTGCTGTCGATCATGGAGACCTATCCCAGGGACGAGCTGTTCCAAATCTCCGAGTCGTACCTCGCGAGCGTCGCCATGAGCATTCTCAGGCTTCAGGAACGGCGCCGGACGCGCCTGTTTCTGCGTCCGGACATCTATGGGCGATTCATGTCAGCGCTGGTCTACCTACCGAGGGACAGGTATACGACTCAGGTCCGTCTCCGGATAGAAGAAGAGCTGCGGGAAACATTCAACGCCGAGCACATTGATTATGAAGCGCGGATGAGCGAATCCGCGTTGGCCCGCTTGTTCTTTCGCATCCGGCTGCCGAAGGGCGGCGAAGTAGTCGACGTTGACCAGGCCGAGCTGGAACAACGACTTGTGATCGCTGCCCGGTCATGGTCGGAAGGCATCAGCGAGGTGCTCAATGAACAGCATGGTGTGAAGGAAGCCAAGCGGCTGTCCTCCCTCTGGGCTGAGGCCTTCCCTCCGGGGTACAGGGTCGACTATGAGGTGGAAGATGCTCTCCAGGACATCGAGAGATTCTACGAACTCGCTCGCGAAGAGAGTTCACAGGACGTAGAAGAAGGTCCGGAACCGCTGCCCATTCTTCAGGTGTATATACCGAGTAACGTTGGTGACGTCGCAGAAGATGCCCGGCTTAAGCTTTACCTGACCGAGCCGAAAAGCCTTAGCCAAATACTGCCGTTCTTCCATAACCTGGATCTTGAGGTTATCGATGAGCGTCCTTTTGAAGTAATCCGGGCCGATGGTGAAGATTTCTTCCTTTATGATCTCGGCTTGAAGTATCCAGAGGGTGTGGACCCGCTGAAAACGGGAGATCTGCTCTCGGAGTCATTCCGGGCCGTTGTAGCAGGCAATAGCGAATCCGATAAGTTTGATCGCCTCGTTCTGCGCGAAGGAATGCCTTGGCGGCAGATCGTGATCCTGCGCAGTTACGCGAAGTACATGCGCCAAATGGGCAACACGAATTCATATGGATTCATGAGCGACACCCTACTGGCAAACCCACAGGTTACCCGTTGTCTGTTGGAACTGTTCGCGACCAGGTTCGATCCCGACGTCGATGAGGCGGACCGCGACGGAGCCTTCGCGGAGGTCAGGGAAGACCTTGCCGAAAAAATGGAGCAGGTGGCAACGCTGGACGCCGACCGCGTCTTGCGCACGTTCATAAACTTAATTGAACAGAGCCTGCGGACGAATTATTTTCAGGAAAAGCGCCATCTGAGTATAAAACTCAATCCCGAGGGTATAGACGGACTGCCGTTCCCAAGGCCGAAGTACGAGATTTGGGTTTACAGCCCCAGAGTTGAAGGCGTCCATTTACGTTTTGGCGATGTAGCACGGGGTGGGCTCCGTTGGTCAGATCGCCAAGAGGATTTCCGAACTGAAGTCCTCGGTTTGGTTAAGGCGCAGACGGTTAAGAATGCGATCATAGTTCCGACCGGGGCGAAGGGCGGCTTCTATCCGAAACAACTCCCTGACCCGTCCGTTGATCGAAATGCGTGGATGATTGAGGGCAAGGCGAGCTACCGCGTCTTTATTCGCGGCCTACTGGATATTATCGACAACCTAGTGATTACCGACGAGGGCGAGAAGCTGGTTCCGCCGGAAGGCGTTGTCCGCCACGACGATGCTGACACATATCTGGTCGTCGCCGCTGACAAGGGAACTGCTTCTTTCTCGGACACGGCCAACGAGCTCTCCCTCGATTACGGCTTTTGGCTTGGTGATGCTTTCGCATCAGGTGGGTCTGTCGGCTATGACCATAAGGAGATGGGGATCACCGCCCGGGGCGCTTGGGAATCCGTCAAGAGGCACTTTAGCGAGTTGGATCACGATTCACAGTCGGAGGATTTCACGGTCGTCGGCATTGGCGACATGAGTGGGGATGTTTTTGGCAACGGGATGTTGCTCTCCCGGCATGTCCGCCTACTGGCCGCTTTTGACCACCGCCACATCTTCCTGGACCCTGCTCCGGACGCCTCCACTTCTTTTGAAGAACGCGAACGGCTGTTTAACCTTGCCCGGTCAACATGGGACGACTATAACCGTGACTTGATTAGCGAAGGCGGTGGAATCTACCAGCGATTCGCCAAGTCCATTGAGATCTCCGCCCCGGTCCGGGAGGCTCTGGGCGTCGATAAGGGCGTGGATTCGATGAGTCCGCCCGAACTTATCCGTGCCATCCTTAAGGCCCCTGCGGATTTGCTTTATAACGGGGGGATCGGAACATATGTCAAGGCTTCCACGGAATCCAACGCCGATGTGGGGGACAAGACCAATGACTCGATCAGGGTCAACGGGGATGATTTGCGGGTCAAGGTTGTCGGCGAAGGCGGCAATCTTGGAATGACGCAGCATGGCCGTATCGAGGCGTCCCTCAACGGTGTCATCCTCAACACGGACGCAATCGATAATTCGGCAGGAGTGGATTGCTCCGATCACGAGGTCAATATCAAGATCTTCGTGGACCGTATGGTGACGGCTGGGAAACTCAAGGCGGAGGAGCGGGCCGGCTTCCTGCATTCAATGACGGAAGATGTTGCCGAGCTGGTCCTGCAAGACAATATCGACCAGAATATTCTGCTGCTCAACGACAAGCAGCGGGTTATGGAATGGAGTCCCAGCTTTGAACGGATGATGGACTGGCTGGAAACGAAAGCAGGACTCAGCCGGGACATCGAAGATCTTCCAACGGCGGTAGAACTCCGTGAACGGGTTGAAGGCGGCCACGGGCTCACCTCGCCCGAGCTGTCGGTTTTGGCGGCATACGCCAAGATTGAGCTCGCCGAAGCGCTGACCGGCAGCGATCTGGTGGACGATCCTTGGTTCAAGCGCACGTTGGCAGGTTACTTCCCGGATCAGTTGTCAGAACGCTTCGCGGAGGAATTGGAAACCCACCCATTACGCAGGGAGATTATCGCGACTGTCGTAGCCAACGACATGGTCAACATAGGCGGCATTACCTTCGCCTTCCGTGTAATTGAGGAAACGTCGGTTTCGGAAGCCGCGGTAGCCCGAGCCTTCGTCGTCATGCGCGAAATATATGATCTCGACACGCTCATTGATGGTCTTGACGCTTTACCGGCAGGGTTCCCCACGGAGCACTGGTGCACGATCTACCTCGACATGCGACGGTTGCTGGACAGATCCGTCCGATGGTTCATCAATCAGTCGCATACGGGCGTCAGCATCCGCGAGGCTGTCGAAACCTACAAGCCGCTTATGGATCCGTTGCGCGAGGAGCTCTTTGATTACCTCAAGGGAAACGACTTGGAACGTGGCGAGGATTGGTTCCGACGGGCCAGGGATTGGGATCTCCCTGAGAACCTGGGTCGGCAATGGGCGAAGCTCTTTGAGAGCTATGCATTGCTGGATGTGGCACGCATTTCGAGAGGTTTCGACGAGCCGGTTCACGAAGTAGCGGATGTTTATTACACGCTATACGACCGTTTTGGCGTCGATACGTTACTGGAACGCATTACCAACCTCCCCCGGAGCGATCGTTGGGAAGCCCTGGCCCGGGCAGCTCTGCGAGAGGACTTGTATTCGACGGTTGCAGAAATGACGGCAGCGATAATGAACACGACGGACAAGGCTAACGCAGGCACATCCGAGCATGCTCAGAAACGAATACAGCAATGGGAGGACTCGAACGCTGAACAGTTGAAGCGTGCCCACAACATGTTTGCCGAAGTAAACCGTCTGGAAAAGGACGATATCGCTTCATTGTCGGTTGCCTTGCGGCTGCTTCGTTCTATCGTGCGGAGATAGCATGGCTATATTCACCGACCCGATCAGGGAAGATGCTGATTTCGGGCCGGGGGATGCAGAGTGGCTGCATCTGTTGGTAGGGGATTGGCAGATGGTTGCCGACCTTGCGTTTGCGGATTTGGCCCTGTGGTTCCGCTTGCCGGACGGCGATTTTGTTGCCTTGGCTCATGTGCGGCCCTCGACTTCGCATACTGTCTTCCACAGCGATTTTGTCGGTGATCGGATCCGCTCTGATATGAAACCCCTCGTAGAGAAAGCATGGGAAAGCCGGCGGATTGAGCGATCGAGTGAAACCAATTGGACGACGGAGATGGCCATGCGTGTTGAGGCTGTTCCGATGGTACGGAATGGACGTACCCTTGCTGTCGTAACTTCACACATGGATCTTTCCAGTTCACGAATGCCCTCGAGACTGGAGTTAACCTATCGCCAATGTGCGTACGACCTGCTCCGAATGGGCACGTTGGGGCTGTGGCCGGACTTCGCCTCCCCGACGGGGTCCCGCAGGGGGGCGCCGCGCGTTGGAGATGGCTTGCTCCGGCTGGACGCCGAAGGCGTCGTTCAATATGCCAGTCCAAACGGTGTATCCGCATTTCGCCGGCTGGGGGACGTGGAAACGCTTGAGGGACGCCCACTCGCCGAAATTACAACTGGATTGCTCAAAGAGCGGCGGTTAGTGGACGAAACCCTACCCTTGGTTGTCACCGGACGCATGCCGTGGCGGACGGAGATTGAGTCTCGCGGGGTCAGCCTCTCACTGCGCGCAATTCCGCTACGTGATGAGACTGAACGCTTCGGCGCACTCATCCTGTGCCGGGACGTATCAGAACTGCGCCGGCGGGAAATGGAGTTGGTATCAAAGGATGCAACGATCCGCGAGATCCACCACCGCGTCAAGAACAACCTGCAGACAGTCGCCGCCCTACTGCGCATGCAATCCCGTCGGATGAAGAGCGAAGAAGGTAGGCAGGGGCTTGAACAAGCCATGCGCAGGGTGGCAACCATCGCGTCAGTTCATCAAACGTTGTCCCAGGGATTGGCTCAGAATGTGGATTTCGACGAGCTGATTGACCGTCAGTTTAGACTTTCGGCTGAGGTGGCCACTCCCACCCAACGGGTCTCAACAGAGCGCAGGGGTAAATTCGGAGAATTGCCAAGTGAGTTCGCGACTCCGCTTGCCCTGGTGATAAACGAGTTGGTGACTAACGCCGTCGAACACGGGCTCGCCGGTCGTGAAGGCACCGTTTGGTTGCTAGCCGACCGACAACCCCAATCCGATGGCAAAGAAATCCTCAGCGTGACGGTGGCCGATAATGGTTCCGGGCGGCCGCCGGATGAGAACAGGGAGGGATTGGGAATCCAGATTGTTCGAACTCTGGTGTCGAGTGAGCTGGACGGAAGTATTGCGTGGAGCGACCGTGACGGAGGAGGGACGGCGGTTCGCATAGACATGGCCATTCCATCGGGGCTGTTGCTTTAGCGAGACGGAATAGCCCTTTGGGCAACGGCTACCGTGACGACACCAGTGGCTTAAAGTCATCAAGCCCGCCAAAATAGTGCGGGCTTGATGACTTTACAACTCGGCAGTCCTACGAGGCACGACGGGCACGCGCCGCACGACGCTTGAGGGCGCGTCGTTCATCTTCGCTCATGCCGCCCCAGACACCGGCATCCTGGCCGGACTCAAGCGCCCACTGCAGACACGTGTCAATGACAGAGCAGCGCCTGCAGACACTTTTCGCTTCTTCTATTTGGAGTAATGCCGGGCCGGTATTCCCCACTGGGAAGAACAGCTCAGGGTCCTTATCCAAGCACGCTGCGCGACTACGCCAATCCATGCCGATCACTTACTCCTTAAAGATGATTATCGCTCATGGTTGAATTGTGAAAACATTCACGAGCGGGTTCACAGCAAAGGGGGCCGCCTAACGGCCCCCATATTTTCCTTGATTAAGCCTGTCACGTTAAATCGGCGTAAACAAGAGGTATCTCGAACGGAATTGCTCTACTATGTGAGCGATGCGTCACAGGAACTGGTGCCGCTGTGCGTTGGCCAGGCCGATTCCGGTATGGTGCAAGTGTGTCGAAACCAAAGCCTGACCGTCCTGAGGAAGAGGCTTTCAACGCTCGAGGTCCGATGCCAGCCAGCGATCCAAAGAGACCCCTCCGTCCTGCAGGGGCAGTGATTATTGCAGTGGTTCTCGTGCTGGAGGCACTTGCACTCCTGGGTGCGGCAGTGTTCTATATTTACGGTTTAATCACCGCAACTCCAGCTTCTTTTGGCGGCGCTATCTTCATGTTGGCACTGTTGCTGCTGTTGGCTGGTTGGCTCTTGGCAGTCGGACATTTCCTTTTCCGCGGATACCGATGGACGCGTGCTGCG
Organism: Arthrobacter monumenti; assembly: GCF_054511255.1. Lineage (NCBI taxonomy): Bacteria > Bacillati > Actinomycetota > Actinomycetes > Micrococcales > Micrococcaceae > Arthrobacter > Arthrobacter monumenti. Next base: position 31,724 of record NZ_JBTNCY010000007.1, on the reverse strand, counting down.
GCACTTGTGTGGCAACTGTTCATGTTTGTCCTGGGTTTTCCCGCACTGACGAGTGGCTACCTCATATATGGGCTGGCGCTCGTGATTCCTCCGGCCGTCGCTTTGTTATTGCTCTTCGACAAGAGAGTCATTGCCTACGTCTCCAAAACTGCTCAGCCGCCTGCAGCCTTATGCTGAGATGGCCGCCGTCCAGCCCTGAGGCCTATTCATCCAACTTGGGTGGCGAGAATAATTGAGCTGGAATACAGGTACCGCCTTCAATAATCACCGCTCTGCCGGGAACAAAACGGGGATCGGGATCGAGCCGTACGCCGAAGAAGTCGCCGTCCATCGCGGATCGTGGCGCCAGTACAATGCCCCTTCCTGTTGATCGGGCCGGCATCGACAACGGGATCTTGGTCATCACGGCTGGTCCAGTGGTCGCTGTCATAATGACGCCATAGCCCCGATTATGCAGATTGGTGAGGCTCTGATGTGCCTGCTGCGACAGCCTGTCAGCATTGTCGAGCAGGAGAGTTGTTCTGGAGGGGTCGGTCTTCAGCGCATCGAGCTCGGTCATTAGGTTGTCAGAAGGTGCCGGATCAAGACTTGCGGACGAAACTGCGATCCAATGGCGATTGTCAGAACCCATTGCCGCCACCATCTCCAAGGCGGTCGACTTTCCAGACCTCGGTGGTCCGAGGATTAGAAGGACGTCCGTTGCTGGTATCCGAAGGGCTATCGGAAGCAAATCGTCTCCACGAATTCCGAGGAGGACCTCTTCCTCTTCGGTCGTTTGGCTTGTTACCTCGCCTGGCAAAATCATGCGGGGAAGAGCGGCTACGCGAAACGGCAAATGTTCTTGATGCGTCCCAGCTGAGGTTTGAAAGTCCATCTGGTGCCAGTTCGAGCTGCTACATGGAATTAGCTGGCCGATGCCACCCGCCGGGGCGAACCTGCCCTGCACAAAGGACCGGCCTGGCAGTTTCTTGAGTTTAGGAATCTTCGGCCATGACATGAGAGATTCAGAGCTGGCCCCCATCGGCAAATAAATGCGGTTTGGTATAACCCCCAAGAATCTTGAGGTCGCCAGTTCCCGATCGCCGCCGATGATAATAACGACTCTGGCCTTCCCGCCATCCCGGACCAAATCATGAAGGTAATCCTCAGCCCAAGGCCACGGGCTTCCTCGTATCGCTGAGACCCACCGTCCCCAACTGGATATGACGAGTACCAGCAAGGCTGCTTCCTGATGGGCACTATGCTGTCCGGTTTCATCGCCCGTGGACTTTGGGATCAGCGGGGTAAGTTCGGAGGCAAGCCGTTCTGAGAGGGCTTCCGCCAGCAGCTCAATGACGCGCACTGCCCGCCGGATTTCATCAGCGCCAACATACGCACCGACATGGCAATCAAGGTTTATACCGGGAAAAGTTCCATCGCCATCCAGTACGTACAAGTGTGTACGGCGAACATCGCGGTGCAGCAGCTGCCCGGCGATGTGGCGGATTGAGCTGTTGAGGCCGCTCCGCGGTGCGCCAAACAGAGCTAGATGGGAATCGTCCGCCGGATTCCATATCAAGGTTTCCTGCCGTTGAACCGATGGGAGATCGAGTAAACCAAGTGCAATAGAATCATCCTCGACATCAGGAGCGCCCGCACAATTTGCTTCTCTGCCCTGCCAAGGAGCCACTTCGTCGAGCTGTTCCGGCAAGGGGTCGGTGATGGGGCCTCTCACTGGAGGCCCGCCATGCTCGTTCCAAGCCGCCGCGACAGCGCTAATGTAACCCTTCAGCGGATCCGAACGGCTGTCAACGTCGGGTGGTATTTCTTCCTGTAGAGCTCCCGCACTCAGTGAATGCTGCAACGTCGTAATGCTGGCAATGCCGCTGGCGCCGCCAATTCGCGTGTTCTCCGACGTTGAAGCTGATTGGAACTGCTCGGGAGGTTCGCCGCCCCGCTTGAGATAGGCGCGGCCCGGCGCCTTCACACTGATTCCAGCCGCCACGGAAGAATCAATGACGTCCTGTGATTCCATCGCGGATTGAACTCGAAGTGCGATGCTTGTCGTTACATTTGCCCGTATGTCGGCCGATACCGCTCCTTGGGGCCGTTGGGTGGCCATAACGAGATGCAGCCCCAAGGAGCGTCCAAGTGTTGCGATCCGGAGCAGCTCATCCATGGCATCGGGAACTTCTTCCAGCAGCATTCTGTACTCGTCTATAACCAGGACCAAATGGGTCAACTCTTCGAGATCTTTCGTCCGGACCTTCCTATATGAGGTGAGATCCGCTGCCTCGACGCGGGCGAACAGCAACTCCCGGCGGCGAACTTCCGCACGGAGAGATTCCATAGCACGGCCAACGGCTTCGGCAGATAAGTCGGTCAACATTCCAACAGTGTGCGGCAGACTCCTCAACGGACCCAGTCCGGACCCCCCTTTGAAATCTACAAATAGAAAGTTCAATTTTGAGGGGCAGTGGCGCATGGCCAGAGACAATACGAGGGTCCTAAGGAGCTCGGACTTGCCCGATCCTGTAGTTCCGGCGATAAGAAGGTGCGGTCCATCCTGTTGCAGGTCTATCGATATGACCGCCGAGGATGTGACGCCGATCGGTGCATCCAGCTGAGGCGTATCCATGTTCGTCCCGAGCCAGGAATTCCGGATGCTTTCGACTTTCGCGTCTGCGATTCCGATTAGCGGCACTCTAACGGGCATCTTGCGGGTAGTTGTCCCTCTTGGGGGATTCGAAGCCAGCACCCGGGCGCGCGCCCGGCAGTATCTGTCAAAGTTTGCTTCGCTGACCATGTCCGGAACCAGCCCCAACTCCTCACGTCCGTTGCGAAATACCGCGTCCTGCCTCGAAAGCGCAAGGGTAGGAACATCTTCTCGGAAGACCCAGTTGCCGTACCAAATGACGTTCAGTCGCCCGGCAGCGACCATTTGACGGATGGTCTCCTCCTCCTGCGCCGAAATTCCGCATCGATGACCAATAAAAAGGACTGGCGGTCTTCCTCCTTCATCCCGAAGGGCGGTAATCGCTTCGTCGGGCTCTGGAATCAGCTGGACGCCTGGAAGAAATCTGGCGCTGAGTGGAAGGTCTGACATGGATCCACAAAACATCAGGCGCTGATAGTGTCCTGTGGCTTGGGAAATCTGAATCGACAACGAGCGGATTATTGCGGCGACTTGCTCGTCCGCTCCGGCAACTGCCAGTTGCCCGGCTTTGGAGAGATTCAAGGCGACCGGCAACGCAGCCACGACGGGTGGTACGAACCCCTTGTCCGGAGGATCCAGACGCACATTCACAGGCTGTGCTGCCGTCCCCAACCGTATCCAGCAGCTCATAGCCGCTGGCTGATCCGTATCTTTGACTTCTTTCTTGGTTGTGCGCCCGATACGGGAAACGGCAGCGGCACCCTCGACAGTCTGTCGTATGGTGTCGGCGAGAAAGGGCGTAGCCGCGAGGCGACGATCTCTGTCGACAATTCGAGCCGCTTCAAGGTCCTTTCTAAACTTGGCACGGCGGCCACGGCCGCCGAAAACGGGCAGCAACATCGTTAGAGCCGAAACGGCGCTGAACGCGAGGAAGATCCACATGCCGGTTATCAAGGCGAGGCCCACGCCAATCGCTACTGGCAGCAGCGCTGTCAGCATCATGGTTCCTCGACGCTGTGGTGGTTCATCCCTGGAAATTACCAGCGGCTCTGAAGGATCATGATGCGTTTGGGGCAGAGATTGTGATTGGTCGCTGAATCGCAACGAACATCTGGAAGACCCCATCTGAATGATCGATTCCGTAGTGACCGGTGCCGTTGTGATTCTGGTTTGTTCCACAAATGTTCCATTTGCGGAACCGCGATCCTTTAGGTGGACCCTTGCGGCCTCTACCGTCAACTCTGCATGATGACGGGAGAGAAGGGGATCAGCAATGTTGATGCTATGGCCTACGCGTCCAATGGAATAGACGCCCCGTCTCAGTACTTTAAGCTCTCCCGAATCAGGTCCTGTCAAGACGGAGAAGACGAGATCGTTATCAAAGCAAAGGCGGCGTACAGGGATGGAGCCGTCATGGGGAGTCGCCACGATGACGGCACCATCAACGAGAGGTGGTTCCCCCACCTGTAGGTTCCCGAGATCTTTCCCCTCCACCCAGAAGCGCGTCTGGGCGGGCGTTTCGAGTTCGAGTTGGGTGACAATCGCGGATCCGGGGCCGGCTTCAACTTCCAGAGCTAATTCCACCGGATTGTTCGGCAACTGAGCGAGGAGTCGAGCTGGTTGCTGGTACTGGTGCTCGTTGTCGTCCCAGCAGAGTCCAGGGGCTGCGACCACTGTGACATAGAGCCGCATAGGATTCCTTCCGCTCGGGTTTGTCTGCAGAATACGCAAGTGGAGTACTGCTTACGACGATGGACGACCGACCTGTGGATAACGGCGGGCAGAATGTGGCAGATGGTGCTTATGTGACGAATTGTCCACAGTTGCTGTACGTGAGGTGGACCACCAGGATTTTTAACCATAGTGTTCGAAGGCAGAAAGTCTCACTGTCCCGCACAAAGCGGTACAGCCACCAACAATGCAGAGCCGACAGGCCAACACGTGCCCGGACGGGGGATCGACTATGGATGCAGTGCGGATCGTGGAGGACGAGGTCCGCGAACTCATTAGGCGTAGAGGACTGGATCCATCTACAGAGTCGTACGAGATTCATCGTTTGGTGGAAGCGGCCGTTAGCGACTACGGAGAACGCTCACTGCTGGGATCGCTACCCCCGCTGGGACATGTCGAACGTGCGCGTAAACACGTCTATGATGCAGTGGCGGGATTCGGGCCACTTCAACCCCTTCTCGATGATCCGACGGTGGAAGAAGTGTGGCTGAATGCACCGAGCGAGATCTATGTGGCGAGGGGAGGCGAGAGCGAACTCACGTCGCTGTCGTTGACGGAGCAGCAGGTGCGGGATTTGGTTGAGCGAATGCTCAAATCATCCGGCCGGCGCCTTGATCTGTCCTCACCATTTGTTGATGCGGCTCTCCCCGACGGTTCCCGGCTGCATGTAGTCATCCCGGACATTACGCGTCGGCACTGGGCCGTCAACATCCGCAAGTTTATCTCCCGTGCCACCCGCCTCGAACACCTCATTGAGCTCGGAACCATCAGCCCGCAAGCGGCGCGGTTCCTCGGTGCTGCTGTAGCAAGTGGACTTAATATTCTCGTTTCCGGTGCTACCCAGGCAGGTAAGACGACGATGCTGAACTGCCTTGGCGCCAGCATCGGCTCCCGGGAACGTGTGATCACTGTTGAGGAGATTTTCGAATTACAACTTCCCCTGCGCGACGTTGTCGGTCTGCAGTGCCGCCAGCCAAACCTGGAAGGCCATGGTGATATCCCCCTTCGCCGTCTCGTTAAGGAGGCGCTGCGGATGAGGCCGGACCGTCTGATAGTTGGGGAGGTGAGGGAAGCGGAAAGCCTGGACATGCTTATTGCCCTCAACTCTGGTTTGCCTGGAATGTGCAGCGTGCACGCGAACAGTGCACGGGACGCGGTGACCAAAATTTGCACCCTGCCCTTACTGGCGGGGGATAACATCTCATCTGACTTCGTGGTTCCGACAGTGGCGTCTTGCATTGACTTGGTGGTGCACTGTTCACGGGCAGCAAATGGTCAACGTGAAGTCACAGAAGTGTTGTCTCTCGGGCGGAGGGTAGAGAACGGGATTATTGAATCTTCGCGTGTGTTCCAACGGATAGACGGTGTCTTGGTTGCAAACCCGTCGGCGATGCCAGCGGAGGAGAAATTCTCCCGCACCGGCTACAGTGTCCCCGAACTGCTGGACGAGCGCTGATGGTGGCGGCTGTTGGTTTACTCGGCGGAATCGGGCTGTTCCTCATTTGGTGGTCGCTGTGGGATGATCCGGTGCACCAAAAGCGATCGAATCGCCCAGGCAGAATAGAGGAATTGCTCAAGCGTGCGGGCATTGAGAAGGTTTCAGCATCCGGGCTAATCGTGAGCTGTGCAGGCACAGGGCTATTCTCAACTCTCGTATTCTTTGTGTTGACAGGTTCGTTGCCTATCTCCTGCTGTTTCGGTTTATTCGGCGGCTGGGCCCCGATGGCTTTGGTGAAATGGCGCGCGGGACGTCGGTCTGCTGCGCTTCGGGAACTGTGGCCTGATGTCGTGGACCATCTTCGCTCTGCGATCCGGGCAGGGCTATCCCTGCCGGAGGCGCTGATCCAGCTTTCGCAGAAAGGCCCATATGAGTTGCGTTCTGCCTTTGCCGAATTTGGGGCCGACTATCGTTCCGGGGGCCAATTCGATGATGCGCTGAGCCGGTTAAAGGATCGGCTGGCGGACCCGGTAGCCGATCGCATTATTGAAGCGCTACGTTTGACTCGCGAGGTTGGCGGTTCGGATCTAGGAAAGCTGCTGGGCACACTGGCCGAATTCCTTCGAGACAATGCGCGTACCCGCAGCGAACTCGAAGCCAGGCAATCGTGGACAGTTAATGCTGCCAGACTCGCTATTGCTGCCCCATGGATCGTATTGATGCTGCTTGCCACCAGGCCGGAAGCGATTTCGGCCTATAACACCACAAATGGCGCCCTGGTCCTTCTCGGGGGTCTTGTTGTCTCCTTGATTTGCTACCGGGTCATGCTGCGGATCGGTGCACTCCCGACGGATGCGAGAGTATTACGATGACTCCACTGATGTCGCTCGCTATTGTCTGTGGGGCCGGACTGGGATCCGGGCTGTGGCTTACGCTTTTACGGCTTCCCTTCATGCGAAGAAGGCGATTTGTCGACCGTATCGCGCCACAGCTGAAATCCGCTGACACTCAATCCCGCTTGTTGCATAGCCCCCGGGTCAACCAGACGCCATTTGGCGCCTTGGAACGAATCCTCAAGCCGGTTGTTCAGGATGCGGTGATTTGGTTTAGCAGGTTCAATCCGGGGAGCAGCCAATTGGCCGGCCGTCTCGTGCGTGCGGGTAAACAGGAAAGCCCGCTGGACTTTAGGGCCCAACAACTCATTTGGGGTGGAGCGGGTCTTGCCCTCGGCATCGGTGGTTCGGTCATGACGGCCTCTGTTGGCAATTTTGAACCGGTGTTGGCCACCATTATCTGCTTCGGCCTTGCAGTTGGCGGATATCTGCTTCGCGACTATGTCCTATCGGCTCAAATCAAACGTCGGGAAACCAGGATGCTGGCAGAATTCCCAAGCTTGGCCGAGTTGATGGCGCTTGCTGTCGGCGCAGGGGAGAGCGCGGCAGGAGCTTTGGAACGGGTGTGCCGCAGCTCGCAGGGAGAATTGTCCGACGAATTCGCCCTGGTGCTCGCATCGACCCGTTCTGGAACACCGCTGGCTGCAGCACTGCGGGACTTTTCCAATCAGACCCAGTTGGCCCCACTGGCGCGTTTCGTGGACGGCATTACTGTCGCAATGGAACGGGGAACGCCGCTCGCCGATGTACTGCGAGCGCAGGCGCAGGACGTACGGGACATGGCCAAGCGCGATTTGATGGAATCGGCTGGCCGAAAAGAGATTGGAATGATGGTTCCGCTGGTATTCGGCGTTCTGCCATTGACGGTGATCTTTGCGGTATATCCAGGATTAGCTGCAATCAACTTAGGCTTGTAAACCAGTAGAAAGGACAAGAAATGATGAAACAAAAGCTAGTCTCCGTTCTTCGCCATACGGTCCAGATGGTGGAGATCTTCCGCTTGGCAACACTGAGCCGGTTCGCGACTGCGACAGACGTACGAGATAACGAGCGGGGGGATGTTCCGGGGTGGGTGATGATCACCCTAATGTCCGCCGTGCTGGTAGCTGGGCTTTTAGCCCTGGCAGGCCCCGCACTTGAAGGTCTGTTTCAATCGGCGATGAATCAAGTCAGACAGTAAATGGTGCAACCGGCAAAGGCTCGACGGGAACAGGGCTCGGCAGCCGTGGATTTCGTTCTCGTTGGCAGCTTGCTGACGGTCGTATTCATGGCCGTGATTCAACTGGCACTCGTACTTCATGTACGGAACACGTTAATAGATGCAGCGGCCTCGGGTGCTAGGTACGGCGCTCTTGCGGACCGGGAAGCAACGGATGCGCAACGGCGTACGGAATCGTTGATTTCCATGGCCCTGAGTGACGCTTATGCGCAAAACGTCTTGGTGGACCAAATCTCGTACATGGGCGTGCCCACTGTGGAGGTGACCGTGACGGCTCCGCTTCCCGTCATAGGCCTGATAGGACCAGGCGGAGTCATAGAGGTATCCGGTCATGCCGCCAGAACAAGCTAAATTTTTGCAGGATGCGCTGGCGCGTTTGTCGCGGCTCAAGCGGGTAATGCGGAAATTGGCCACTGGCGAGGACTCCGAGAGTGGTAGCGCGGTGATCGAGTTTATTTTTCTCGGCACGCTGTTACTGGTTCCCGTCGTCTACCTGGTGCTGGCGGTTGGCAGCCTGCAGGGCGGTTCCTACGCCAGCGTTGGTGCGGCACATCAGGCGGCCAAGGTTTTCGTCAGCTCCGAATCTCCTGAAACCGGCAAATTGCGTGCGGAACGGGCTGCGATGCTTGCAGTCACTGATCATGGTTTTGAGCCTTCCTCGGTCACTATGGAAATTGTCTGCAACGGAGAAAAGTGTCTTGAACCCGGCTCAATGGTGACGGTCCACATATCCGTGGAGGTGCCGCTGCCGCTCATGCCGAGCATGCCTGCTCTGGATCTTTCCGCGGCGTCTGTCAGCGCCAGCGCCACGGAGATTGTGGAGCGGTTCGGATGACGCGAATAATGCGGTCACGTCGTTGCCCGCTCAATCAGCGGCCATGCGATCCTGAGGACGAGGAGGGTCAGATCATGGTCCTCATCATCGGATACGTTGTCCTTTCTCTACTGGTTGTAACAGTTGTCATGGCTGTCTCATCGGTTTACATCGGGCACAAACGGCTGCTCGCAGTTGCCGATAGTGCCGCGGTGGCGGCCGCGGACACGTTCTCGCTGGGCCAGGTCAAGATGACTGAAGGTGCGCCCGTTACTATCTTGAATGATCAAGCGGTTAACAATGCCGTCGCGTCGTACCTGAACAGAACAGCTGCGGCAGAACGCTTCACCGATCTGGCCGTTGATCCGGCCACGGGTACAGCCGACAGCCGCACCGCTCACGTCGTTCTGACCGCCGTCGTCCATCCGCCCATAGTGAATGTGCTGGTTCCGGACGGTATCCCGATCGCTGTAGTCAGTGATGCCCGCTCCCAACTTCAACGATAAAGCCGGTGCTGAACTTCAGCGTGGAACGTCGGAAATGGGGTAAGGCGCCTCCGGTGACCGGTCCATACGGCAATAGCGTAGGCTTGAAACACCATGGCTGAGATCGACTTTCCCGCAGAAATCCGCGCTCTACGCGCTAAATTTAACTCCATCGAGCAGGTCTCTGATGTTGAGACTGTCAAGGCAGACATCGCCGAGCTCGAGGAGCAGGCCGTCGCCCCCGATCTCTGGGATGACCAGGTGCAAGCTCAGTACGTGACCTCCAGACTTTCCCACAGACAGGGTGAACTCGACCGGCTCAAAGAACTCCAGTCCCGCATCGACGACATGGAAGTACTGGTCGGGTTGGCTCATTCCGAGGGAGACCCGGACTCCCTGACTGAAGCTGAAGTTGAGCTTAAGGAATTGCAGAAGGCGCTGGAAGACCTGGAGGTCGTCACGCTGCTGGCAGGAGAATACGACGAGCGTGAGGCCGTCGTCTCCATCCGCTCCGGTGCCGGCGGCGTGGATGCTGCGGACTTCGCCGAGATGCTGCTGCGGATGTACACCCGGTGGGCGGAACGCAGGGGATACCCCGTCCATGTGCTCGATACATCCTACGCCGAAGAAGCCGGCCTGAAGTCGGCCACCTTCGAGGTGAAGGCGCCCTACGCCTTCGGCACCCTCTCGGTGGAAGCCGGCACGCACCGCCTGGTCCGGATCAGCCCTTTCGACAACCAGGGCCGCCGGCAGACCTCCTTCGCCGCAGTGGAGGTAATTCCACTGATTGCTCCGACCGACCACATTGAGATCCCCGAGTCGGACATCCGCGTGGACGTCTTCCGTTCGTCCGGTCCAGGTGGACAGTCCGTGAATACGACGGACTCCGCGGTGCGCCTTACCCACGTGCCCACCGGCGTCGTCGTCTCCATGCAAAACGAAAAGTCCCAAATCCAGAACCGCGCCGCAGCCATGCGGGTGCTGCAGTCCAGGCTGCTCTTGCTCAAGCAGGAGGAGGAGAACGCGGAAAAGAAGGCGCTCGCCGGAGATGTGAAGGCGTCCTGGGGCGACCAGATGCGCTCCTACGTGCTCCACCCGTACCAAATGGTCAAGGACCTGCGCACCAACCACGAGGTGGGAAACACTTCCTCCGTGCTTGATGGGGAAATTGACGGCTTTATCGACGCCGGTATCCGGTGGCGGGCCGAGCAGCGCCAAACCGCAGAGTAGCACCAGCGACATCCGCAGAGTAGTCCACAGGCCAAAAGGCAGAGTAGCCCAAGGAGAATCAGTGACCGAAGCAGGCAGGACCGAACAGAAACTGACCGGACGGACAGCATTGGTCACGGGAGGTGCCAGCGGCATCGGTGCTGCCTGTGCGCGCGCATTGGCCATGCAAGGCGCCAAGGTGACCATTGCCGACGTCGACGGCGACGCCGCTGCTGCCCTCGCGGATGAGGTCTCCGGAGTGAGCTGGCAGGTGGATCTCAGCGACACCACCGCTCTGGAGAACCTGAGCCTCGACACCGACATCCTGATTAACAACGCAGGCATTCAACGCGTCAGTCCGATCGAAGAATTCGTCCCGGATGACTTCCGCCTGATGCTGAAGCTCATGCTGGAAGCACCCTTCCTGCTGATCCGCGCAGCACTTCCACACATGTACGCCAACGAATTCGGCCGGATCATCAATATCTCCTCGGTGCACGGTATCCGGGCCTCGGCCTACAAATCCGCCTACGTTGCGGCCAAGCACGGGCTGGAGGGCCTGTCCAAAGTCACCGCGCTGGAAGGCGGGGCGCACTCCGTCACGAGCAATTGTGTCAATCCCGGCTATGTGCGCACTCCGTTGGTTGAAAAACAGGTGGCCGATCAGTCACGTCTGCACGGCATCGACGAAGACGAAGTGCTGGCGAAGGTCATGCTCACGGAAAGCGCCGTCAAGCGCCTGACCGAACCCGAGGAAGTGGCGTCTCTGGTGCTCTGGCTGGCAGGACACGACGCCGGAATGGTGACCGGCGCGTCCTACACTATGGACGGCGGCTGGAGCTCGCGCTGAACCGGTTGGCCGCTTGAGCTGACGACACGCCGCCGCTGATGCCGCCGGACGCCCGATCGGCATGGCTATAGTCGAGGGGCCGGAGGTCTCTTCCCCCAAGCACGCCCCATCGCCGGCTTCAACACGGGGCAAAAAGAAGTCATGATCCGATTCGATAATGTCACCAAGGTCTACGACCAGAAGTCCCGGCCTGCGCTCGACTCTGTCAGCGTGGAAGTGGACCGCGGCGAGTTTGTCTTCCTTGTGGGCGCATCCGGTTCGGGCAAATCCACGTTCATCCGCCTCGTGCTCAAGGAGGACCGGGCCAGTCGTGGCGCTGTCCACGTCGCCGGCCGCAACGTAGCAAACATCTCCAGCTGGCGCGTGCCCAAACTGCGCCGCGGAATCGGTGTGGTGTTCCAGGACTTCCGGCTGCTGCCCAACAAGACCGTCTTCGCCAATGTCGCATTCGCCATGCAGGTCATTGGCCGGAGCCGTGCCATTATCCGCGAAACGGTCCCCGAGGTGCTCAGGACCGTCGGCCTGGAAGGCAAGGACCATCGGATGCCGCATGAGCTTTCCGGCGGTGAGCAGCAGCGTGTGGCGATCGCCCGCGCCGTCGTTAATAAGCCGGGAATCCTCCTTGCCGATGAGCCGACCGGAAACCTGGATCCCACGACGTCGTTGGGCATCATGAAGGTGCTGGACCGGATCAACCAAAACGGCACCACCGTAGTGATGGCAACCCACGACGACGACATCGTTGACGGGATGCGTAAGCGCGTCATCGAGCTGTCCGAAGGTGTCGTCATCCGCGACGAAGCGCAGGGCATCTATGCCGGCGCGGCCGAGGCGGTCCAGTGAGGCTGGCCTTCGTTCTCGGGGAAATCGGCTCCGGGCTGCGGCGCAACCTGTCCATGCTCGTATCCGTCATCCTGGTCACGTTCGTGTCGCTGACCTTTGTCGGCGCGGCGGGCCTGCTGCAGATGCAGATCTCCCAGATGAAGGGTTTTTGGTACGACAAGGTCCAGGTGGCCATCTTCCTCTGTGTCGACAGTTCCTCGACGCCCAGCTGCGCCGCCGGGCCGGTCACGGACACGCAGCGTGAAAACATCCGCTCACTGCTGGGCTCGCCAACCGTGAACCCATACATCGCCGGTGATCCCATTTACGAGTCGCAGGAAGAAGCGCTGGGCCACTTCAAGGACCAGTTCGCCAACTCGCCGATCGTCGACTCAGTTACGGCTCAGCAGCTGCCCGAATCCTTCCGGGTTAATCTGGAGGATCCGCAGAAGTACGAGGTGATCAACGAGATCTTCTCCTCGGTTCCCGGCGTTGAAGTCGTGATCGATCAGCGGGAGTTGCTGGAACAGATATTTTCCGTGATGAACGTGGCCTCACTGATCGCCATCGGAGTCGCCGGGGTGATGATTGTCTGCGCGGTCCTGCTGATCGCGACCACCATCCGGTTATCGGCTTTCAGCCGACGGCGGGAAACCGGAATCATGCGTCTGGTGGGCGCGTCGAAAATGGTGATCCAGCTGCCCTTTGTGCTTGAGGGGGTGATCGCCGCCGTCATCGGTGCTGTCCTCGCTTCAGTCACGCTATGGGCGGTGTCGCACTTCTTCGTTGGCGAATGGCTCGCCCAGCAGTACCCCGATACGGCATTCATCTCAGCCACACAGGCCGTCATCCTGGCACCTGGACTAATCCTGCTCGGCGTGGTGCTGGCCGGGCTCTCCTCTATTCTGACTCTCCGCCGTTATCTGAAGGTCTGAGTCGATGCGCAACGGAAAGAAATCTCTCATGCGATCAACCGAGTCCACCGGAAAGGTCCGCCGACCCGGACCCCTCAAATGTAAGGCGGCCGTAAGCTCGACGGCCGCCGCCATGCTGATCCTGACCTTGATAGGGGGAGCGGCGCCGGCCGGTGCCGGCCAGCTCGAGGACCGGAAGGCCGAGCTGGAACAGCGCATCGACAAGGTTCAGCAATCGCTGGAGCACCTCGACTCGGACATCGTAGAGACCTTGGCCCAATTGCAGCAATACGAGGATCAGCTCCCGGGAGCGATGGACCGGCTTGCCAAGGCAGAAGACAACGTGGCTGCCGCCACCCGTGAAGTCGAAGCTTTGGCAGCCAGGGTCGAGCTGGCAGAACAGACCAAAGCGAAAATCAATGAGCAGCTCGAACTGGACAAGGCCGAGATGGCCAAAACCAAGGAGCTGATCGGCCAGATTGCGACAGCCGCGTACAAGAGCGGTGGCGTACCTTCCAACCTCAGCCTTTTCTTCAGTTCCGACGGCGGAAATCTTGCCGACTCGATGGGCATGGCCGACCAGGCACTGCGCAGCCAGACGGCTGTGTTGGACCAGCTGGCTCAGCAGCACGCCACCAATGTGAACGCGGAAGTCCGCCTTGCCGACGTCGAGGCCGAAATCAAGGATCTGAAGGAGAAAGCGGATGCAGCCCTGGCCCGTGAGAAAGACGCACGGGACAAAGCCGCCGCCGAGAAGGAGAAGGTCGACACGCTGATAGCGGAGACGACCGCGCTGTCGGAAAAGCTGGAAGCACAGAAGCCCAAGGTCAAGGCCAAGCTAAGCCGGATCGAGCAGGAGCACCAGCAGGTCCAGGCCGATATTGCCGAGAAACAACGGCAGCAACGGCTGGCCTGGGAACGTGAACAGGAGCGCATCCGGAAGGCCCAGGAAAAAGCTGCCGCTGAGGCTGCAGCGGCAGCCGAGGCCCAGCGGCAGGCCCGGATTGAAGCAGAACGACGTGCAGCAGCAGAAGCAAACCGGCCGGCCCCTCCGCCACCGCCGCCTGCCCCGGCACCTGCGCCGCCAGCGCCGCCAGCGACTCCTTCCGGTTTCGGCCTGCGCCTGCCCGTCGGTTCCGGCATTGCAATGACTTCTGGTTTTGGGTGGCGCGAGACGCCGGCCGGGACCATCGACTTCCTGGGTAAGGGTGGCTACATGCACACCGGCCTCGACTTCGGAACTCCGTGCGGCACTCCGGTATACGCCCCGGCAAGCGGGGAGGTTTGGTATGCCGATGGCGCTGTCCCCTCGGGGGGCAACCGGGTTGTCCTCACACATGGTGTGGTCGGCGGCGACGCCTTGAGCACCATTTATTACCACCTGAACCGTTCGGTGGTTTCGCCCGGCCAGTCTGTCTCGAAGGGCCAGATCATCGCCTATTCCGGTAACACCGGAAACTCGCAAGGCTGCCATCTGCACTTCGAGACCATCGTCAATGGCGAGCCGGTCAATCCAGCGTCGGTCCTGTAGCAGTTCCTCCCGGCCGGGGCCGTTGGGCGTTGACCAGACGGGCAGCCGCGACCCGCAGGCTGAAACCTCCCCGGGTGCTGTCGTAGACTGGATGTCCAGCCCTCATACTAAGGAGTTTTACCGTGCCCAAAGAAAGTGGCCGAAAGGTAGTGGCCACCAACCGAAAGGCCCGGCACAACTACCACATACTGGATACCTATGAGGCGGGCCTCGTGCTGATGGGCACCGAAGTGAAGTCGCTGCGCGAGGGACGTGCTTCGCTGATCGACGGGTTCGCCTCGCTGACCGACGATGAAATGTGGCTGGAGCACGTCTATATCCCGGAGTATCTCAATGGTTCCTGGACCAACCACAGCGCCCGCCGCCGTCGTAAATTGTTGTTGCACCGCGAAGAGATCGAGAAAATTGCCCAGAAGACGCGCGAATCAGGATTTACGATCGTGCCACTGCAGCTCTATTTCCTGGATGGCCGGGCGAAAGTCGAAATCGCCGTCGCGAAGGGTAAACGCGACTACGACAAGCGCCAGGCGCTGCGTGAACAGCAGGACAACCGTGAGGCACAGCGTGCCATGCGCGAAAAGAATCTGGGCTGACCGGCCGCTGTGACAGAAGTTTTCTGGGATGAACAAACCGGTCCCGACGAGGAAGAGGTCCGCTACAAGCGTCCGTGGTGGGTGATTGCCACCGCCGCGATCGATTGGATTATCGTGCTGGCCATTGTCCCTGCCGGACTGATGGTGCTGTTTCCGTTCTTCTTCCTGTTCTACGTGATGCTGGCCCAGTGGTTGGTGTTCGTCTCTCCGCTTCTGGTTGCCGCCAATGTTTTGACGTTCCTTTGGGCACTGCGGCGAAGGCAGGCAGGGATGGTCACCCTCGCCATCATGTCCATCTTCGCCACGCTGGCCTCGTTCCTGGTCGTGCTGGCGTGGCAGGCCCAGATCGTCGTTCTCGGCATTGGTTTTTAGCTGCGGGAATGTACGACGGCGGTCATGCGTTATGATGGGTGTCCGGCATTCGCCGGGCAATAGCCGGGGAACCGGTTTGGTAATTGAATACGGGGATGACTGGTTTCGACGATGGTAGTCGCGACAGGGGAAGCGGGCCGAGGATGCAGGGCTATCTCGTTAACGCTCTCTGCAAAAAAATAACTGCTGATTCTAAACAGCACGACTTCGCTCTCGCTGCCTAAGCAGCGGGCATAGTCCGTCAGCCCGGGTACGCTCTCGACCCGGATCCTGGCGTCATTTAGAGGGCCACTGCTGGTAACCCGCGCCGTCGGGGTTGCCGGGACTTTTAGACGGCTGGGCCCGGATCAACCACTTGTTTGCATGATGGCTGGGGCCGAGAAAATCCGACGCAAACTGCGCCCGGAGAAGACCTGACAACACGACATCGGACGGGGGTTCAATTCCCCCCATCTCCACTTTTTTATGGCAACAGGCCGGCACGACTTCGTGCCGGCCTGTTGCTGTTAACCGCACCGCTTCGGCTGTGCCATTATGAACCTATGACCAGCCAATCAATCACTCTTTCCCGCCCTGTTGCGGCCGCACCCGAACGGGTTTGGCGTGTGCTCACCGACATTCCCGGCGCGGCCGGCACACTTAGCGGCGTGGACCGCATCGAGCTGCTCAGTCAACCGCCCTACGGCGTCGGCACACGGTGGCGCGAGACCCGCACAATGTTCGGCAAGAAGGCCACCGAGGAAATGTGGGTGACAGCGGCGGACGCCCCGAACAGCACGGTTGTGGAGGCTGAGTCGGCGGGCACCCATTACACGACGACATTCACCGTTGTGCCGGACGGGCCGGGAAGCCTGCTGAGCTTGGAGTTCGCTGGCCGGCCGGTTTCGGAATCCCGCTGGCAGAGCATTCTTTGGAAAGTTTTTGGCCGGCTAGGGCTGCGTGCGGCGTCCAAGGCTATGCGGGTCGACCTCGACGACATTGCTGCCGCTGCTGAAAAGCCGACCCCGTAGCGCCTGGTTCTTCCGGCGCAGGAAAAAGCCCCGTCCCCAGCTCTTTCGAGCAGGGACGGGGCTTCTTATCTTTAGCTACCCCCGGTAGTAGGCGGCGCTGGCTTCCACGGGAGATGGACCCCCTGCACCGTTCAGGAGAACCGTGCCGTCACCAAGGAAAACGCCGACACGGGCTGGATTGGTGCCATCGCTCGCATAGTAGACGAGGTCGCCAGCCCGTGGTTCCGTGACGGGAGTCCCCAGTGAGCCCGGAGCTCCTGCTGCGAGGGCCGCCGCTCCCTTCACCAGGAGGGCTTGGATTTCCCCGGGCGTCAGAACTGCCGGAGCGGCCGGAGTCGTTGGTGGCGGTGGCGGTGGGGTCGTCGGTTGCTCGGTAACCGGTGCCGGAGCTTCCGGCTTCGGCGCCGCGGGTGGCGTCGTGGCAGGAGGCGTTGTCTGGACAGGTGGTACCGTCACAACGGGCTTGGGATCCGGCTTATTCGTCGCCGGAGGAGTCACGGTGCCGGTGTTGGTATCTGGCGTCGGAGTCGGTTTCGGGTTTGTGGTCCCGGGACCCGGCGTCGGCTTCGGGCTCGTGGTTCCGGTCCCCGGCTTCGATGACCCCGAACCGCCGGGCTTCGTAGCTGGAGGTGTTGTTCCCGTGCCGCCGGGCTTCGTAGCTGGAGGTGTTGTTCCCGCACCGCCCGGATTCGAGTTATGGTTCGTATTCGTTCCCGAGCCTGGCTTATTTCCGGGCGTCTTGTCGTGCGACGGCTTCGACTTGCCCGGATTCCCGGGGTTGCTCTTGCCCGCGTTAGCTAACCTCTCAGCGGCGTCCTTGACCGGCGTCGTACTACGATCCGCCCGCCCGCTACCGCCTTGATTCGAATTGCGGTCCGTGTTCTTTCCCGAACCTGACTTGTTTCCGGCCTGGTCGTGTGATTTCGACTTGCCTGACTTGGCCGGGCCGTCGTTCCGCTGGTTCGAGGCATTCACCGAGGAGCCGCCCGAGGAACCTCCATTAGAGGCCGATACGGAGGGGAAACTCAGTCCGGGAACAGTCGCTGTCGAGTCCGGCCCGGAGGGGAAGCTCAGTCCGGGAACAGTCGCGGTAATGCCAGAGGTGAGGCCTGATCCTGGCGCATCCGAGGGATCAGGTCCGCTGCGCGCCGTGCCGGGAAGGGTGAAGAACCACGAAGTTCCGGCCGGTCCGATCGAGTGGATAATGGTTCCCTGATCGGGATTGAGGGCACTGATCATCATGCCGTCGCCGATGTAAATTCCCACGTGCGCCCAGTGGTTGGGGCCGTCGGGCCGCTGCGTGACCAAGTCGCCTGGTGAAGGATTCTGCGTCGGCTGCATGCCTTCCCATTGGCTCACACGCGGCATCTGGAAACCTGCCTGGGCGAAGGCCCACTGGACAAAACCGGAACAATCCCAGCCACTGGCGAAGCTGGTGCCGCCCCAGACGTACGGGTGGCCCAGACCTTGGTGGGCATAGGGGACGACCGCGGCCAAGCTTCCCCGGGCGGAGGCAGGACCCGGCTGAACAAACAGATTGGTTCCGGGCACGCTGGTTCCGCTGGCAAGACCGGAGAACCCCGGGCTTCCTGGTAATCCGGGGGAACCGGGGGAGCCAGGAAGTCCGGGGAGCCCTCCGATACCGGGCACGAGCCCGGCGCCCGTCGCACCGTCGGCCATGATGGTGACGGGTGGACGGAAGGATAGGACAGCGCTGGCTGGAACTGCCACGCCGGATGAGTCCTGGAGGTTGCCAGATGAATGCTGCAGTCCGGCTATCGTGGGCGCGGAGGAAGAAGTTCCACTCACACCCAGGATGAGTCCGCATGCTGCGACCATCGCGGCTGCACGACCAAATCCCACACCGTTGCGGGATCCTTCTGAGCTCTTGTTCGTAGCCATCGGATGAGACCTTTCACTGCCAGCGCCGGCTGCTGAAGTCCGGTGCAGCCGGGTCGTATTCGTCCTCCTGGACTTTCACAGCTTGCAGGGGGGGCCTTGAAGAAACCTTGAGGACTATGCTCGGTTATATGGACAGCACGGATCATGTTCACCGGTGGTCGCAAGGACTGCCCCCGCGCAAAGGCGGAGGCATGATTTTCGCCGGACTCGTGTTCGTCGTCGGGACCTTCCTGTTCGTCCTCTACATGGGCATTACCGGTGGAACCCACACCCTCTTTACTCTCGTCCCGCTGATGATTGGCCTTCCGCTGTTGATGATCGGGCTGGCGAAACGCGGCTCCAGCTAGCAGCAGGGGCGGGACAAACCCATGGATGCTCCGCTGCAAGGCCAGGCAAACGCTGTTGCACATAGACGACGGCGGCCATAGGTTGGGATCAGACGGCCACTCGAACGCTCAAGAGGACGGATACTGTCAATGACTTCGCTTTGGTTGGACCACTACACGCCTGTTGCCGCCGATGAGTTCGTTCCGGGAGCCAACTATGACACCGTCGTCGTTGGCGCCGGCATGACGGGCCTCGCCACGGCTCTGCTGCTGGCCCGGGCTGGGCAACGGGTGGCAGTTCTAGAAGCCCGCCACGTTGGTGCGGTGACCACCGGTAACACCACGGCGAAATTGAGCCTGCTGCAGGGCGCCTCGCTGTCCAGCATCCTCAAGCGGCACTCAATCGGTATTGCCAAGGCCTACGTGAGCGGGAACCGGGAAGGGCAGCAGTGGCTGGTCCGGTACTGCGAGGAGCGGGGAATCGGAATAGAGCAGCGCGATGCATTCAGCTACGCCGGGAGCGCCAATGGCAGGGAAACGGTCGACGCTGAGTATGATGCAGCACGGCAGGCCGGTCTTGACGTGACCGTTGAGACAGACCTCGAGCTGCCGTATACGACGCATGGGGCGGTCAAGCTCGCAGGGCAATACCAGTTCGATCCGATGGATATTCTCGCCTCGCTGGCGGATGATTTCCGCGGCCATGGGGGAGTGTTGCATGAGAACGTACGGGTGCAGGGTGTCAGTACCAACCACGAGGGCGGTCTCAACTCGGGGCCATTGCGCAGTGTTCAGACAACGGCCGGCGACGTACAGACCACCAACGTGGTCCTGGCGACCGGCACGCCGATCCTTGACCGCGGCGGTTATTTTGGCGCCCTTGAGCCGAGCCGTTCGTACGCCCTCGCTTTTCACGTGCCCGGCGAAATACCGCAGGGCATGTACTTGTCAGTCGACAGCCCCTCGCGGTCACTGCGTACAGCGGGCGCTGGCGGCAGCACCAGTCTGTTGGTCGGTGGCAATGGTCATATCGTGGGCAGGGAGCCGTCCCCGCGGGGCTCGGTCGAGGACCTGAGGCGCTGGACCGAACGTCACTTCCCAGGAGCCGAGCTGACGCATTCCTGGTCGGCCCAGGACTACCGCCCGCTGGATTTGCTGCCTTATGTGGGGCCGATTCTTCCAGGGCAGGAACACATCTTCGTGGCCACCGGCTACAACAAGTGGGGCATGACCAACGCGATTGCCGCCGCCATGACGCTGAGCGGCCGGATCCTTGGTGGGCATATGCCCTGGGCGGATGAACTTGCCCACCGTCCGCTGCCACCGGCCACGCTGGGCAATGGTGCCTCACTCAATGCCAAGGTCGGCGCCCATATGGTTTCGGACTGGCTGCGCACGGCCATGAACAAGGATGAAGGAACGACGCCGGCAGAGGGCGAGGGCGTGGTGGTGCGCGAAGGCGTTCATCCAGTAGGCATCAGCACCGTGGATGGGACGACCCGCAGGGTGGGAGCAGTTTGCCCGCATATGCATGGAATTCTGTCCTGGAACAATGCCGAGCAGTCCTGGGATTGCCCACTCCACGGCTCACGCTTCACCTGCGCGGGTGAACTCCTCGAAGGACCTGCCACCAGGAATCTGTCCCGTCCCGAATAGTGCGGATCCCGAGTAGCGCAGATCTCGGGTAGCGCAGATCTCGGGTAGCGCAGATCGCTCAGGGCTCAACACAGCGCCCGGGGTTGATGTCCAGTGCGCGCTTATTCGGCGATGAGCGACGTCGTGTAGAGGTCAATCAGCGCCGGTAATCCGCCGTGGTCCATCGCGGCCCGTTGCCGGACGTCTCCCGTTCCGGAATCGAAAAGCCGCTCGACTCCGGCCTTGACCGTATCGGTGTCGCCGGCTTCATCCAGCGCCGGGCTGATGTATTCGAGCAGGGTCTCGATGACCTCCCGCGCCGGCTTCAGGACGCCCTCACTGACCAGCACCAGATTTCCGCTCAGACCGTATCTGGCGGACTGCCAGACAGCAGCTTCAAGCAACTCAGGCTCTGCGCTGTGATAGGGCTGTCCGGTCTGGACATCGTTGATGGCACTGACAATGAGGCCGCGGATTATGCCGGCCAGCAGCAACGTATCCTTCACTTCAAGCTGGGAATCGGCTGCCCGCACCTCTATGGTCGGATAGTTTTCGGACAGACGAGCCAGCCAGGTCACCAGTCCGGTGTCGATTATCGCGCCAATCCCCAGCATGCGCTGGACCCTGCAGTCGTAGTCGTCTGCGTCGGCGAATTCGGGCGGGCAACCCTGAAGCGGCCAGCGGCGGAAGTGGATAGTGCGCCAGCTGGCAAAACCGGTGTCGTGGTCCTGCCACAGCGGAGAGTTGGTGCTGAGAGCGACGATGGCGGGCAACCAGGCCCGGATCCGGTTCAGGGCCCGAACGCCGGTGTCGCGGTCGGGAATTCCGACATGCACATGCAGCCCATTGACGTATTGGTCAGTGGCGACTTCCTGCGCGTTTTCTTTCAGGTCGTAATAGCGCTGTTTGTCAGTAAGTTCGGCTGGACCGGCCTCTGCCCGCGGCGCGGTGGAGGAGCTGGAGGCCCGTGCACCTGCCTTCATGGCGGCGGCGGAGAGCTCTTTCCGGAAATGCAGCAGAGCCTCGCCGGCCTCTTCGAGGGTATTGCAAACCGGAGTGGCGGTTTCGAGCTGGCAGCTCAGGAGCTCGCGTTGGACGTCCTCGTCGGCAACCTGCCCGGTTCCATGAATGAAACCGGAAACCTCCGCGCTGACCCAGGCCGGCAACAGCGACTTTGGATCCAGGAGCAGGTACTCTTCCTCAATACCGAGGGTCGCCATTGATGGTCTCCTAAATGCCGGTGGGTGTTGACTCGAGCCTATCGGCTGGCGTCACGATTGTGCGCCGGTGTGGCCAACACAATACGAGCGTAATGACGCTGCCTGATAGTTGGCTGATGGCCCGGGACCACACTGAAGTGCCGGCGTCGTTATGATTTTTCCAGCGTGCAGCCCTCGTGCCTGCCTTCGGTCATCACCCAAACCGAGGCGGCAAGTTCGTCGCCCAGATCCAGCTCGCGGACCCGCCCTCCTGAGCCCACCTGCACCGTCAAGGCGCCGCCGAAGGGTTTGCGGCCAAGCACCGTCACGGCGGTGTCGAGCCGGATCTCCTCGTCGCCGAGATAGCGCAACAGGTGCGGGTTGGCGTCGCTGATCCGGGCAACGCGACCATGATGTCCTTCATCCAAGGTGCTGAGGACGTGCGCGGCGGGCAGCTCAATGGTGCCATCCGCTGACGGAATCGGATCGCCGTGCGGATCCCGGTCCGGGTGGCCGAGGCGGGCCGACATCCGGTCGACCAATGTATCGGAGACGGTGTGCTCGAGCAGCTCCGCCTCATTATGGACCTCGTCCCAGCCGTAGCCGAGTTCCTGGACCAGATAGGTCTCCAGCAAGCGATGCCGGCGGACCATGGACAACGCCAACCTGAGGCCTTCCGGGGTCAATTCCACCGGGTTGTAGGGTTTATGGTCGGCCAGTCCGAGGTCGACGAGTTTCCGCACCATCTCGGTCACGGACGAGTTCGCCACCTTCAGCCGTGCGGCCAAGGCTGTCATGGTGACCGGTTTGTCCTGCCATTCGGTGAAGGCGTAGATGACCTTGACGTAATCCTGCACGCTGGCGGAATCGCTGCTCAATCCGGGGGAGTTCCTGGCGGCCGGGCTCACGCTGCTGTCCTCACTTCGGTGGTGCTGCGGCCCGCGGCCCGGCGGATCCGCCACTGGGAGAGCATTCCGCTGCGGGGCGCCAGCAGATACGCGAGCACGAAAACGCCGGACTGCGCCAGGACGACGGAGGCGCCGGTGGACATGTCCCAGTAGTAGCTGGCGTAGATGCCGATCACCGCAGTCAGGACGCTGATTCCGGCCGCGGCGCCGAGCATCACCGGAAAGCGGCGGGTGAGCAGGAACGCCGTCGCGCCCGGGGTAATGAGCATCGCGACGACGAGGATGATGCCCACAGCCTGCAGGGCGACGACGACGGTCAGTGCCAGCAGCCCAAGCAGGAGTGTGGACAGCCACTTTGTGTTGATGCCCAGGGCGTGGGCGTGCGTGCGGTCGAAGGCGTAGAGGGTCAGATCGCGGCGTTTGAACAGCAGCGCGCCCAGGGTGATTGCTCCCAGGATGAGAACCTGGCGGAACTCGGCGTCGGTCACGCCGAGGACGTTGCCGAAGAGGATATGTCCCAGATCGGTCTGGCTTGGCGTTTTCGAGATGATGGCCAGTCCGGCGGCGAAGAGGGCCGTGAAAACGACGCCGATGACCGTGTCCGACTTCAGCTTGGTGGTGGAACGGACGACGCCGATCAGCGCCACGGCTCCAGCACCGAAGACGAACGCGCCGATGGAAAAGGGGAGCCCCACGATGTAGGCGAGGGCGACACCGGGAAGGACTGCGTGGGAAACGGCGTCGCCCATCAGCGACCAGCCCATCAGGATCAGCCAGCAGGACAGCACCGAGCAGACCAGGGCCGCCGCCACCGTGACGATCAGGGCACGCGTCATGAAGCCGTACAGCATCGGTTCTGCAAGCCAGTTAAGCAGGTCCATTGCCGGCTCCTTCCCCGAAGGCGCGGGCGAGATTGTCGGTGGTCAACACATCCTCCGGATGTCCATGCGCGAGGACGCGCTGGTGCAGCAGCAGCGCCTCATCACAGAATTTGGGGATGCCGGCAAGATCGTGGGTGGAGATCAGGATGGTCTTTCCTTCGCCGCGCAGCTGCTGCAGTAATCCGGTCATGGTGGCCTCGGACGTCCTGTCCACGCCGGCGAAGGGTTCATCCAGCAGCATCAGTTTCGCCTGCTGGGCAATGCCGCGCGCCACGAAGGCCCGTTTGCGCTGTCCGCCGGACAGTTCGCCAATCTGCCGGCCGGCCAGTTCGGTAAGTCCCACCCGGTCCAGGGCGTATTCGACGGCGTCGCGGTCCTCGGCGTGGGGACGGCGCATCGGACCAAGATTCCCGTAGCGGCCCATCATGACGACATCGTGCACGGAGACCGGGAAGGTCCAGTCGACGTCTTCGGACTGTGGGACGTAGGTCAGCAGGTTGTTTTTCCTGGAGGAGCGCGGGCTTTTGCCGAACAACTTGACGGTTCCCGAGCTGGGCGCCACGAGACCCATGATGGATTTGAAGAGCGTGGATTTGCCTGAGCCGTTGACCCCGATCAATCCGCAGATCCTGCCCTGCTGCAGGGTCATATTGACCGACTGCAGAGCCAGGACGTCGCCATACCGCACGGTGAGCGTGTCGATGGTGATGGCGGGAGTCTCCACGGCCATGGCCACGCGGGCCTTATCCATTCGCATTGGCGTCTTCACCGGCCAGTCCTTCCTTGATCAAGCTGATATCGTGACGCAGCAGTTCCAGATAGCTGGGCACGGGTCCGTCGGGCTCCGAGAGGGAATCGACATACAACGGGGTGATGAGCCTGGTGCCGGTTGCTTGAGCCACCTGTTGCTGAGCATCCGCGCTCACCGTCGACTCGCAGAAGACGGCTGGAACATCGCGGCGTTCGATGAAATCGATCAGGTCGGTGATCTGACCGGGAGTTCCTTGCGTATCCGAATTGACCGGCCAAAGGTAGCCCTCCCGCAGGGACGCGTCCCGTGCCAGATAGGAGAAGGCACCTTCGCAGGTAACCAGCGCCGCCTTGGGCGGCAAGGCACCTTCAAGGCTGTCCATGAGCTGCTGAAGCTTTGCGTTGTAGCGTTCGCCGTTGGCCCGGAAGTCCCCGGCATGCTCAGGAACGAGCCGGCTAAGGGCTTCGACGATATTGGCGACATAAACTTGGCCGGCGCGTGGTGACATCCAGGCGTGCGGATTGGCCTCGCCTTCGTACTCACCAACGGTGATCGGGATTGGGTCGATGCCGGTCGACAACACTGCATGTGGAGCGTCGACCGACGCGACGAAGCGTTTGAACCAGCGCTCCAGGCCCAGTCCGTTATCCAGGATCAGGTCGGCGTCGGCCGCGTACTTCAAGTCCGACGGAGTCGGCTCGTAGCCGTGGATCTCGGCTCCAACTTTGGTAATCGATTCCACCCTGACATGCTTCCCGCCCACTTGGCGCGCCATGTTCGCCAGCACGGTGAAAGTCGTCAGTACCAGTGGTTTCTCCGTCGCGGAAGCGCGGCCCT
Source organism: Arthrobacter monumenti (assembly GCF_054511255.1). Taxonomy (NCBI): domain Bacteria; kingdom Bacillati; phylum Actinomycetota; class Actinomycetes; order Micrococcales; family Micrococcaceae; genus Arthrobacter; species Arthrobacter monumenti. The sequence goes on along the minus strand of NZ_JBTNCY010000007.1, from coordinate 6,769 downwards.
CGGAGCTGTTCCCCATGGGAGCGGAGCAAGCTGTCAGACCCAGGCACAGCACGGCCACCAAGGCGAGTGTGCTGCGGAATTTCGGCATACCTAAATTTACATCACAGGCAGGCTTAAATCATAGGGAAACCGGGACCGGTCCTTCAGAGCAGGTCGTCCACCTGCGGGTTGAGCCGGTGCAGGACCTCGGTGTGCAAAATGGAATTGGTAGCCAGCGCATTGCCGCCGAACGGGCCGTCGGCCCCGTCGAGGGAGGTGAAGCGGCCGCCTGCTTCCGTCACGATCGGAACCAGCGCCGCCATGTCGTACAGATTCAATTCCGGCTCGCAGGCGATGTCGACGACGCCTTCGGCAACCATGCAGTAGGACCAAAAGTCACCGAACGCGCGGGTCCGCCAGACATCATCGGTCAGGGACAGGAACTCATCGAAGTTCCCGCGTTTCTTCCACCCGGCCAGGCTCGAATATGACATTGACGCGTCGGAAAGATCGCCGACGTTCGAGACCCGCAGCCGGATCGCCGTCGCCAATGATTTACCCATGAACGCGCCGGTGCCCTTGGCGGCCCACCAGCGTTTCCCGAGTGCGGGGGCGCTGACCAGGCCGACCACGGGCTGGCCCTCGTCGACCAGCGCAATCAGCGTTGCCCAGACCGGAACGCCCCGCATGAAGTTCTTGGTTCCGTCAATCGGATCTATGATCCAGCGCCGGGAGCCGGCACCGCTGCTGCCGAACTCCTCGCCCAGCACCGCATCCCGCGGACGGGCGCGGGAGAGCTGTCCCCGGATTGCCTCTTCGGCGGTCTTGTCGGCGTCCGTGACGGGACTGAGATCGCCTTTGGTTTCGACCTGGAGGTCCTGGGCCTTGAAGCGGTCCATCGTTTGGGCATCTACGGAGTCGGCCATGACATGGGCCAGCCGTAGGTCGTCATTATAGGTTTGCGGCGCGTGGTTCATAGGTTCACGCTATCGTTATTTTCTTCCCGGTTATGGGAGGTCCAATCACCCGGCCGGGTCAGTAAAGACCGAGTTCCTTGGCCTGCACCTTGAACCCGGTGCCCAGCAGCCTCCGCAGTGACGTCAACCGGGCGGCGCCGGCCTCGCCTGCCTCGCCGCTGAGCACCCACTCGTCCAGTCCACAGTTGACGGCGTCGTCGTCGTGCTTGCAGCCCCGGGCGCAGGCCGCGGTGCCTGGTTCCAGATCGGGGAATGCCTGCAGAATCCGGTCCGGATCCACGTGGGCCAGGCCGAAAGAGCGGATCCCGGGGGTGTCGATAATCCAGCTCCCCGGGGATTGTTCGACCCGCAGGGCCAGGGCCGACGACGACGTGTGGCGGCCACGGCCCGTGACCGCATTGACGCCGCCGGTGGCCCGGTGGGCGCCGGTCAGCGCATTGACCATGGTGGATTTGCCGACGCCGGAGTGGCCCAGGAGGACACTGACCTTGCCGGCGAGGTGGCTGCGCAATTCGGAAACCGCCGCCGCATCAAGCAGCAGCGGCGCGTCGTCGTCGTCGGATCCTTCTGCGGGCTGACCGGCGCCAGTGGTCCCGCTGGTCACGACCGTGAGGTCCAGGTAATCGTAGTTGGCCAGCAGCCCGGCCGGGTCCTTGAGATCCGTTTTTGTGACACACAACAGTGGCTCGATACCGGCGTCATAGGCAGCGACGAGGGTGCGGTCGATGAAGCCCGTCCGCGGTTCCGGATTGGCGGCGGCCACCACGATGACCAGCTGGTCCGCATTGGCAACGACGACGCGTTCGACCGGATCCGTGTCATCTGCGCTGCGCCGCAGCACCGTCGTCCGTTCCTCCACGCGCACCAGGCGGGCGAGGGTGTCAGGCGCTCCTGTTACGTCGCCAACCAATCCGACCAGATCGCCGGCGACGACGGGCGTGCGGCGCAGTTCACGGGCGCGTGCGGCAATGACCACCCGCTCGTTTTCGGTGTCTTCGGCCACCACGGTGGTGTAGCGTCCGCGGTCGACAGTAACGACGCGGCCCACGACTGCGTCGGCATGGGCAGGGCGGTCTTTCGTCCGGGGGCGTGAGCCTTTCTTATTAGGGCGGATGCGGACATCGGACTCGTCCCAGCTCCGGCTGCTACGCGCCACCCGTGTGATCCTTCGCGGCCAGCATCTGCTGCCAGAGCTGTGCGAACTCAGGCATGGTCTTCGCCGTCGTGCCGATGTTTTCCACTTCAACGCCGTCGACGGCGAGCCCAATAATGGCCCCGGCGGTCGCCATCCGGTGATCGTCATAGGAATGGAAGACACCGCCGTGCAGTGGCGCCGGCGTGACGGTGAGGCCATCGGAGGTTTCGGCCGCATCGCCGCCGAGCCTGTTGATCTCAGTCACCAGGGCAGCCAGCCGGTCGGTCTCGTGGCCGCGCAGGTGTCCGATGCCGCGCAGGCGTGAAGGCCCGGTCGCCAGGGTGCTCAAGGCGGCGACGGTGGGGGCCAATTCGCCGGCCTCGGACAGATCCAGGTCCACGCCGTTAACAGAGGCGCCGCCGGTCACCTGGAGCGTATTGTCCTCATAGCGGACCTCGGCCCCCAGCGCTGTGAGGATGTGGCGCCAGTGGTCGCCACCCTGGGTGGTGGTCTGCGGCCAGTTTGGAACGCTTACCGTTCCGGCAGTGGCAACAGCGGCTGCGAGGAAGGGGCCGGCGTTGGACAGATCAGGTTCGATCTCCACGTCGAAGCCTGCGATGGTTCCGGGCCGGACCTTCCAGCAATCCGGTTCCGAATCATCGACATCAACGCCAAGGTCGCGCAGGACCTGTACGGTCATCTCAACATGCGGCAGGCTCGGCACCGCGGGGCCGGAATGCCGCAGCTCAAGGCCCTGCCTGAAGCGGGGGGCGGCCAGCAAAAGGGCGGACACGAACTGGGATGAGGCACTCGCATCGATGGACAGCGGGCCGCCTTCGACCGAGCCACTGCCGTGAACGGTGAAGGGCAGCGAATCCGACCCGCCGTCGTCGACGGTCACCCCGAGGCCACGCAGGGCTTCGATGATGGCGCCCATCGGGCGTTTGCGCGCCTGCGGATCGCCGTCGAAACGGGTGTCCGCGGCCAGCAGGGCCGCCACCGGAGGCACGAAGCGCATCACCGTGCCGGCGAGTCCACAATCGACGGAGCGGTCGGATCCCTCCGGTGCGCCGCCGTCGTCGTTGCCTCTCAGGAACCCTGCCGGAGTGACGAGCAGGTCCGGGCCGAAAAGACCGTGCCCCGGAACTTCCTCAAAACCGGCACCGAGCTGCCTTAGCGCCGCGACCATCAGCTGCGAGTCACGCGAATGCAACGGCGACCGAAGCCGTGACGGCGCGCCGGCCACCGCTGCCAAAAGCAGGTAGCGGTTGGTCAGGGATTTGGAACCGGGGACCTGGACTGTCGCATGCACCGGCCCTGCTGCTGCCGGTGCCGGCCAATGCCGGACTTCGGGCGACGCGGCTGCCGATGCGCTCATCCGGTTCAGGAACCGAAGACGTCGGAGGCGGTGCTTCGTACGCCTTTATCAGCCTTTTGCCACTGCTTCCGGGCGTCCTTGCTCAGGGACTTGGCGCTCTTGCGGGCATCACCGGCCAGGTGTTCGGCGCGCCAGGCGAGGCCGGGGCGTCCGTTGGTGTCCACGGCGGCAAGCATCACGGCGCCGATCAGCGAAACGTTCTTCAGCAGCTGATTGCGGCGGTGGGTCTTGCCTTCCTTGGTGGAGGCATCGGCGGAACGGTATTCGACGACGGTGTTCAGCGCCGACGAGGCCACGAGCAGCAGGGCAGCCACCCGGGAAAGTTTTCCGATGCCCAGCAGCAGGCCGGCACCGATCTGGGTTCCACCCACAACTTTCGCAACCAACTGCTCGTTGGCAGTGAACGATCGGGCCGACGGTATTGTCTTGCCCACGCGCTGAAGCACAGGGCGCAGCTGTTCGGCGGTGTTGTCCGAGTTCTTGAGCCGGTCGGCTCCGGACGCGATAAAGCTGCTGGCCAGTAATGGACGAGCAACGAAGCGAACAATAGTCATTAATGCCTCCTGGCTGGATCTGACTGGTTCCGTATTCCCCTACCTCAACTCCATCATAGTTTTGCACCTTTTGGCGGCTCAGCACACCTTTAGCCTGAAGCCGGCTTATTTTCCGGAATAACGACGGCGGCAGGCCTGTTCCCTCTATTAGTGCAGCCCGGCAAGGGCTGGCCGGAAGCGGCGGATGAGGATCCGTGTCCGGTTGGCAAGCAGAAAGGCAGCAATGTCGGCAACTTCAAGTGTGGCCGAACGAACGGCCAGCAGTGCGGCGCCCGGTCCCGGGCAAGGCCTGCAGTTGAATGTGGCGGCACCTGAGTCCCGCCAGCACGTAAACTGGTCTGTGATGAGTAATCAGACACAGGACAGCGCCGATACGCCGGTGGACCGGGAGACCGAAACCACCGAGCAGCGCAAGGCACGCTTCGAGCGTGATGCCATGCAGTATGTGGATCAGTTGTATTCGGCCGCGATGCGGATGGCGCGTAATCCCAGTGATGCCGAGGACCTGGTCCAGGAGGCCTACACCAAGGCGTTCTCCGCGTTCCACCAGTACAGGCCCGGGACCAACCTCAAGGCGTGGCTGTACCGGATTCTCACCAACACGTATATCAACCTGTACCGGAAGCGCCAGCGCGAGCCGCTGCAGTCGAATTCGGACCAGGTGGAGGACTGGCAGCTGGCCAGATCCGAATCGCATACGTCCGCCGGTCTCCGTTCGGCCGAAGTGGAGGCGCTGGATCACCTTCCGGACTCGGATGTGAAACGGGCGCTGCAGGCCATTCCGGAGGAATTCAGGCTGGCCGTCTACTTTTCGGATGTAGAAGGCTTTGCCTACAAGGAAATATCAGAAATTATGGACACTCCCATTGGCACAGTGATGTCGCGTCTGCACCGCGGCCGTAAACTGCTCCGCGAGATGTTGACCGACTACGCGCATGAGCGCGGTCTGTCCGCCGTGAATAAGCAGAGCCAGCAGGGAAGCGAATACCAGGGGAGCAAGAAATGAGTGACTGCGAGAACTTGGGCGACTGCCCCGACTCCAGGGTTGAAAAGCTGTACGAATATCTGGATGGGGCGCTTTCCCACGACGACATTGTTGAAATCAAGAACCATTTGGAAAGCTGCCCGGAGTGCACCGAGGAACACGACCTGGAGCGGCTGATCCGTACCGTGGTCAAGCGGTCGTGCAGGGAGGTCGCCCCCGAAACCTTGAAGGCCGGCATCCTGGCCCGGATCAGCGAGATCAAAACGACTGAGCATTCCAGCACCGCCGCCCAGTAACCGGGACGCTCCGGGAACCGCCGTCCAATGGAAAACCGGCGCCGGCGGAGCACCTTTAACCTAAAACAATGCCCCCGCCTCCGGCTCACTGCCGGATGCGGGGGCACTGTCGTTTAAGACTCAGGTGTTAGCGCGCTTACCGTGGTTTGCGGCATTCTTCCTGCGGTCGCGCTTCTTGCGTGCTCGCTTGCTCATAGCTGCCTCCTTTGCATTGCTGTGCTCTGTGAAAAGAGCTCCGTAATATCGTCCCACATCCGCGTGGGGAGCGCCTAAATCGATACCGGCCGCCGCCGTCGGAAGCGGGCTTAGGATCAAGGGAGAGGGGCCTTAGGATGGAGGAACAGCCGATCCGAAGGAGCTTATCCATGCGTGCCGTCTATGTCGACTCATTGTCCCCGGACAACCCCCTAAGCGGATTGAAATCCGGCGACATTGACCAGATTGAACCGCCGGAAGGATACAAAAAAGTCCATGTGAAGGCCGCGGCTTTGAACCACCATGACCTGTGGTCGCTGCGCGGTGTCGGCCTTGCCGAAGACCGGTTGCCGATGATCCTCGGCTGCGACGCCGCAGGGGTGGACGAGGCCGGAAATGAGGTCATCGTGCATGCCGTGATTTCCTCGGAGGATTGGCGCGGGGACGAAACGCTCGACCCGAAGCGCAGCCTGTTGTCTGAAATACACCCCGGAACCTTCGCCGAAACTGTCTGGGTCCCGGCTCGGAATCTGGTCCCGAAACCGCCCGAGCTCAGCTTCGAAGAGGCTGCCTGCCTGCCGACGTCGTGGTTGACCGCCTACCGGATGCTGTTCACTGTCTCTCCCGCAGCGCCGGGTTCGACCGTGCTGGTCCAGGGCGCGGGCGGCGGTGTGGCCACGGCTCTGATTTCCCTCGCTAATGCGGCAGGGTACCGGGTGTGGGCCACCAGCCGCAGTGAGGAAAAGGGCCGGCGTGCGGTGGAATTGGGAGCGGCGGAAGCGTTCGACGCCGGTGCCCGCCTGCCCGAGCGTGTCGACGTCGTCTTTGATTCCGTAGGCGAAGCGACCTGGAGCCACTCCCTGAAGTCCCTCAAGCCCGGGGGAGCAGTCGTGACCTGCGGCGCCACGAGTGGTCCTCAGCCGCCGTCGGATCTGAACCGTGTTTTCTTCCTGCAGTTGAAGGTTCTGGGCTCGACCATGGGCACCCGTGATGAACTGGGCCGGCTGGCGCAGTTCATGGTCAACACCGGCGTGCGGCCGGAGATTGACGCAGTGCTGTCGTTGGCGAAGGCGGAGGAAGGGTTCGCCAGAATGCTTGAGGGCGACCTCTTCGGGAAGATCGTCTTCAGCACCGAACTGTAACCGGCCCGTACCGGGCAGGGTGTCCCTATGTTCTTTGTCAAGCAGCTTGGGGCAGTTTCTCCTCGTAGAGGGTCATGTCTCGGAGCATTGCGAAGAGGGTGTCGCAGCGGCGGCGGGCGAGGGCGATG